>JAXHTL010000159.1:0-11270 GCA_034190095.1 Actinomycetota bacterium
TCCTTTCGTTCTTCTGACGGAGACGCTCAGTTGCCGCGGCTGTCGAAGACGTCGCGGAAGACCGGCAGCGCGGAGAACACGTTGGGCCAGCCGGCGTAGAACGCCAGCTGCGTCAGCACCTCGCCGGCCTGCTCCTGGGTCAGGCCGTTGTCCATGGCCCGGCCGAGGTGGAAGGGGATCTGGTTGACCTGTCCGTTGGCGACCAGCGCGCTGACGGTGACCAGGCTGCGGTCACGCGGTTCCAGGTCGGGGCGCAGCCACAGGTCGGTGAACAGCACATCGGTGGTGTATTGCTCGACGCCGGGGGACACCCCGCCGTAGTTCTCCTGCACGGTGGCCCGGCGCGCAGCCTCGGCCTCCTGGTCCAGCGGCAGCAATTCCGGGGCAGCAGAGGGTAATGCGTCGCTCTCGATGTCGCGCTCGGCGAACACGGGCTCCGCGGCGGCGACCGCGGCCTGCGCGTTGGGCCAGCCGGCGTAGAAGGCCAGGTGGGTGATGATCTCGGACAGCTCGCCGGCGGTCACCCCGTTGTCCAGGGCGGTGGAGATCTGCTCACGCAGATCCACGGTCTGGTTGCGGGCGATCAACGAGGCGACCGTGACCACGCTGCGGTCGCGGGCCGACAGCCCGGGGCGTTGCCACAGTTCGGCTTCGACGATCTGGTCGCGGTAGTCGGCCAGGGCGGGCGACACGGCTTCGAGGTTGACCGACGACTGTTCGCCGGTGTCGGCGGTCGAGCCGTTGTCGCTCTGGCCGCAGGCCGCCGTCCCGATCGAGACGGTGGTGAGCGCCGCGGCCAGCAGGGTCCATCGGGGCATCTTCATGAGGAGTCCTCTCTCGGGCAGCCGGTCGAGCCGTCAGCCCAGGTACTGGTCGTCGCTGACGTGTTCCATCCACTCGACGGCACTGCCGTCCACCGGCTCCTGCAGCGCGATGTGGGTCACCGACTCGGTATCGGTGGCGCCGTGCCAGTGCTTGACGCCGGGCGGGGTCCAGATCACATCGCCCGGGTTCATCTGGATCTTCTCGCCGCCCCACTGCTGCACCCATCCGGTACCCGAGGTCACGATCAACGTCTGGCCCGCGGGATGGGTGTGCCAGGCGCTGCGCGCCGACGGGGTGAAGGTCACCTCACCGGCGCCGGTGCTGCGCACCTCGTTGGGGTCGAACAGCGGCGTCACGCTGACCTCACCGGTGAACGTCTCCGCGGGGCCCGGCGAGGCCGGCCGGCTGTCGGCACGCGAGATCTCCATCGGCTGCTGCTCCTGGGCGCCGGCCGGGGTCGCCTTCCACATCCCCAGCGGGATGGTCGCCGCCGTCAGCGCTGCCAGGGTCACGATTCGCTTCATAGCGTCCTCCTCGGAAAGTCGTCGTCGATGCTCATCACCGACGATCGCCCTTTCTGGATTGCCCAACCAGTGCCCACCTATCCATGTACTGACAGACCACCCCAGCAATCGGTGGGGGTGCTCAGCCGGTGGCGGCTCAGCGGCCGATGAAGTCCCAGGTTCCCGCGGCGATCGACACGGCGACGGCCGCGGCCGCGATCCCCAGCCCGGCGCTGAGCAGGGCCACCTCACGGCCGCCGAACGTCGACGGCCGGGCCCAGGTCCGGGTGGGGTGGGCGCCGAACCCGCGCGCCTCCATGGC
Organism: Actinomycetota bacterium; assembly: GCA_034190095.1. Taxonomy (GTDB): domain Bacteria; phylum Actinomycetota; class Actinomycetes; order Mycobacteriales; family Mycobacteriaceae; genus Mycobacterium. The sequence continues at coordinate 1,651 of JAXHTL010000159.1, forward strand.
GGTGGCCAGTTTCGAGCCGCGGCGCAGCGCGAAGACGAGCAGAGCGAAGGCCTGTCCGAGCACGCGGCGCACCCGGTCCTTGTCGGCGACGCCGCGGGCCCGCCGGGCGTAGCCCAGGTACTGCCAGTCCTGGCGCAGCAGCCCGACCAGCCGCAGTCCGGCCAGCGCCCCGACCACGAACCGCGCGGGAAGCCGCAGGACCTGAGCCAGACCGTCGGCCAGTTCGGTCGGGGTGACATCGACGAACAGGAACACCGACGGCAGTGCGATGGCCAGCACCCGAAGGAACATCGCCAGGGCCAGGTCGATGGAGCCGTCGCTGACGTTGACCAGCAGGAAGTGCCAGTGCACGGTGCCGCTGGGCTCGCCGTAGAGCAGGTTGGTCAGCGCGGTCAACGCGGCCGCGACGGTGACGATCGCCCCGCGGACCAGCGCAGGGCGTCCGCGCACGCCGAGGGCCAGGAACAGGGGGATCTCCAGCACCAGCGCGGTCAGCGCCGACACCCAGTCGACGCTGAGCACCAGTACGACGGCGATCACCGCGGCGGTCAGGAGTTTGGCGACGGGGTTGATGTCGGCGCGCGGCGCCGGGCGGGGTGTCGTCACCGGGCGCGACCCCCGCCGCCCGGTGGGTCCAGCTCGATGCGTTCGTCGGCGATGAGCTCGACGAAGTCCTCGTCGTGGGTGGCCGCGACGACGGCGGTTCCGCCGTCGGCGATCTCCGAGAGCAGCGTGATCAGTTCCAGCCAGGTTCGCCGGTCCTGCCCGAAGGTGGGTTCGTCGAGGACGATCAGCTGTGGTCGGGTGATCAGCACGGTCGCCACCGACAGCCGGCGTTTCTCCCCGCCGGAGAGGGTGTAGGGGTTGCGCTCGGCCAGGTGCGCCAGCCGCAGGCGCTCCAGCAGCGCGTCGGCACGGGCCGTCATGTCGGCGCCCCTGCGCTCGAGCGCCCTGGGGCCGAGCATGACCTCGGCGCGGACGCTCCCGGTGAGGAACTGATGTTCGGGATCCTGGAAGACGGTGGCGATCCGGGTCAGCAACTGCGTGGACCGCCACCGCACCGGCTCGCGGTGGCGCGCCGAGGGCGAGAACCCCGGCGCCGCCTCCAGACGGCCGCCACGCGGTGGCAGCAGCCCGCCGAGCGTCAGCGCCAGCGTCGACTTGCCGGTGCCGTTGGGGCCGGTCAGCGTGGTCACCCGGCCTGCGCGGATCTCGAAGTCGAGCCCGGCGCGCACCGGTGGTGCCGAGCGATAGCCCACCTCGAGACCCGAGGCGACCAGCAGCGGTTCGCTCGCCGTGGGGCGGTGCCGCGCGATGACCGGGACGGGCGCGTCGGGCACCCAGATGCCCGACTGCACCAGCCTGTCCCGCTCGCCGGCGATGGTGCGCTCGGGGGGCCCGTCGGCCACGACGTCCCCGTCGGGGCCCAGCACGACGACGCGGTCGACGACGGGCAGCCAGGTCTTGGTGCGGTGTTCCACCACCACGACGGTGGCGCCCGAACGCTCGGCAGCGCTGCGCACCGCATCACGCACCTCGCGCACCCCGGCGGTGTCCAGGTTGGCCGTGGGCTCGTCGAGCAGGATCAGTCCCGGATCCATCGCCAGCACCCCGGCCAGGGCCAGACGCTGCTTCTGGCCCCCGGACAGCGTCGAGGTGTCCTGCCCGAGGGGAAGGTCGAGCCCCACCGACTGCAGCGCGCTCGTCACCCGGGGCCAGATCTCGGCGCGTGGGACCCCGAAGTTCTCCATGCCGAACGCGACGTCGTCACCGACCCGGGACAGGATCACCTGCGAGTCGGGGTCCTGCAGGACCATCCCGATGCGGCCGCGCTGCCGGGCGGGTGGGGCGCCGTCGACGAGGATGCGGCCCGACTCGTGACCCTCCTCGGAGCCGCCGAGCAACCCGGCCAGTCCGTGCAGCAGGGTGGATTTGCCCGACCCGGACGGGCCCAGGAGCAGGACGCGTTGCCCCGGTTCGATTTTCAGGTCGAGCCCGCGCACCGCCCAGCGCTGCTGCCCCGCGTGTTGCCAGCCCCAGCCCGACGCCGCCGCCTCGACGCCACCGCGGCCGGCGGTCGCCGGATCCGGCATCAGGGTGTGGGGCTGGCGTATGCCCTGCCGGACTCGAACCGGCTCAGCGCTCCGGTCCTGGCCAGTCCGCGCACCACGAACCAGGACAGCACCCCGGCGATCAGGGCACCCGACACGACCGCCGATACGGTGTAGATGACCCCGAAGGCCGTGGTCGCACCCGGGTACCAGAGGATCAGATCGTTGACGGCCAGTGCGACTCCGGAGGCCGCGCCGGCCAGGACCGCCACCGGCAGGTTCCAGCGCCGGTACAGGAAGACCGCGAAGACGAGCTCGGCGCCGAGCCCCTGGACCAGACCCGACTCGATGGTCAGCACGCCCCACTGGTTGCCGACCAGCGCCGAGACGGTTGCCGCGACCAGCTCGCCGTAGAGCGCGGCTCCGGGCTTGCGGATCACCAGCGCGGTCAGCACCCCGGCGAACAGCCAGCCGCCGCCGGCGAGTGCCTGTAGACCGGGCAGAACCGCGCTCAGCGGCGCGGTGATCGGGTTGTGGGCGACGTTCCAGAACACGAACACCAGGCCCGCGGCGACCGCGAGCACGCTGGCCACCACGATGTCGACCACCCGCCACCGCAGCGCGGGGGTGGTGCCGGGGTTGGGCTGATCCATCGAAGACTCCTCGTGGGGTGGGCGCGGTTCCGAACCCGCTTGGCGGCGGCCGACTTCGAGACCGTTGGCGTGAACCGGGATTCGGGCGGGCGGCACGGTCGGGATGCGCACCGGACGGACCCGATCGGGGTTCAGATCGGTGTTACGTGACGAACAGTGATCACGTGCATCTCCCTACGCCGGCATTACCCGGTCAGGTTCGTACGGTCGACAGCCGGTCAGCCGTCCTCTCAGCGCACTCGGTGTGCACTCCCGTGTGTTCTCCGACGCCCCAAGTTAGCGCAGCGCGAGCACGCCGCGCTAGGCCGGGTCCGGGTCGTTTGCGGTGAACGTCCAGGACCGGCCCCGGCCCGTCTCGGTCGCGACGTAGTCGGCTGCCGAGCGGGGTGCAGTGCGTGCGATCAGGTGTTCCTCCTGGGCCGCCCAGCGATCCCAGTGCGGGCGGAAGGTGTCGCCGTCGCGCTGCAGCGCGCGCTCTTTGCGGGTGTCGTCGGGGCTGTGCACCCAGATGCCGAGGTCGGCGTGCCGGCGGTGGGAGCCTGCGAGCGCACCGACCCCCTCCACGATCAGGCGCCGGTGGGGATCGACGGTGTGCCAGTCCGCGGCGTCGCCGGCGGCCCAGTCCCACTGCCGCCAGCGCCCCGGCCGGCCGCGCCCGCGCGGTTCCAGCAGCGCGGTGCCGATGTGCTCGACCGCCCATGCCAGCCCGTCCCAGCCCGGATAGATGTCATCGAGGCGGACCACCGAGCTGGCCGGCCAGCGGTGCTGCAGCTGGTCGGCCAGGGTGGACTTGCCCGATCCTGACCGGCCGTCGATCAGCACCGTGGTCGCATCGGTGGCGGTCAGGCCGGCGACGAGCTCATCGAGGGTCACACGGGCGCACCCTAGGCCACCAGTTCGCGCTCGGGGGCGTTGTCGAACGCGTCGTCGATCAGGACGATGTCGCGATCGCCCCGCTCGATCAGCGAGCAGGCGATGGAGGCCCGGTAGCCGGACCCGCAGTGCACCCACACCTGCCCGGCCGGCACCTCGTCTCGGCGGGAGAGCAGTTCGTGCAGGGGGATGTTGACCGCCGCGCGCAGGTGGCCGGCGTCGTATTCGCCCCGTTGCCGCACGTCGAGGACGGTGAGATCACCGGTGTGCATCTCCTCGGCCAGATCGGCGAACGACGCCACCCGGTAGGAGTCGAGCGCGGTGTCCCCGGCCAGGGTTGCGATGTCGCCGGCGGCGGATCCGGTGATGTTGTCGACGCCGATGCGGGCCAGTTCGCGGCGCGCGTCGAGGATCTGGTCGGGAGTCTCACCGACGAGGGTCATCGGCGCGCCCCAGTGGTAGAGCCAGCCCAGGTAGGTGACGAACTGGGTGGACAGCTCGAAACCGACGGTGCCGGCCAGGTGCCCGGCGGCGAAGGCCGTGCGGTTGCGCAGGTCGACCACCCATTCGCCGGTGTCGATGCGTCGGCGTAGTTCGGTGGCGTCGACCGGTTCGGGCATGGTCAGGTCGACCGGTGCGGGCCCCTCGGCGTTGATCACGCCCATGTGGGCGTAGTAGGCGGGGTAGGCGCCGAGACCGGCCAGCAGCTCGTCGACGTAGGTCTGTTCGTCGCTGGTCAGTGCGGGGTTGGTGCGGCGTTCGTCGCCGATGGTCGAGGCGTCGCCGCTGGCCGGGGTGGCCGAGCAGAAGCTGCCGAAGCCGTGGGTCGGATACACCTGGACGTCGTCGCCGAGTTCGGCGGCCAGCCGGCGCACCGAACGGTACTGGGCGTGGGTGAGCTCGACGGTGTCTTCGTCGCCGACCAGGTCGGTGCGGCCGGTGGTGCCGTGCAGCAGCGAGCCGCCGGTGAACACCGCGACCGCGGAACCGGATTCATCCTGTAGCGCATAGCTGACGTGGGTGTGGGTGTGACCGGGGGTGTGCAGCACCCGGAACCTCAGCGGGCCCACGTCGATGGTGTCGCCGTCGGTGACCGCCCGGCGTTCGTAGCTGACGTCGTCGCCGGCGGCGACGACGTACTGTGCCCCCACGGTGCGGGCGAGTTCCAGCCCGCCGGTGACGTAGTCGTTGTGGATATGGGTTTCCAGGACATGGGTGATGTCGACGTTGCGCTCGCGGGCCAGCTCCAGGACCCGGTCGATGTCGCGCTGGGGGTCGATGACAGCGGCCACGCCGGCTGCGCCGACGAGGTAGCTGCGGTCTCCCAGGCCTGACGTCTCGATGATTCTCACGTCCATTGTTTCCTCCTCAGGTGTTGGGGGACAGGTGTTTTCGGTGTTCTTCGATTCAGTGCAGCCAGATCGTGTCGACGAGAACGAATGTGGCGACGGTGAAGACCAGATAGGCGAACCAGCGCTGGAGTCGCCGGGTGTCCAGGCCGGTGGCCAGCGCCCCGGCGATCAGCGAGCAGACGGTGGCGGCGCCGGCGAAGGCGGCGGTGACCGCCCAGTCGATCTGCAGGCCGTGCAGATGGGACAGCAGGCCGGCCGCCGAGTTGACCACGATGATCAGCAACGATGTTCCCACCGCGATCGTCATGTCCACGCCCAGCGCGATGACCAGTGCCGGGATGATCAGGAAGCCCCCGCCGACACCGAACAGCCCGGTGAGCAGTCCGACTGCCGCGCCGGCCGGCACCGATCGCGGGGTGCAGCGACGCCAGTCGATGCCGCCGTCGCCGTTGTCGCAGGCGGTTCCGGTGCTCGCGGTGTCGCTGAGCATTCGTGCGCCGGCCATCACCATGACCGCGGCGAAACCGATCAGCAGTGCGTTCTGCGGCATCCGTGTGCTGATGGCGGTGCCGGCGAAGGTCGCCGGGATGCCTGCGGCGGCGAACACCGCGGCCAGCCGCCATTGGACCTGGCCGGCGCGAATCCGTGGGATCACGCCGACCGCCGACGCCAGTCCCACGACGAGCAGCGACACCGGTATCGCCTCCCGCATGTCGAGGCCGACGGCGTACACCAGGGCGGGGACGGCCAGGATCGAACCGCCGCCGCCGAGCAGGCCCAGCAGTACGCCGATCAGGGCGCCGAAGCTCAGTGCGACAACGATGGTCATGATGCGGTGCCGCGGCCTCTCGCGACGCCGCCGGCGGTGCTGTGCTGCGTCAAGATCGGCCTCCTCGTCTGGCTGTAAGTCACGTCGGCGCCCGGTCACGCATACACCCCATGGGGTATTTCTAAACATAGCCCGGTGGGCATCGGGCGGTTTCTGCGGGGGGCGGGGGCGGCACTCGCGTGTGGCGCACCGGACCTCGGCCGGGTCGCCCGCCGAAAGTGTCAGCAATGACACACGGGCCGCGGCGATGTCATAGTGAGTGAATGTCCACCGAGGTCGGCCGGCGGGAAGCGCACAAGATCGCCACCCGGCGGGCCATTCAGGCCGCCGCCGACGCGCTGTTCGACGAGCGGGGCTACGAGCACACGACGGTGCGCGACATCGCCGATGCCGCCGGGGTGACCGAACGCACGTTCTTCCGCTATTTCCCGGTCAAAGAGGGGCTGCTGGTCAAGGACATCGAGGATTGGCTGCCGGTGCTCGGTGAGCAGATACGGTGCCGGCCGGCCGATGAGGCGCCGCTGGATGCGGTGCAGCAGGCCTTCTTCGTCGTCGCCGACCGGCTGCGCAGCGCCCGGCCCAACCTCACCTGGCTGTTCCAGGACGGACCGCCGGGGCCGAAGCTGGAGAAGTCGGCTCCGGGATTGTTGCTGAGGTTCGAGCAGGTGATCGCCGACGCGTTGGAGGACCGCGGCCACGGCGACGGCCCAGCCGGACCCGACGACGAGTTCGCCGCCCAGGTGCTGGCCCGCTGTGCTGTCGCGGCGTTGCGCAGCGCCGGTCTGCGCAACTGGCAACTCGGCCGGCGCAGCGGCGACCCCGGCGAAGCCGAACTGATCAGGCGCGCGTTCGAGATCCTCAAGCGGGCCTGACCGGTCGGCGATGTGGGCTGCGGCACGTGCACGCGACGCGTGTGCGTGAACTCACCAGTGATAAGTCTGTCTAACTACTTTACGATCGTAAAGGTAGCCAGCGAGCGCGCGGACAGCGCGGAGAGGAGCTCCTCCCATGAGTGTGCAGCCGGATTTCGCCGTGTCGGCCGGGGACACCGTGTCGCCACGGCATGCCGCGCGGGTGGGCGTCGTCGGCCTCGGCATGATCGGCAGCGGAGTCGCCGTCAGCCTGGCCCGCAGTGGGCACACTCCGGCCGTTCATGACATCGATCCCGCTGCTGCCGAAGGTCTTTCGGGTGATGCGGTGATGCTGCCCTCACCCGCGGAGGTGGCCCGGCGCAGCGACGTGATTCTGATCGCCGTCGTCGACGCCGACCAGGTGCGTGCCGTGCTGCGCGGTGAGAACGGGGTGCTGGCCGGTGCGAAACCGGGGTCGATCGTGGTCGTGCTCTCGACCCTGGCCGTGCCCGTTGTGGTCCAGCTCGCCGAGGAATGCCAGAAATCCGGTGTGGCGCTTGTCGATTGCGGCGTTACCCCGGGTGATCGCGCGGCGGACAACGGGATGGTCGCCATGGTGGGCGGTGACGACCACACGGTGCGGCGGGTGACCCCGGTGCTCGCCGACTTCGCCAAGGCCGTCGTGCACTGCGGGCCGCTGGGTGCGGGAATGGCCACCAAGATCGCCCGCAATGTGGTGACCTACGGAAGCTGGCGGGTGATGCACGAGGCGGCTCAGATCGCCCGCTCCGCCGGCGTCGACCCCGCCACTCTGCTGTCGGTGATCGACGAGGCGGACCCCGCGGCCACGACGATGTCGACGTTGCTGCGCGGACAGATCGCCGACCCGGACCTGATGGACGAGCACGCCCCGCAGATGGCCCGGCTGATGGACAAGGACCTCGCGGCGGCCCAGGAACTGGCCGCCGGTCACCAACTCGAGGTGCCGCTGGTCGACCTCACCCGGGCCACCGGCGCCGACACACTCGGCCTCGACGAACAGCCCGGCGACTCGGTGCCGGCGCAGGGGCCCACGTCGGACGGGCTGGAAACGATGGCCGCGGTCTACGGTCCGCAGGTGGCCGCGATGATGCCCGCCGAGCGCAGCGCCACGCTCAACGACACCATCGACCACCTGTTCGGCGAGATATGGAGCCGTCCCGGAATGTCGATCCGCGACCGACGGCTGCTGGTCATCGGGGCCACCGCCGCTCTGGGCCGCGCCGACCTGATCGAAGTGCAGGTGCGCGGTGCGCTGCTCAACGGCGAACTGACCGCCGAGCAGCTCGAGGAGCTCGTGCTGATGCTGCACTACTACGTGGGGTGGGGCAACGGGACCGAGGTGCAGAAGGGCGTCACCGCCGCGCTGGAGTCGGTGGCGGCCTCGGCCTGACGGCCGGCGGCGCCGGGTCAGGACCCGGTGTAGGTCTCCGGGTCCGGCCGGAAGCGGGTGCCGTCGTCCAGGCCGTTGAGCGAGGCCATCTGCTCCTCGGAGAGTTCGAAGCCGAACACGTCGAGGTTCGAGGCGATCCGCTCCGCTGACGACGACCGGGGGATGACCACGTTGCCGAGCTGCAGGCTCCAGCGGATCAGCACCTGCGCCGCGCTGCGGCCGTGCGCCTCGGCGACGGCGGTCACGGTCGGGTTCGACAGCAGGTTGCCCACTCCCAGCGGGCCGTAGGCCTCGGTGGTGATGCCGTGCTCGGCATTGACCGCGCGCAGCTCGGCCTGGTTGAGCAGCGGGTGCAGCTCGATCTGGTTGACGGCCGGGGTGAAGAACGACAGGTGGATGAGGTCCTCGAGGTGATGGGCGTGCGAATTGCACACGCCGATCGAGCGGGTGTGGCCGTCCTCGCGGGCCCGCATCATCCCGCCCCAGCTGTCCACGTACTTGCCCTGCTCGCCGCCGGGCCAGTGGATGAGGTACATATCGACGTAGTCCAGCCCCAGCCGATCGAGGCTGCGCCTGATCGCGTCCTGCGACAACTGGAAGCCCTGCTCGTCGGTGGCCAGCTTGGTGGTGACGAACAGCTCGTCACGCGGGACGCCCGACGCGGCGATCGCGCGCCCGACGGCCGCCTCGTTGCCGTAGGCGGCCGCGGTGTCGACCATCCGGTAGCCGACCTCGAGCGCGGCGGACACCGCCTGTTCGGTCTCCGATTCGGACAGTTCGCCCACACCGAGTCCGATCACCGGCATCGTGTTGTCGTCGTTGAGTGTGACGGTGGGGATCGCGGCCGCCGAGGTCATGTCACCTGCCCTGCTGAAGTGGATGCTCGTTGGTCGGCGTCTCCGGGGATTTCACGTGCCCGTGGGTCCGGAGTCACCGAATTTCGCCGTTGACTATATTGCCGCGGCCGATAGCGACCTAATCGCCGTCGAGGCGCCGCGAGCCGCCCGGCCCCGCCGGTAGGGTCTGCCCAGACGATGGAGCAGACATGACGCAGCCGAGCACCGCACCACCCCAGCGCCAGGGGATCCGCACCGCAGATGTCCTCACCAACAAGCTCGCGGGGGTGACGCTGCGGTCACTGCCGCGGCTGCCCGACGGAGTGAAACGGGCACTGCTGGGGGGACGTTCGATCACGGTCGACGGCAACACCCTCGACGTGACACTGCAACTCATGCTCGCCGGGCAGCGGGCCATGGGCATCGACGGTCTGGTGGCCGACGACGACCCCGTGGTGGCGCGAAGCCAACTCGACCTGCTCGCGGCCGGCTTCGCCCGACGCCCACCTGTGGCTGCGGTCGCCGATCTCACGGTCGCCGGAGCGGCCGGGCCGATCGCGGCGCGGCACTACAGCACCGCCGCGCCCGACGCTGCGCTGCTGGTCTTCTACCACGGCGGCGGACAGGTGATCGGCAGCCTGGACAGTCACGACGATCTGTGCCGCGAGATCTGCCGGGCCGGCGCGGTCCACGTGCTGTCGGTCGACTACCGGCTGGCGCCCGAGCACCCGGCGCCCGCCGGC
>JAXHTL010000016.1:0-47046 GCA_034190095.1 Actinomycetota bacterium
AGAGCCGGACCGGCTGACCGTCCCACCGGCTCGACGTCGGGGACGGCACGCACGAACAGCGAAGGCCCGGTGAGAACCGGGCCTGAACTGTGTGAATATGGTGCGCGATACTGGGATTGAACCAGTGACCTCTTCCGTGTCAGGGAAGCGCTCTCCCGCTGAGCTAATCGCGCCGGGACCACTTGGAGGTGGAGACGGGAATCGAACCCGTGTGCACGGCTTTGCAGGCCGTTGCCTCACCACTCGGCCACTCCACCGCTGGGGTTGATGCCACTGCACCTTCGAGCGGATGACGGGATTCGAACCCGCGACCCTCACCTTGGCAAGGTGATGCGCTACCAACTGCGCTACATCCGCGTGCCACCGGCGAGATCGTCGCCCGTCGCGAAGCGAAACGATAGTCCACGCACACAGGCGCGCACAAATCCCTTGCTCGCAGGGGATCCCGCGGGTTGTGGCGAGCCGCGCTCGGGCGGCCGCGGTGACGAGAAACCTGCCGGGCAGATGCCGTTCATCCACCCGATACCGCGAGTGTGCCCCCCGAGCGGGGCGACCCGGCCAATCGGGCCGCTCACCTCACCGGCGGTCCGGTGCCGGGGAGAAGGGGTGACCAGTAGATTCAGGCCGCACGCCGTGCCCGTGCTAATGTTCGTGCTCGTCTCGCGGTCTCGTAGCTCAGTGGGAGAGCGTCCGCCTCACACGCGGAAGGTCGCTGGTTCGAACCCAGCCGGGACCACCATGCACACCGGTGGCGGCACTGTGTCCGTCACCCCGGAGATCACTCGGGCGCCCCGCGTAGCACGGCCACCACGGTCAGGGCCAGGATCTTCCAGTCCAGCGCGAGTGACCAGTTCTCGATGTAGTAGTTGTCCCACTCGGCCCGGTCCGCGATCGAGGTCTGCCCGCGTAGCCCGTTCACCTGTGCCCACCCGGTGATCCCGGCTTTCACCCGGTGGCGTTCGCCGTAGCGGTTGACCTGGATCTTGAACAGCTTGACGAACTCGGGTCGCTCGGGGCGTGGCCCGACCAGGCTCATCTCGCCTTTCACCACGTTGATCAGTTGCGGCAGTTCGTCCATCGACGTGGCGCGCATGATCCGCCCGATCCGGGTGCGGCGGTCCTCGCCCTCCACGCCGCCCGGCGCCGAGCGCGCGTCGAGTTGGAAGTCGGAGTCCGAGGCCTTCGGGGCCCGCATGGTGCGGAACTTGACGCACGCGAACACCCTGCCGTCGCGTCCCACCCGGTCCTGTTTGAAGAAGATCGGCCCGGGCGAGCTCAGCCGGACCGCCAACATCAAGGTGAGGAACAACGGGGAGATCGCCAGCAGGCCCAGCGCGGCGACCACGCGATCACTGAAGTGTTTGACCTTGAACTGCCATCCGTGTGGGTCGGTGTGCCGCAGCGCCAGCAACGGTAGACCGCCGACGTGTTCGACCAGTGCCTGCTCGCCGATCACGTCGAACATGCGGGGAACGACCCACACCCGTATCTGATGGCGGTGGGCGACGCGGACGACGCGCAGGAGCAGGTGGTCGCGGGTCCGCGAGAAGGCGATGACGACGGCCTGCGCGCCGGTCTTGCCGATCGCGGCTTCGATGGAATCGGGTGTTCCGATGATCGGGACACCCGGGTGTGGTTGCGGCTCGGAGCCGGGTTGAGCACTCATCCCCGACCCGTCGAGGATGCCGACCGGTTCCAGGCCGTACTCGGGAAATTCGTTCAACCGGTCGATGATCCGATCGGCGACCACTCCGCTCCCGACGATCAGCGTCGGCGCCATCATCTGGTGGTTCTCGTGCCGCCGCTTCTGCACGCTCACGTGTATCAGCCGGGCCGCCGGAACCAGCACGGCCGCACAGATCCAGACCCGGGAGACGACCGTTGCGGCCGAGCCGGACGCCTGGGCAAGGGTCATGATGCTCAGCACCAGCACGGCGGACAGTCCGATGTTCGTCTCGACCGGCACCAGCTCGTCGATGAACCGGCGAATCAGGCGCTGACGGTACAGCGACTGTGCGGCGAACAGTGCGACCACCGTCGGCACGAACAGCACGGCCAGCCAGGCTTGGGTGGGCAGCGGGCCCGTGGTCGACGACCACCACAGCCCGGACCCGACGGCGACCGTCGCGGTGGCCAGATCCAGGGTGATCGGGAGGGCCTTTCCCGCCGCGCGCCGGGGGACGAGTTCGACGGATGCGGTCTCGCCCACCCGCTCAGCCGGGGCGGGAGTCTGCTGAGCTTTTTTGGCTGGGCTCGTCCGGGTGGCCATCGCGGTTCTCAGTCCAGCGGACGGCCGCAGGCCGTGGGCGGCGAGGCGGGTGCGGTGTGCGTGCGGCTCATATCGCTCTCCGGAACACCTTCGCGCTCGCCAGGTCGGCCATGTCCTGCAGAACCAGAATCTGTCCGCTCGTCCACACATGGGGGCGGGGGCTCCAGGTGCACAGGGTTCCGACCGCCTGGTCGTCGTCGCTGAAGATCGGGATGCCGGCGTAGGCGCCGACCTCACCGCTTTGCACGGCGGGGTGGCCGGCCAGCAGCGGATTGGTCGTGGCGTCGTCCACGATGAACGGGATGCGGCTGACCACCGCGTACTTGCAGATCGACAGCTCGACAGAACGCGTCCGCTCCGCATCGTCTCCGGGGACGTTGCACCCGGCCAGCAGTTGCTCGTCGTCGTCGAGCAGCGACACGGCCACGTAGCGGGTTCCCAGTGCTTCGGCGGTCAGCGCGGCGACGTCGTCGAGGATCCGGGTCGGACCCGCACCCATCAATCCGGTGCGGCGCACGGCTTCGAGCCGAACGGGGTCGCCCAACGCGAACCGGATGAGCGACTCGAGGGCCTCGGGTTTGGCCGCCATCGTGCGGATCAGCCGGTTGGCGGCCGTGTCGTCGACGCCGGCGCCGACGACGATCGCGACCAACCCTTCTCTGAGTTCGCGGTTCTCAGCATCGGTGAGCCCGGTGGCGCTCGGCCGGCCGGCGCCGTCCTCTGATGATCTCGCGTCGTCCACTGCCACAGAATATGTCGCTCGCCCCGTTTGCTCCCCTGCATTTGCGTTTCGTCGTTCGTGGCGCCGGAATTCTCGTTGCAGCAGCCGACGGGGAATGTCTGGGAAATTGAATTCAACGGGCGGTGGTTTCGGCTGCGCCCTAAGGTTCGGTCATGCGCCGGTGCGCTCAGCGAATATTACGAATTGCTTTCGCGGCGTGGATAGTGATTCGTGGTCCCGGTGGCAAACTATTGTGGAGAGCTGTTCGGCTGGTCGATCCCCTGCGCGGTGCGTAGTACAGCTAACGGTGGCCAACGGGGGCCATGACGGAGTAGGAGCCTGATGAGCGAATTCGCCACCCGCACGATGGACTCGGGCGTTGTCGTCGTCCGGCCGAGCGGGCGACTCAACATGGTTGCTGCCTCCCAGTTGCGCAAACAACTGCACGGTCTAGTCGAGGACGGGAACAGCCGCATCGTCGTCGATCTGAGCGCCACGGAATTCATCGATTCCTCGGGATTGGGTGCGCTGATCTCCGGGCTCAAGATCGCCCGGATGGCCGGCGGGGATCTGCGGATTGCCGCACCGACGCGGCAGGTGTGCACCGTCCTGGAATTGACCAATCTCAACCGCGTACTGCCCAGCCATGACTCGGCAGATACCGCCTTCGATGAGTGAGTACGCTCTCGAGACTCACACCGGCCCCGAGACATTGGATGAGATTCAGCGCACGCTCGATGAGGTGTGGTCCGCAGAAGCCGTTCCCGAGGACACCAGGATGTGTATCGAGCTCGCGGTCAGCGAGATCGGCACCAACATCATCGAGCACTCCGGAGCCAGCGGGCCGGTGCGGCTACGCATGGTGGTCACGTTGCGACCCGGCGCGGTGGCCGTGACCTTCACCGACGACGGCCGTCCCGCGCCGATCGACCTGTCGCACCTCGACATGCCCGGCGAGTTCTCCGAGCGCGGCCGCGGGCTGGCGATCGCGCACCGGGTGCTCGACGAGCTGGCGTACTACCGCGAAGACGCCGGCAATCGCTGGATTCTCGTGCGGCGGCACACCGGATGAGCCACGACGGAGCCTCGGTGTCGGCGGCTCAGCCGGACACGCCTACGCCGCAGCTGGGCCGCTGGCGGGTGCCGGACGCCGTGTTCATCGCCGGCACCCTGCTGATCGTCACCGTGGTCGGGGCGTTGTCGCTGACGACCCAGCCGAATTCGCTGGCGACGGCGGCGTGGTGGCCCAACGCCGGCATCGCGCTGGGGCTGGGCATCCGGTTCCGGCGCCGCTACACCTGGATGCTGGCGTTGGGGGTGGCCGCGGCGACGCTGCCGGTCGTGCTCTGGGCGGGCCGGCCGCCGGCGCTCGCCATCGCACTGACCACCGCGGCCGCGATCGAGATGATCGTCGGCACGTGGCTGCTGCGCGGCCGGCGGGACACGACGCCGACGCTGTCCGCGCCGAGCGATCTCGCCCGGTTCCTGGCGGTCGCGCTCGCCTCGGCGGTCCTGTACGGCATCCTCGCCTGGGCCTCCTCGACGGCAGTCGGCGACCTCGACGGCGCGTTTGACCGCCTGGTGACGTCGGCGCCCAAGCACGCCGCCGGGATGGTGCTGCTGACACCATTGTTCATGAACCTGACCCGCCGCCGGCAGCGTGCCAGCGCCGCGGAGTCGCTGGCGCAGGTCGTCGCCGCCCTGGCGGTCGCGGGCGCGGTGTTCGTGGGCCCCAACGAGTTGCCGCTGGCGTTCCTGCCCTTCCTGCCGCTGGTGTGGGCGGCGCTGCGGATGTCGACCCGGCGGTTGTTCCTGCTGATGCTGGCGATCGCGGTCATCGCCTCGGTGGGCAGTGGATACGGCATGGGGCCGTTCGCCTTCGACCGGCTCGGTCCCGCGGCCGGGACCGTCATTCTGCAGGTCTTCCAGCTGTCGATGGTGGTGGTCTTCCTCGCGCTGTCCCTGGTGGTGGGGGCCGAACGGGATGCCTTGTCGCGGCTGCACGAGAGCGAGGAACTGTTCCGGACGAGCTTCGACTCCTCAGTCGCGGGCAAACTCATGGTCAGTCGCGGACCCCGGCACTGGACCGTCGAGCGAAGCAACCCCTCGGCCCGGGAGCTGTTCCCCGAGTTGCGCGACGGCGATGTCACCCTGGACATGGTGCTGGGACCCGACGCCATCGGCGAACTCCGGGCCGCCACGGACAGCCTCGCCGGCGGAAACGCCCGGCTGACACTCAGGTTGGAGGACGGCCGCAGCCTCAACGTCAGCCTGGCGGTGATCGCCGAGCGGCCGGATTCGACGCTCTACGTGATGCACTTCCAGGACGTGACCGAGGCGTTGCGGGCGCGCCAGCTCGAACAGGAGCAGCTCGACCGCGCAGCCGAAGTCCAGCGGGCCCTGCTGCCGGCCGGCCTGCCGCAGACCCCCGGCTGGACCTTCGGCACCGCCAGCCGCCCGGCGTTGCAGGTCGGCGGCGACTTCTACGACGTCCGGGTGCAGCAGCAGCATGCAGTCCTGTGCCTCGGTGATGTGATGGGCAAGGGGATGGACGCCGGAATGCTGGCGGCGGCGACGCGCACCGCGCTGCGCGCCCACGACGCCGACACCAGCCCGTCGCACGTCGTCAGCGACGCAGCGCGCATCCTCGGCGGCGACCTGCACCGCATCAACGCCTTCGTCACGCTGGCCTATCTGCTCGTCGACCTGGACACCGGTGAGTACCGGCTGGCCGACGCGGGACACGGGCTGCATTTCGTCGTCCGGGCCGGCTCGGGCCGCGTCGAGAGGCTGGCCTCCGACGACATGCCGCTCGGGGTGGACGACCGGTGGTGCGAGCTGTCCGGCAAGCTGGCGCCGGGCGACACGATCCTGCTGGTCAGTGACGGCGTCCTCGATCTGTGGGGCGGCCTGCCCGATCAGCTTCAGTGCGCCGTCGCCGAGTGCAGCGCACGCGACGGCGTCAGCCCGCAGGCGGTCGTGGACGCGCTGTGCGCCGACGCGGGTGCGGTGCTCGACGAGGACGACATCACCGCGGTGGCCCTGCGCCGCAACCCGTGACCGGGTCTGCCCCCACCGAGATGCTCAATCCCGGTGGGGGACGAACTCCTGCGCCTTGGTCTTGGCGCCCTGCATCATCAGGTGCCACGCGTTGGGGTCGCCCTTGAGGATCGATTCCGTGAGTTCCTTGGCCTGCTCGAAGGTCGCATGCGGCGGAATGGGTGGCATCTCGGGATCGCAGCGGATGTCGAGCAGCACGGGTCCGTTGGCCGACAGTGCCTCCTGCCAGGCCGGGCCGACCGCGTCCTCGGTGTCGACGGCGACCGCGTGCAGCCCCATCGCGCGCGCCACGTCGGCATAGGACACCTCCGGCAGGCTCTGCGATTCCTCGAACTTGGGCGCGCCGCCCATCGCCCGCAGCTCCCAGGTCACCTGGTTGAGGTCGTTGTTGTGGAAGACACACACGATCAGGCGCTGGTCGGGCCACAAATCGGAGTAGCGCCGGATGGTGAGCAACTCGGCCAACCCGTTCATCTGCATCGCCCCGTCACCGACCATCGCGATCACCGGCCGGTCCGGATGGGCGAACTTGGCGCCGATCGCATAGGGCACGCCCGGCCCCATGGTCGCCAGCGTGCCCGAGAGGGACCCGCGCATGCCGTCGCGGAATTTCAGGCAGCGGGCATACCAGTTGGTCGACGACCCGGAGTCGGCGGTGACGATGGCGTTGTCCGGGAGCCGCTCGGACAGTTCCCAGGCGATCCGCATCGGGTTCACCGGCTTGCCCGACAGCTTGGCCTGCCGCTCCATCGTTCCCCACCAACGCGTCACGTTCTCGGTGATGGTGTCCTGCCACGAACGGTCGTCCTTGCGGTCGAGCAAGGGGATCAGCGCGTCCAGCGCGGTCGCGGCATCGGCCACGATGTTGAGCTCGGTGGGGTAGCGCATCCCGATCGACGTGCCGTCGATGTCGATCTGGATCGCCCTGGCCTGACCGAATTTCGGCAGGAACTGGCTGTACGGGAAGTTCGACCCCACGATCAGCAAGGTGTCGCAGTCGCGCATCAGCTCATAGCTCGGCCGGGTGCCCAACAGGCCGATCGATCCGGTGACATACGGCAGGTCGTCGGGCAGCACATCCTTGCCGAGCAGCGCCTTGGCCACCCCGGCCCCGGTGCGGTCGGCGACCTGGCGGACCTGGTCGGCTGCCGAGCGGGCGCCCTGCCCGATCAGGATCGCGACCTTCTCGCCGGCGTTGAGGATGTCGGCGGCCAGCCGGACCTGGTCGGGCCGCGGCGCCAGCGCCGGCGTGGCGATGCTCGGGTCGCTCGAGGGCACCTGCTTGAACGCGTGGGCCGGCGGCTCGTAGGGCTCCTCCTGAAGATCGGCCGGGATGATGACGGCTGCCGGAGCCCGCCGGGTGATGGCGGTGCGCATCGCCCGATCCAGCGCATTGGGCAGCTGGCTGGACACGTTGACCTCGACCAGATAGTCGCTGGCGACATCCTTGTAGAGCGATTGCAGATCCACTTCCTGCTGGTAACTGCCGCCCATCGCGCTGCGCGCGGTCTGCCCGACGATCGCCACCACCGGGACACCGTCGAGCTTGGCGTCGTAGAGCCCGTTGAGCAGGTGGATCGCCCCCGGCCCGGAGGTGGCCATGCAGACCCCGACGCGTCCGGAGAACTTCGCGTACCCGGTGGCCTGGAACGCGGCCATCTCCTCATGGCGGGCCTGCACGAACCGCGGCTGGTTGTCCGACCGGCCGAATGCCGCGACGAGCCCGTTGATTCCGTCGCCGGGATAGGTGAAGACGTGCTCAACATCCCACTCCCGCAAACGCTTCAGCACGAAATCGGCAACATCGGTAGCCATGTTTCTCCTTCTCCGTCCTGGGCACACCATCTCGCGTGCCGCCATTGCCTGAGGCGCGGATACCCGGGGCAAGGGCCGCGAAACTCGAGTAGGGAGAACGTCGCCGATGACAGCCGTGGAACACACAGCAACCCGAGAGCAGCTGCTCGACGAGCTGAAGAACGCCCTGCGCAGAGGGGTGGACGGCGAGGTCAGATTCGACCTGGGCGCCAGGGCCACCTACTCCACCGACGCCTCCAACTACCGCCAGATCCCCATCGGCGTGGTGGTGCCGCGCACGCCTGAGGCCGCGGCCAACGCCGTGCGGATCTGCCACGACCACGACGTCCCGGTGTTCTCGAGGGGCGGCGGCACCAGCCTGGCCGGCGAGAGCTGCAACGTCGCCGTGGTCCTGGACTGGAGCAGGTACTGCACCCGGGTGCTGTCGGTCGATGCCGAGGCGGGCATCGCCACCGTCGAACCCGGCATCAAACTCGACGAACTCAACGACGCGCTGGCCGAGACGGGCTGGATGGTGGGCCCCAAGCCGGCCACCCACGTCAGCTGCACCATCGGGGGCATGATCGGCAACAACTCCTGCGGGTCGACGGCCCAGGCCTACGGCAAGATGGCCGATTCCGTCCGGCGCATGGAGGTGCTCACCTACGACGGAGTGCAGATGTGGGTGGGGCCCACCGACGACGCCGACTACGAGCGGATCGTCGCCGAGGGCGGTCGACGCGGCGAGATCTATCGCGCGCTGCGCCGGCTGCGCGACCACTACGGCGACGAGGTCCGCGCTCGCTATCCCGACATCCCCCGGCGGGTGTCGGGATACAACCTGGACTCCCTGTTGCCCGAGAACGGGTTCGACGTCGCCAAACTCCTGGTCGGCAGCGAAAGCACGCTGGTCACGGTGTTGCGTGCCGAGATCGATCTGGTGCGCGTCCCGCCGGCACACGTGGCTGCGCTGCTCGCCTTCCCCGACATCGCGGCAGCAGCCGACGCCGTGCCGGCGGTACTGGAGTTCGGGCCCGCGGCGCTGGAGGGCATGGACCATCGGCTGACCGAACTCGAGCAGAGCCAACACATGGCGCAGGGAGCGTTGAGCGAACTACCCGAGGGCCGCGCCTGGCTGCTGGCACAGTTCAACGGCGACGACGTCGGGTCGGCGGCCAGCGCCGCCGACTCGATGGTCCAACACCTCTGCGGGGCGGGAGTGGCCACCGGCGGCAAGGTCATGCGCGATGCCGCCGACCAGAAGCGGGTGTGGGCGGCCCGCGAAGGCGGCCTGGGTGCCACCGCACACCCGCCGGGTGGCCCCGACACGCACCCCGGGTGGGAGGATGCCGCGGTCCCGCCGGACCGGGTGGGCGACTACCTGCGCGACTTCGGCGAACTGCTCGAACGTTTCGGCTATCAGGGCGCTTCGCAGTACGGCCACTTCGGACACGGTTGCATCCACACCCGCATCCCCTTCGATCTGAAATCCGAACTGGGAATTCGGCGCTATCGCGAGTTCGCCACTGCGGCAGCACAACTCGTCACCCGGTATGGTGGCTCGCTGTCCGGCGAGCACGGCGACGGCCAGGCCCGGGGCGAACTGCTGAGCATCATGTTCGGCGAGCGGTTGGTCGGCGCGTTCGAAGAGCTCAAGCGGGTGTTCGACCCGGCCAATCGGATGAACCCCGGCAAGGTGGTCTTCGCCGCGGCCCTCGACGAAGACCTGCGCTGGGGTCCGGGGTATCGCCCGCAGGAGCCGAGAACCCATTTCGCCTACCCCGACGACGATCACCGGTTCAGCGTCGCCGCCGATCGGTGCGTGGGCGTCGGCAAGTGCCGCGGTCACGAATCGGGTGTGATGTGCCCCAGCTACCGCGCCACCGGCGAGGAGGAGCACTCGACGCGCGGGCGGGCGCGGCTGCTGTTCGAAATGCTCGAAGGCGATGTCATCACCGACGGCTGGCAGTCCACCGAGGTGCGCGACGCGCTGGATCTGTGCCTGGCCTGCAAAGGGTGCCGCAGCGACTGCCCGGTGAATGTGGACATGGCCACCTACAAGGCTGAGTTCCTCTCACACCACTACAAGCGTCGGCTGCGCCCGCTCGCGCACTACTCGATGGGCTGGCTGCCGCTGCTCGCGCGGATCGCGATGGTCGCGCCGCGGCCGGTCAACGCGGTGGCCCAGACCCCGGGGGTGACGACCCTGCTCAAACGAGCCGGCGGTATCGACACCCAACGCGACATTCCGCGCTTCGCCCGGCAGCGCTTCACCCGCTGGTTCGCCCGGCGGCCGCGGCGCGGTGACCCGGCGCCCCGCGGTCCGGTGCTGCTGTGGCCCGACACCTTCACCAACAACTTCGACACCGCGGCCGCGCGCGCCGCGGTGGCGGTTCTGGAGGACGCGGGCTTCGAGGTCCGGACGCCCGGGCGCGCCGTCTGCTGCGGGTTGACATGGATCTCGACCGGTCAGCTCGACGCGGCGAAGTATGTCGCGAGACGGACCCTGGAAGTGTTGAAACCCGCTTTGCGGGAAAGCATCCCGGTTGTCGTTCTGGAACCCAGTTGCGCCGCGGTGTTCCGCGCCGATCTGCCCGAGCTGCTGGACGGCGACGAGGACGTGCACCGGTTGGCGTCGTTGACCCGAACGCTCGGAGAAGTGCTGCGCGAACTCGCGCCCGACTGGCGGGCCGAGAACGTCGAGGAGGCCGCGTCCGCCCTGGTGCAACCGCACTGTCACCAGCACGCCATCCTGGGTACCGGCGCCGAGGTCGAGGCGCTGCGGGCAGCCGGGACCACCGGTGAGCTTCTCGATGCCGGGTGTTGCGGGCTGGCAGGTAATTTCGGCTTCGAGGCCGGCCACTACGACGTGTCGATCGCCTGCGCTGAGGACAAACTGATGCCGGCGGTGCGCAGCGCCCCCGCGGACAAGACCATCGTGGCCGACGGTTTCAGCTGCCGCACCCAGATCCGTCACCTCGACAGCGTCCGGACGCCAATGCACACCGCGCAGGTGCTCGCCGCGGCTCTCGACGGGGCATCCGCGCCGCAACCCCCGGGCGATGATGATGCGCGGGGACCTTCGCGAGACGGTCTGACCGCCGCCGCCTTCTTCGGCGCCGGAGTGCTCGCGATCGGATGGGCGGTGTGGAGGAGGGGCCGATGAGTCCGTTCCAGCCGCGGATCGACGACGTCGAGGTCACCGCATTCGAGTTCCCCACCCCGGCAACCGAAGCCGATGCAACATTGGAGTGGGAGTCGACGACCGCCGTCACGGTGCGTGTGCACGCAGCCGGGCGGTCCGGGCTGGGCTGGACCTACAGCAGCCCGGCCGCGGCCACGCTGATCACGACCCACTTCGCGCCGTTGCTGCGCGGTCGGGTCGTCGCCGACGTCGCGGCGGCCGGCGCCACGCTGCAACGCACGAGCCGCAATTTCGGGATCGGAGGCCTGGCGATGCACGCGATGAGCGCGGTCGACGTGGCGCTGTGGGACCTCAAGGCCAAACTGCTGGATGTCTCGCTGACAGCGCTGCTCGGAGCATGCCGCGACCGGGTTCCCGTCTACGGTTCGGGCGGGTTCCTGACGTCGGGTGACTCCGAGCTGTCCCAGGATGTCGCGGCATGGAAGGCGGCCGGCTGCCGGGGCATGAAGATCAAGATCGGCCACGACGGCGGCGCCGCGCCGGAGCGGGACCTCGAGCGCGTCGCGCTGTTTCGTGAGCTGGCCCGCGACGGGATCGAGCTGATGGTCGACGCCAACGGTGCCTACCACAGCGCGCAGGCCATTCGCCTGGGTCGCGAACTCGAACGCTGGGACGTGCACTGGTTCGAGGAACCGGTGAGCAGTGACGATCTCGAGGGCCTTGCCTTGGCGCGCTCAGGTCTGGGCTGTGACGTCGCGGCGGGGGAGTACATCAGCACGCTCTACGACGCCCAGCGGCTCGCGCCGGTCGTCGACTGTCTGCAGGCCGACGCCACCCGCTGCGGTGGGTACACCGGATTCCTGCACATGGCCACGATCGCGGCGGCGCACAATCTGGACATCTCGGCGCACTGCGCGCCCGCGCTGCACGGACCTGTGGCCGCCGCGGTACCGAACCTGCGCCACGTCGAATGGTTCAACGACCACGTCCGCCTCGAGCCGCAGTTGCTCGACGGGGTGTCCCCGGTCTACGACGGGGCGATCGTCGTGCAGAACCAGCGGCCCGGACACGGGATGACGCTGTCCGACGACGCTCAGCTCTACCGGACGGCGGTGGGCGCCGGCCGATGAGCGCACACTCCGTCATCCGGCAACCGTCAGATGCCGCCGTTCACCGCCGTCTCCGGCCAGCAGTTCGATGGCCTGCTCGACCGACGTGGCGGTGGGCAGCATTGCGGCGTGCGGTGCCAGCCTGAGCAGACGGGCGGCGGGCCGGCCCGTCAGCGGCGGTCCGGGGCCGCGACCGGGGGGCCGTCAGCGTGGTTCTGAACCGATCGGTCATGAGCGGACTCGATCCTGTGAGTTCGACCGGCAGCCGTGAGGCTCGACGACGAATTCTCATCGGTCCGCCGAGGCTGCCTGTTCAACCTCGGACGAGCCTATGGCTCCCCACCTCGGTCCGCTCGGGATCACCCGCGCCACCAGGTTCGGCGGCGCGTCCGGAGGGGGTCCGAAATCACACTGCGACAGAAGGATTCGGTTCGGATGACGGATTCGACATCCGATCGAGGGCCTTCGCTTTTCGGTGCCCGGTTTCGCGGGGCGGCTCGACACTCCTGCCGGGCCGCTGCCGGGTACGGCCGGCGGTTGCGCGGCCGGGGCCGGCAGCGCTATGACGGAAAGGGGCAGCAGGACGACCCGGACGGACCAGGTGGTGATCATGGCAACCCCGGCTGGAGAGCGCGCCCGTTTCGACGGTGCGCGCGCAGTGCGGCGCCACGCTGCCGCTGTCGCCGCCGCGGCCGCCCTCGGCTGCGGTGCGTGCGCCTCACCGGGCACGACTGCCGGCCAGGGCTCCCCGGACTCGGCTCCGGTGCCGCTGGTTTCGCGTACCGCGGAGCAGCTCGTCGCGGACCTGCGCGCCGAGGGCTTGCAGGTCGACCACCCCGTCGAGGCCACCGACACCCGCTGCGCGGAAGCCGGGTGCACCCAGGCCGTCGTCACCGACCGGTTCCGGCTGCTGACTTTTCCGACGACCGGGGCGGCCCAGATCTACGCGGCACCGCGAGGAATGCGCCAGGTCGAGACGATCGCGGTGGGTTTCGCCCCCGTGGTGCCCGCGGCGGAGCGGGACCGCTACTGGTCGGCGATCGTCCAGCTGGCCCGGTAGCGCCGGCAACCCTACTGGAAGCCCTGCGCGCCGACGGCGGTCGCGGGCGGCTCGGTGACGAGCTGGGCGATGTGGGTGGGGGTGGTGGGTTTGCCGAAGTGGTAGCCCTGGGCGATGTCGCAGTGGTGGTGGGTGAGCCAGGTGGCGGTGGGGGTGTCTTCGACGCCTTCGGCGACGACGGTGATGTCGAGGGTGTGGGTGAGGTTGATGACGGCTTGGACGACGGCGGCGGCTTTGGGGTTGGTGGTGACGTTGGCGATGAAGTGGCGGTCGAGTTTGATTTCGTCGATGGGTAGGTCGCGTAGGTAGGCCAGGGCTGAGTAGCCGCTGCCGAAGTCGTCGATGGCGATGCGGATGCCGTGGTGGCGTAGTTGGTGCAGCACGGTGGTGACGGTGTCGACTTCGACCAGGACGAGGTCTTCGGTGATTTCGACGGTGAGCAGGTCGGGGGGTAGGCCGTGGTGGTGCAGGGCGTCGGTGAGGGTGTCGGGCAGTGTGGTGTCGCGTAGGGAGGGGGCGAACAGGTTGATGGCGACGGGGATGTGTAGGCCCTGGTTTTTCCAGGTGGCGGTGTCGGTGAGGGCTTGGTCGATGACGAGGTCGGTGACCGGGCGCATGAGGCCGTGTTGGCGGACCAGGGGCAGGAAGGTGTCGGGGCTGAGGGTGCCCAGGTCGGGGTGGGGCCAGCGCAGGAGGGCTTCGACGCCGGCGAGTCGGTGGGTGCGCAGGTCGATTTTGGGTTGGTAGACGATGCTTAGTTGGCGGTGGTCGATGGCGTGGCGCAACTCGCCCAGCAGGCGGATCTGGGCGGCGCCGCTGCTGGTGGGTTCGTCGGCGGTTTCGGCGCGGGCCACGGCGCCGGGGTCGGCGACCATCATGTCGGCGGTGAAGGTGTGCACCTGGGTCGATCGCGAGCGTTTGGCGGCGTACATCGCGATGTCGGCGCGTTTGATCAGGGTTTCGGGCTCGAGATCGGGTTCGGCGGGGACGGCGGTGGCCAGCCCGATGCTGGGGTGGATGAGCATGTCGTTGTTGTCGATCCGGAACGGTTGGGCGAAGGCGTCGAGGACACGTTGGGCGATCAGGGTTGAGTCGTCGGACTGGCCCTCGACGAGCAGGGCGAATTCGTCGCCGCCGATGCGGGCGGCGGTGTCGCCGGGGCGGATGCACTCGGCGATGCGTTGGCCGGCGTCGACGAGCAGTCTGTCGGCGGCGGGGTGGCCCAGGGTGTCGTTGACGAGTTTGAAGTCGTCGAGGTCCAGGGAGATCACCGAGACGGATCGGTTGTCGCGGGCGCGCAGGGTCATGGCGTGGGCCAGCCGGTCGGAGAACAGGGTGCGGTTGGCCAGTCCGGTCAGCGGATCGCGCAGCGCCTGCTCGGCGGCCGCGGCCAGCAACCGCCGGTTCTCCCACGCCGCCACCGACTGTCGCAGGGTCACCGCCACCACGATGAGCGGCACCAGGAAGCGCTCCAGGCTCGACATCACCAGCAGCGGCCCGATGGTGCCGGCCAGCAGCAGCGGCACATAGGGCAGCCACAGCGAGGACGGCGACGGCACCGTCAGGGCCGGCCGGCGCGGCGCTGCCTCCTGGCGCCCGAGCAACGCCGCCGCGGCGAAGAGGACCAGCGACAGTGCCCAGATCACATCGAGCAGGTTGCCGATGTCGAAGACGCCTTGGATGAGCAGGTAGACGAACACGCCCTGGGCGAGCGTCAGGACGGCGAGCGCGGCGGTGAGCAGGCCCACCATGCGCCGTTCGGACCGGTCGGCGCGGACGAGCACGGCGATGGCGATCGCCAGGGCTATCAGGTCGACGACGGGGTAGAGCACGGCCAGCCCGAACACGAACCGGTCCTCGCGGTAGGCCTCGTAGGCCTGGCGCAGGAGCACGATCCAGAACAGCAGCAGCAGGCACAGCACCACCGTCGTCCCGTCGAGCAGCAACCGCAGCCGCGCCTGCCGAGTCGAATCCGCGGCGAACTGTGCCATCGCCACCGCGGCCAGCGCCCCGAAGGCCAGGTAGAAGAAGTCCGCCGGCGACGGTATCGGCGTGCGTTGCAGTACCAGGTCGTGGAATATCCAGATGACGTCGCCGATGACCCAGCAGCCCAGCGCGACGGCCAACACCGTCCAGGCCCGACGCAGCCGGCCGTGCTCGGACCGGGCTGCCCGTGTCGCGCAGATGGTCGCGTAGCTGGACAACCCCAGCAGCAGCGCACTGTCGTAGAGCACGACCGGGTAGGTGTTGCCGAAGGCGATCACCGCGACCGCCAGCACGGCGGTGAGCCCCAGCGGCACGGTGATGGAGGGCTTCAGGTAGGGCGATTCCCGACCAATCCCCATGACGCCCCCAAACGGATGCTGCGATGCGCACCTCCGCCCTGGGCAGCAACTGCCGGGACGTGGCGGAGGTGTGTGAGAACGACGCTAGCTCAAACGCGGTGCCGCGGCGCGCAGGCCTGCCGATTCGCTGACCGGTGCGGCGCCTACCCGCGCAGTGCGGGGTGCAGCTGCACCTCGTGGGCCTTGACCGCGAAGTAGACCGTATTGCCCGGTTGCAGGTCGAGGTCGGCGGCCGAGGCTGCGGTGATGTCGGCCGCCAGCCCGGCGCCGCCGTCGGGCTGGTCGGCGCCGCGAACCCGCACGGTGGGCCCGTGAATGTCGAGTTCGGCGATCGTCACCGGGATGACGTTGCGCGGGCTGCCGTCGGGCGGGTGGGTGTGGACCGCGACCGCGGCGGGCCGGCAGAGGGCCACGGCCTCGGCGCCGGCCCGCAGGTCGCCGACCCCGGCGATCGTCGTCCCCCAGCTCGTCTGGAGCACCCCGGGCCGCGATATCCGTCCGGAGACCAGGTTGATGCCCGCGATCCGGGCGGCGAAACCGCTGCGCGGAGCCGCCAGCACGCGGCGGACAGGTCCCCGCTCGACCACCCGGCCGCCTTCGATCACGGCGACGTTGTCGGCGATGGCCAACGCGTCGAGCAGGTCGTGGGTGACGATGATCGCCGTGCGTCGGGCCCCGGACACCATGTCGCGCACCAACCGGCGCATCGCCGGAGCTGCGGTGACGTCGAGCGCGGACAGCGGCTCGTCGAGCAGCAACACACGCGGTTCGGCCGCCAGAGCGCGGGCCAAGGCGACGCGTTGCGCCTGCCCGCCGGACAGCTGGGCGGGTTTGCGCCCGGAGAAATCGGCGAGATCCACCGCGCCGAGCCAGTGCCGTGCGGCGGCGCGGGCGGCTGACCGGGACCGGCCCGCGCAGCGTGGGCCGTATCCGACGTTGGCAGCGACGGTCAGGTGCGGGAACAGCAGCGGCTGCTGTCCCAGCATGGCCACGCCTCGGGCGTGGGCGGGAACGAAGGTGGCGCCGTCGGTGTCGGTGACGCGTGTTCCGCCGATCTCGACGACGCCGTGGTCGGGTCGCAGCAGTCCGGCGATCAGCGACAGCAGCGTCGATTTGCCGACTCCGTTGGGTCCGAGCACGGCCAGGACCTCACCGTCGTCGACGGCGATGTCGAAGTCCACCCCGCGCTGCGCCGAGCTCGCGCGGACACCGACGGCGCTCACGGCGGCCCGGCCAGCCGCCGGCTCGCCGTGGCGATCACGATCGCGGCTGCGACGACGATGAGCAGCAGCGACAGCGCGACTGCGGCGTCGGGGTCGGTCTCGCGCTGCAGGTAGATCTCCAGCGGCAGCGTCCGGGTGACCCCCTGCAGCGAACCGGCGAACGTCAGTGTCGCGCCGAACTCGCCGAGCGAGCGTGCGAAGGCCAGCACCGCGCCCGAGATCAGGCCGGGCAGCACCAGCGGCATCGTCACCGTGCGCAGCACGGTCGTCGGCCGCGCCCCGAGGGTGGCCGCGACCTGCTCGTAGCCGGCGCCCACGGAGCGCAGCGCCCCTTCGAGGCTGACCACGAGGAAGGGCAGTGAGACGAAGGACTGCGCGAGCACCACGGCCGACGTCGAGAACGCCACCCTGATGCCCAGCACGTCCAGGTGCTGGCCGAGGAGGCCCTGTCTGCCGAAGGTGTACAGCAGCGCGATGCCGCCGACCACGGGGGGAAGCACCAGGGGGAGCAGGACGAGCGCCCGCAGCACCGTGCGGCCGGGAAACTGGCCGCGAGCCAGTGCCACAGCCATCGGTATGCCCAGCAGGGTGCACACGGCTGTGCTCGCCGCGGCGGTCTTGACGCTGAGAATCAGTGCTGCCAGCGATGATTCGGAGGTGATGAGGGGAATGAAGTTCGCCCAGTCGATGTTCAGCAGAATCGCGAGCAGCGGGAAGACGACGAACAGCGCGCCGATCGCCGCGGGCAGGTAGATCCACGCCGGAAACCCCACCTGCACCGGGCCCGGCGCCGGGCGTCGCCTCACGGGGCCGCGAAACCGGCGGCGTCCAGGATTCGTCGTCCCTGTGCGCCGGTGACCAACTCGACGAACTCCTGGGCCGCAGCGGGATTCGATGAATCTGCCAGCACCGCGATGGGGTAGGTGTTGACGGCATCCGCGGCCTGTGCAAAGGGGACCTCGGTGACGGCATCGCCGGCGTCGGCGGCGTCGGTGACATACACCAGGCCGGCGTCGGCTTGCCCGGCGGTGACCTTGCCCAGCACGTCGGTGACGTTGGACTCCTCGCTGACCGGGGACAGCGTGACGCCGGTGGACTGTTCGACCTGCTCGGTTGCCGCCCCGCAGGGCACCTGCGGGGCGCACACCACCAGCTGGACGCCGGGCTGTGCCAGGTCGGCGAAGTCGGTGATCGTCTGCGGGTTGCCCGGCGGGGTGACGATCGTCAACACGTTGGTGGCGAAGTCCACGGGTTCTGCGGCGACGAGTCCGGCGTCGACCGCCTTGGCCATGTTCTCGGTGTTGGCCGAGGCGAAGACGTCGGCGGGGGCGCCCTGGGCGAGCTGGGTGACCAGGCTCGACGAGCCGGCGAAGTTGAATGTCACGGTGGCGGAAGGGTGGTCGCGTTCGAAACGGGCGCCGAGCTCGGTGAAGGTCGGCCGCAGTGACGCCGCCGCATAGACCGTGAGATTGCCGGAGACCGCCGGTGCCGGCCCGGCCTGATCCGAGGGCGGGGTGTCGCCGGCCGACGCGCAGCCGGCGATCAGCGTCGCGGCGGTCAGCGCGGCCGCGGGGCCGGCGCCGGCCTTCACGATGTCCCCGCCGGTGTCTCGACGATGACGGTCGTGGCCTTGACCACCGCGACGGCGATGACCCCCGGCCGCAGGCCCAACTGCTGCGCTGAGGCGGAGCTCATCAGCGATACCACCGTGAACGGGCCGCACTGCAGCTGCACCTCGCACATCACCGTGTCGGCGGTGACCCTGGTGACCAGCCCGGTGAAGCGGTTGCGGGCCGAACTGCCCACACCGAGCGGGTCAGGTGGCGGGCAGGCCTGTTCGCGCGCGAACTCGGCCAGCACCTCACCGGCGATGACCTTGCGGCCCGACTCGTCCTTGAACGACGGCAGCGTTCCGGCGTCGATCCAGCGGCGCACGGTGTCGTCGCTGACCCCGAGCAGTACCGCCGCGTCGCGGACGCGGATCGCAGGAACCATGCCCCTCCTCGAATCCGTGAATACGGGTCAAATGTAGCAATCCATCCGCAGGTACGGACTCGATGAGGGTTCTAGTCGTCCTGTTCGTCGTCGTCGAGCACCGAGAACGGCTCGGTCGGGGTCTCGACCACCAGCAGCTGGGCGGCCGACTCCGCGGGCACCACGTTGCGGGAGAGCGCCTGCAGGGCGCGCTCGGTGCCCACGTCGTGGCCGGCGCGCTCGGAGAGCAGCCAGCGCACCTCGAGCAGGTCGCAGTAGGCCTGAATGGCGCTTCCGGTGCCGCCGACCGCGGCGTGCGCGCGGTGCATCATCGGTGTGGCGACCTCCATCACCCACAGCTGCGCCGCGGTGCGCTCGTCGACGTCGTGGCCGTACTCCCGGCACAGCGCTCGCCGGTAGGCCTGGAGGTCGCCGAGCAGGATCCGGGCCTGGCCTTCGCCGACATCCAGCCCGGTCAGGCGCTGCAGTTCGGAGGCGTGGTAGCGGCGATCACCGACAGCGACGTGCAGGCGAAGCTCATCGGCGCCGTCGCGCACCGGGTTCAGTGCGACTTCGTCGACGGCGAAGCCGAGCTCGTTGAGCTTGCGGATGGTGCCGTCGACGAGGTAGCGGTCGGCGAACCCGAATGTCGGTGCCGCATGCAGCAACCCCCACAGCCGCTCGTAGCGGGTGCGGATCTCGAGGGCCTCGGTGATGAAACCGGCCTGCAGATCGGGCCGGTCGAGATGGGCCGCCACGTCCAGCAGCCCGGCCGCGACGTTCTCGACGGTGATGTCGACGTCGTGGGTGCGCTGGCCGTCGGACAGCGTCGGGTGGATCTCGCTGGTCTCGGCGTCGACCAGGAAGGCCTGCAACACCTGACCGTCCCGGGAGAACAGCGTGTTCGCCAGCGAGCAGTCACCCCAGAACACGCCGCGCCGGTGCAACTCCACCAGCAGCGTGGCCATCGCGTCGAACAGCCGGGCGCGGTGCTTGGGCGCATCCGGGGGCAGCCGCATGAACATCCGGCGGTACTGCCACGACCCGACCAGGTAGCGGGTCAGCAGGATGGCGCTGTCGAAGTCCGGCTGCCTCACGACTCCGGCCGGACGGACCGCGTTGAGCCCCATCTCGTCGAGGCGGCCGAGCGCAGCGTACTCGCGAGCCGCGATGCGGGGCGGGAGTTCCTTGAGCGCCCACAGCTCGCCGTCGGACTCGACGAACCGCACGAGATGCCGGCTCGGTCCGACCGCGAGGTCGCGCAGCGCGACCTCGGGAGGGGCCCACTCGGCGAGCGGTCGGTCCCACGGCAGCGTCAGCAGCCCCGGGCGGGTCGCCCGCAACCGCAGTTCAGGGGCGGCCATCTCGAGAAGCCCAGCCGTGCCGTACCTCGGGTTCAGCCGGTGGGCGCGGCGTGGCGTCCGCGGCTCTCGGGTTCACGCTCCTCGCGCGAGCGCTCGTCGACCACCCGGGTGAGGTTGTCGCCGGTGTGCGGGTCGAACAGGTGCAGCCGACGGGCATCGAGCCACAGGGTGGCCTCGTCTCCCGAACTCACCCGGCTCATCGGATCCAGCTCCACACAGATCTGGCTGCGCAACTGCTCGCTGTCGAGGTCCTTGGCCAGCTCGGCGAGTTGCCCGGAGATCTCGGCATCGGCCTCGAACGGCACGAACGCGTACTGCTCGTTGCCGAGCCACTCGGTGACGTCGATCGTCACGTCGAACGTCACTCCGCGGGAACGCTTGTCGCCGTCGACGAACGCGGCGTCCTCGAACGCGCCGGGGCGGATGCCGGCGATGTAGACCGCACCGTCCTGACCGCCCCTGAGGGCCTCCCGCCACTCGTCGCGCATCGGGACGGTCGCGAACGGCAGCTCGAGTTGGTCGCCGCGGACCCGGGCGGGCACGAAGTTCATCGGTGGGGAGCCGATGAACCCGGCGACGAACAGGTTGACCGGCTGATCGTAGAGCTCGCGCGGACTGGCCACCTGTTGCAGCACACCCTTCTTGAGCACCGCGACCCGGTCGCCCAGTGTCATGGCCTCGGTCTGGTCGTGCGTGACGTAGACGGTGGTCACGCCGAGCCGGCGCTGCAGCCGAAGGATCTCGGTGCGCATCTGGCCGCGCAGTTTGGCGTCGAGGTTGCTCAACGGCTCGTCGAACAGGAAGGCGTCGGCCTGGCGGACGATGGCCCGGCCCATCGCCACCCGCTGACGCTGACCGCCGGAGAGGTTGGCCGGCTTGCGATCCAGGTGCTCGCCGAGTTCGAGCGTGTCGGCGGCGTCGGTGACCCGCTTGCGGATCTCCTCGTCGGAGAGCTTGCCGGACAACCGCAATGGGAACGCGATGTTCTCGAACACCGACAGATGCGGGTAGAGCGCGTAGTTCTGGAACACCATCGCCAGATTGCGGTCGCGCGGGGCCTTGTCGTTGACCCGCTTGTCGCCGATCATCAGGTCACCGGAGGTGATGTCCTCCAGCCCGACGATCATCCGCAGCAGCGTCGACTTCCCGCAACCCGACGGGCCGACGAGGATCATGAACTCGCCGTCGGCGATGTCGAGGCTGACGTCGTTGACCGCGGGGTAGCCGTCCCCGTACTTCTTGACGATGTTGCGCATCGTGATTGCTGCCATGGGGTTATCCCTTCACTGCTCCGGAGGTCAGACCGGCGACGATGCGCCGCTGGAAGATGAGAACGAGGATGACGACGGGGATCGTCACGATCACCGACGCGGCCATGATGTAGGGCACCGGTGACTCGAAGTACGAGGCGCCCTGGAAGAACGCCAACGCCGCCGGCACCGTGCGGGCGCTGTCGGTCGAGGTCAGCGAGATCGCGAACAGGAAGTCGTTCCAGCAGAAGAAGAACGTCAGAATCGCGGTGGTGAACACCCCGGGTGCGGCCAGCGGCACGATCACCTTGCGGAACGCCTGCCACTGGGTGGCCCCGTCGACCTGCGCGGCATGTTCCATCTCCCAGGGGATCTGGCGGAAGAACGCCGAGAGCGTCCAGATCGACAGCGGCAGTGCGAATGTCAGGTAAGGGATGATCAGGCCCAGCCACGTGTCGTAGATGCCCAGACCCCGCCACATGTCGAACAGCGGACCCACCAGTGCCGCCTGGGGGAACATCGCGATGGCCAGGGCCAGTGACAACAGCACCTTCTTGCCGGGGAACTCCAGCCGGGCGATGGCGTACGCGGCGAACATCGCGATGACCACTGAGATCGCCGTGGCGATCAGCGCGATGCCGATCGAGTTGATCAGCGCGCGGGTGAACAACGGTTCGCTGAAGATCTGGGCGAAGTTGTCCAGCGTGAACGAACTCGGCAGGAACTGTGGGTCCCGCGACACGATGTCCGACGGCGGCTTGAAGGCGAGGCTGATCATCCACAGCACCGGGAAGAAGCTGTAGATGACGATGACGATGCCCGCGATCGTCCACCACTTGGTGTTCTTGGCGCTGTTCACTGGTCACCCCTGACTTGCGAGAGGTCGGTTCGGAAGACCTTGATGAAGATCCACGCGATCGCCACAACGGTGAGGAACAACAGCACCGAGACCGCAGAACCCATCCCGAGGTTCACCAGCGTGACGTTCTGCCGGTAGGCCAGGAACGAGATCGGCTCGGTGTTGTTGGCGCCGGCGGTCATCACGTACGGGTTGTCGAAGATCCGCCAGGCGTCGAGGGTCCGGAACAGCAGAGCCACCATGATGGCCGCCTTCATGTTCGGCAGCGTGATCTTCCACAGCCGCTGCCAGGCGGTGGCGCCGTCGACCTTGGCGGCCTCCTGCATGTCCTCGGGAACCTGGACCAGGCCCGCCAGCAACAGCAGTGAGATGAACGGGGTGGTCTTCCAGATCTCGGACAGGCAGATGACGAAGATCGCCGACCAGCGGTCGCCGAACCAGTCGAAGCCGGTCAGGTTCAGCCACTGGTTGACGAACCCGGAATCGATGGCGAACGCGTAGCGCCAGATGAACGCCGAGACCACCGTGACGATGCCGTAGGGGATGAGGATCGCGGTGCGCAGCGGACCGCGGCCGCGGATGATGCGCAGCATCACGAACGCGAACCACAGCCCGAGTACGAGCTCGATGGCCACCGTGATGACGGTGATCGCGGCGGTGGTGACGAAATCGTTCCACCACACCGGGTCGGTCAGGATCACCAGATAGTTGCTCAGCCCGACGAAGCTGCGCCCGCCCGGGTCGGTGAGCCGGAAGTTGTACAGCGACAACACCAACGCGTAGCCGAGCGGATAGGCGGTGACGAGCAGCATCACCACATAGGAGGGCAGCGTCAGGTATACGCCGAGCCGCCGCTCGCCGCGGGCCCGTTCACTGAGCGCCGCCTTGCCCGGATGCTTCTGCACCGGCGGGCCGTCCAGGGTGGTCATAGCAAGCGCCTCCCGGCGAGCACGTCAGCCATGAATTCGTCGGTCCTTTCCGGGGTTTGCTCGGTCACCGAGGACGGTGGATGCCAGGTCAGCTGGATCGCTCCGGAGATGTCGGTGTAGAACGGGGTCAGCGGACGCGGGCCCCCCTCGGCGATGGATTCCCGGATCAGATCGGCGTTCTCGTACTCGGCCCGGATCGTGGGGTCGTCGTAGGACGCGGCGTAGGGCGAGGGTTCGCCCTCGTCGAGCATGTACTGGGTGGCCTTGGGCAGCGCGTTGATGCACTCGACCAGGTCGACGGCGAGGTCCGGGTGTTCGGAGTACGCCCCGACGCCGAGGTTGGCCCCGCCCAGCGGCGGCGCGCTGGGGCGGTCGGGGGCGACGCGGGGATAGCGGGCCCAGCCGATGTCGTCGACGACCGCCTGGTCCAGGGTGCCCTCTTCGGCGGCGCTGCGTGCCGCGGCCAGCACGTAGGGCCAGTTGAGCATGAACATGCCGGCGTCGGACTGGAAGGTGGCGCGGGCCTGCTCCTCGGCGGCGTTGGACAGGTCGGCCGGCGCGGCCGACGAGCGGGCCAGCGTCCCGACGATCTCGGCGGCCTTGTCCCCGGCGGGGCTGGCCATCGACGGGGTGGCGTCACGGCCGGCCTCGACGTTCTGGAGCACCTCGCCGCCGCCGGAGAGCACCAGCGCGTTGATCCACACCATGTAGCCCTCGTAGCGCTGGGCCTGCACCGCGATCGTCTTGTCCTGCCCCACAGCGGCTTTGAACATCTCGTCCCAGGTGAACGTGGGGCTGGTCGGGTCGACGCCGGCGGCCTGGGCCAGTGACTTGCGGTACCAGAGCAACTGGGTGTTGGTCTTGTAGGGGGCGCCGAACAGCTGGTCGTCCCACATCCCGGTCTGCACCGGCGCCGGCAGCATGCCCGCGGTCAGCCGGCTGGTCTCCTCGGGGCTGAACGGGCGCAGGAAGCCCGCGTTGGCGAACTCGGCGGTGAACACGACGTCGAGGCTGACGAGGTCGATCGAGGAGTCGCGGGCCGCCAGCCGGCGCACCATCTGTTCGCGCTGCGCGGTGGCGGTGCTGGGCAGCGCTTCGATGCGTACCTGATAGGCCCCGCCGGAGGCGTCCTGGCACTGCTGGGCCCGCGCCTCCGAGCCGCCGTTGTCCGGGAGGATGTACCACGTGAGCGTCGGCGGGCCCGATTGGCTCCCGCAGGCGGACAACAGCGTTGCCGCCAGCAGGGGCACGCTGGCCAGCGCGATCGCGCGGCGGCGTCGCCCGCGGGCGAACTGAATTCGTCTCATCACGTCCTCGTCGTCGAAGCCAGATGTGCAGTCGCAGCCCGGATGAAGCCTCGAACTCCCACATTCGGTACGCCGATGAGTGTGTCACACCTCACAGGGTTGGTGGGGCAGCGGTCTCAGCGCGGCGGGGCGGTGGAGCCGCGGATCACCAGCCGGGTCGCCAGGGTGGTCACCGGCGGTGCGATGGCGGAATCGATGCCGCAGCCCGCACCCTCGAGCTCGCCGAGCACGACACGCGCGGCGATGCGGCCCTGTTCGCGCACCGGTTGGGCCACGGTGGTCAGGTCGCTCAGCTCCGCCGACGGGTGGTCGTCCACCCCGATCACCGAGATCTGCTGTGGGACCGTGATTCCGGACCGCCGCAGGGTGCGCAGTGCGCCGAGGGCGATCTCGTCGGAGTGGCAGAATACCGCTGTGGGCAACTGCGCACCGCTGAGCAGGATCTCCATCCCGTGTGCGCCCCCGTCGACGCCCCACGGAACCCGCACGACCGGGGAGCCGGTCAGCCCCGCCTCGCCGATCTGCCGGTGGAAGCCGCGGATTCTGGCCTGGTCTGCTGCCCACGGGGTGCCCTCGTCGTCGACCGCCTGGATCATCGCGATGTCGCGGTGCCCGATCCGCAGCAGATGTCCGACGGCCTGCTGGGCGGCCAGTTCGTCGTCGATACCCACCCACGGCTGCCCGGCGTCGGGCTGGTGGCCGCCGACGAGCACGGTCGGCACGCCGAGCTGGTCGAGGCGGGTGCGCTCCCTGGTAGTCAGCGGGACGGAGACGACGATCACCGCGTCGACCTTGCGTCGCAACGGAAGTGCCTCGAAGAAGCGGTGCCGCGCGGCTGAGTCGGGCAGCGAGCAGAGCACGAGATCGACACCGACGGTGTCGAACTCGCCAGCGATTCCGGCCAGAACCGTGGAGTAGAACCAGGCGTCGATGCGCGGTACCACGACGCCGACCCGGCCGGTGGGACCTCCGGACAGGCGTGACGCCTCGGGGGAGACGACGTAGGCCAGATCGCGGGCCGCCGACAGAATGCGGTCGCGGGTGGCCGGGGAGACCCCGGGTTCGCCGCGCAGCGCGCGCGACACCGAGGCGATCGAGACTCCCGACCGACGCGCGACGTCGGTCATGTTGACCGTCTGTCTGGGAATCATCAAGAGCCGAGGTTAACCCAACGTAAGTATTTACGTCTATGGATCCGGGGTTTGACAGTTTCCAGCCTTTACCGGACTCTTGTGCCGAAAACGTTTACGTATCGCCGCAGAGGAGTGCCGTGGCCGTCGCAAGTCCGTCCTGGTGGCAGACCGCAGTCGTCTACCAGGTCTACATCCGCAGCTTCGCCGACGGCACCGGCGACGGCATCGGTGACGTCCAGGGCATGCGGGCGCGGTTGCCCTATCTGGCAGAACTGGGTGTCGACGCCATCTGGATCAACCCGTGGTACCCCTCGCCGATGGCCGATGCCGGCTACGACGTCGCCGACTACCGCGACATCGAGCCGGACTACGGCACCCTCGAGCAGGCGCAGGCCGCGATCGCCGAAGCGCACGCATTGGGCATCAAGGTGATTCTCGACATCGTGCCCAACCACACCTCCGATCAGCACGCGTGGTTCCGCGCCGCGCTCGCCGGCGAGCCGGGGGCCCGCGAGCGCTACCACTTCCGGCCCGGGCGCGGCGCCGACGGTGAGCTCCCGCCGAACAACTGGCAGAGCATCTTCGGCGGCCCGGCGTGGACCCGGCTGGCCGACGGCCAGTGGTATCTGCATCTGTTCGCGCCGAGTCAGCCCGACCTGAACTGGGACCACCCCGAGGTGCGCCGGGAATTCGAGGACGTTCTGGTGTTCTGGTTCGACCGCGGCATCGACGGCTTCCGCATCGATGTGGCCCACGGCCTGGTCAAGGCGTCCGGACTGCCGGACAGTGTCGACGTCGACGCGCCGCCGCACTCGATCCTGCAGTTCCAGTCGGCGCACCCGGCCTGGGACCAGGACGGCGTCCACGAGATCTACCGGGGGTGGCGCTCGGTCGCCGAACGCTATTCGCCCGAACGCATCTTCATCGCCGAAGCGTGGGTGTCGACCAACGAGCGGCTGGCTCGCTATCTGCGATCCGACGAACTGCACACCGCGTTCCAGTTCGACTTCCTGCGTTCGCCCTGGCGGGCCGAGGTGCTGCGGACCGTCATCGACGACGCCATCGGCTCGGCGGCCACCGTCGGCGCGCCGCCGACGTGGGTGCTGTCCAACCACGATGTGACCCGCACCGTGACGCGGTTTTCCCGCTCGCAGCCGAGTCACCTCATCGGCACCGATTGGGAGCGCAAGCGCTGGGCCGAGGAGGACCCCGATCACCCCCTCGGGCGGCGGCGGGCGCGCGCCGCAGCCCTGGTGCAGCTCGCGCTGCCCGGAACGGCCTACATCTATCAGGGTGAGGAACTGGCCCTCGAGGAGATCGAGGACCTGCCCGGCGACGTGCGCCAGGACCCGACCTGGGCGCAGTCGGGGTTCACCGACGTGGGCCGCGACGGGTGCCGGATTCCGCTGCCGTGGACCGCCGGCGCGCCGCCCTACGGGTTCGCCACCGAGCCGGGCGCGGCCACCTGGCTGCCCCAGCCCGCGCACTGGGCCGAACACAGCGTCGAGGTCCAGGACCGCGATCCGGCGTCGCCGCTGAACCTCTACCGCGCCGCGCTGCGGCTGCGTCGATCGCTGTGGCGCGACGCCGGTGAGGTCACGTGGCTGACCGTCACCGACGACGTCGCCGCGTTCGAACGCGGCGGCGCGCAGTGCTGGGTCAACACCGGGTCGACCGTCGTCCCGCTGCCCGAGGTGATGACGGTCGCGCTGGCCTCGCAACCCGGGGTCGACAACACCCTTCCGCCGGACTGCGCGGTGTGGCTGCACAGCCCGCAGACCTCGGGCTAGCGTCCAGAAAGGACATGGGAGAGGTGCAGCAAAGGTCTTTGTGCCCTCTTCAAACAACCCCGCCACACCGCACCCTGGATGTCGACGACGATTCCTCGACACAGGTGATGAGGCGATGAGCAGTTCTTTCCCCGACGCCGCAACCCTGCGGTCTGCGCTCGCACTTGCCGGCCGTGCCCCCTCGGTGCACAACTCCCAGCCGTGGCAGTGGCGGTTGTCGGGCAACAGCCTGCACCTGTTCGCCAACCCCGATCTGCTGTTGCCGCACACCGACCCCGATGCGCGCGACCTCATGCTCAGTTGCGGAGCGACGCTGAACCACTGCGTGGTGGCACTGGCCGCGCTGGGTTGGCAGACCAGGGTGCACCGGCTGCCCAACTCCGGCGACGAGAACCATCTCGCGGTGCTCGAGCCCTATCCGTATCCGGCCGCCGACCTCGACATCTCACTGGCCGCAGCGATTCCGCGGCGGCGCACCGACCGGCGACACTACAGTTCCTGGCCGGTTCCGCGCGGCGACATCGCCCTGATGGGAGCACGTGCAGCCCGCGCGGGAGTCCTGCTGCGCCGGGTGGAGGACCTCGAGGGTCTGCGGCTGCTGGTGACCGATGCGGCCTTCCGGCACCGGTCCGACCGCGAGTACCTCGCCGAGCTGGCCACCTGGAGCGGCCGGTACGC
The DNA here is from genome assembly GCA_034190095.1 of Actinomycetota bacterium. Classification (GTDB taxonomy): domain Bacteria; phylum Actinomycetota; class Actinomycetes; order Mycobacteriales; family Mycobacteriaceae; genus Mycobacterium. The sequence continues at coordinate 28,011 of JAXHTL010000016.1, forward strand.
CTCCACCGCCGGGGTGCCCGCACGCAGCGTGCCCGGCCCGGACGGCACCGGCCCGATTCCGTTGCGGGCGTTCGCCGGCGGTGTGCTGGCCCATAACCAGAACGCCGCTGCCGCCGACGACAAGGCGGCGGTGTTGGCGCTGGGAACCGTCGAGGACGATCGGCTGTCGCGGTTGCGCGCGGGGGAGGCGACGAGCATCGTGCTGCTCACCGCGACGGCGCTCGGCCTGGCCAGCTGCCCCATCACCGAGCCGCTCGAGATCGCCGAGACCCGGAAATCCGTCAGCGCCGATGTGTTCGGCGACGACGGATACCCGCAGATGCTGCTCCGGGTCGGCTGGGCGCCGGTCAACGCCGATCCGCTGCCGTCGACCCCCCGTCGGGACCTGTCGGAATTCGTCTCCGACCTCGACGACTCGCCGCTGACCGACGATGCGCCGACGAGCGACTGAGTGAATCCCGGCCGGGCAGGCGCTCACTCCACGTCGGGGTGGTGGTGGTGCTTGTCGAGCTTGGACACGAACACCGCCGCCTGGGTGCGCCGTTCCATGCCCAGCTTGGCCAGCAGGCGTGACACGTAGTTCTTGACCGTCTTCTCGGCCAGGAACATCCGCGCGGCGATCTGTTTGTTGGTCAACCCCTCGCCGAGCAGGTCCAGCAGGACCCGCTCCTGCTCGGTCAGGCCCGACAGCGGGTCGCGCTGCTCGCCCTCACCGCGCAGTTTGGCCATCAGCGCGGCCGCGGCACGATTGTCCAGCAGGGATCGGCCGGCCCCGACCTCCTTGATCGCCTGGGCCAGTTCCATGCCCTTGATGTCCTTGACCACATAGCCGCTAGCCCCGGCCAGGATCGCGTCGAGCATCGCCTCGTCGGAGGTGAACGACGTCAACATCAGGCACCGCAGATCGGGCAGCCGGGAGAGCAGGTCCCGGCACAACTCGATGCCGTTGCCGTCGGGAAGCCGGACGTCGAGGACGGCGACGTCGGGCTGCAGAGCCGGAATCCGGGCCAGAGCCTCGGCCACGGATCCGGCCTCGCCGACGACATCGAGTTCAGGGTCGCTGTCGAGCAGATCCATCAGGCCACGCCGGACGACTTCGTGGTCGTCTACCAGGAATACCTTCACCATGTCGAGAAGTCATACCCTCTGTTCGTCGGCACTGCCTACCGGCACGGGTCACAGTGCGTTGTGCGGTTCACACACCAGTATCGAACAGTCGGTGTCCCGGAGTGCGGTATTGCCGGGCGCGTTGACCAGCTGGGCGATGCCGCCGGGCCGTTCGCGGCCGGTGACCACCAGCTGAATGGTCTCGGCGTGGTCGGCCAGATAGTCCAGGATGTCACCGCGCATGCTGACCGTCGTGATGTCGAGATCGGGGTAGCTGCGCCGCCACTCGGCCAGCCGGCGGTCCCACGCGGCCTGCAGGTCACCGCCCATCCGGGTCGGGGTCAGCACCCGTACGGGCGCATGCCGCCGCCGCGCTGCGGCCAGACCGCGGTGCAGCACGGAGCTGCCCGCGGCGTTGTCGTCGATCTCGATGACCACCGCCCGATCCCGCAGGTCGTGAGGTCGGTGCGCCCGCACGATCGCGACCGGGCACCGTGCCGCGGCCGCCAAGGCGGCCGCGGTGGAGCCGATGCGCCCGTGTGTCGCATGTTTGATCCCGCGCGCCCCGACGCACAGCATCGCCGCCGAGCGGGAGGCCTCCAACAGGGTGGGCACCGTGGGCCCCTGCAGGATCTCGACCTCGATCTTCACCGGTGCCTCGCTGGACTCCACCGCGGTGGCCACGTAGCGCACGGCCACCTCTGCGGTGGCCAGGTGGCGGGCCAGATCCTGGGAGTCGGCCGTCTCGGCGGTCGGGGGCTCGATGACGTAGACCAGCCGCAGCGGAATGTCGCGATCCAGTGCCTCGTCGACCGCCCAGAGGGCGGCGTCCACGGCGGAGGCGGACCCGTCGACGGCGACGACGACGCTCGTGGTGCCGCTGTTGTCCAGCATCATCGGCCCCTTTCTACTCGCAGTACATGGTGGATCGGCCGGCGCGGGGTCGGCGGCGGCGGGGAGGCCAGTGCCGGCGCCTCCCCGACCCGAATCAACGCCTGGGGCAGCGCGCCGCCGCCGAGCAGCGAGGCGACGGCGTCCCGGCCCTCCGGGATCTCGGTGACATGGGTCAGCGTGCAGGTGGCCAGCCCGGCCGCGGTGGCATCGAGCAGCACCGCCGAAAGGGCTTCACCGCAACGCAGTACGGACTCGGGTGAGTCGTCGAGTGTGGACAGCACCAGGATCGTCGCCCGATCGTCGCTGATCTCGGTGCGGCGCTCGCTGCGTTCGATGACGGGAAAGCCGCGCCCGATCTGGACCCGGTCGCTTTCGACGGCCGAGACCAGCGAGGCCCTGGGGATGCCGTCGTCGGCCACGAAATCATCGGTCCACCAGATGAGTTCGGCGTGGTATTCAGCGTCGTAGCCCCGCAGTGCCTCGGTGAGGTGGGAGGTCTGGGCGACGAAGCCGTGCAGGTCGTCGCCGAGCACGTCCAGGCGCACCGTGCTCGACCCGGCCACCGCGCTCAGGGTCCGCATCAGGGCCTCGGCTCCCGGCGGTTCGGCGAACGGCAGCCGGTCGGTGTGCCGGGCCAGGATGGCGTCGGCGCACTGCCGCTGCTCGTCGGTGACCGGCTGGGCCGTGCTGATCTGCACGCTGGCAAGGTGCCGACCGTCCGCCGGATCGGGAAAACGGGTCACGGTGGTGCCCCAGCCGGCGGCGCCCAGTGCCACCCGGAAGTGGTGCAGCACCGCTCCGCAGCTGATCAGCGCTTCGCGTCCGGTGCTGTCGGTTCCACGGACCAGGCGCTCGGGGTCGGCGTAGAGCTCGACGGTGCGGTCGGTCAGCACCCAGCGCCACGGCTGGCTGTTGTGCAGCGACGGAGCTCTGCAGGCCAGCCGCAGGGCTTCGATGATCGTCTCGGTATGGACCTGTGTCGCAGTCATCGTGGTCTCCGTTCGATCCATCGCCAGATTGCCCGCCGTCTCACCGGCGCGAACAGGGCCAATAGTCCCCAAGGACGTGACTAACGGTGGCTGGCGGTGGTAGACCATAGGTCGTGGCGCAGACAGGTCAGCCCGGTCATGACGACGGCGCGCGCCCGGTCCGTGACACCCTGTCCCAACTGCGCCTGCACGAACTGCTCGGCGAAGTGCAGGACCGGGTCGAACAGATCATCCAGGGCCGCGACCGTCTCGACGGGCTGGTCGACGCGATGCTGGTCGTCACCTCGGGCCTGGAACTCGACGACACGCTGCGCACCATCGTGCACACCGCCATCGAGCTCGTCGACGCCCGGTACGGGGCCCTGGGCGTGCGCGGCTACGACGACGAGCTCGTCGAGTTCGTCTACGAGGGCATCGACGAGGCCACGCGGGCCCAGATCGGGCATCTGCCCGAGGGGCGCGGTGTCCTCGGTGCGCTGCTGGTCAATCCCAAACCGATTCGGCTGGAGAACATCTCGAACCACGCCTCCTCGGTGGGGTTCCCGCCGCACCACCCGCCGATGAAGACGTTCCTCGGGGTTCCGGTGCGGATACGCGACGAGGTGTTCGGCAACCTGTATCTGACCGACAAGAGCGGCGGGCAACCGTTCAGCGAGGACGACGAGGTGCTGGTGCAGGCGCTGGCCGCCGCCGCGGGCATCGCGATCGACAATGCGCGCCTCTACGAGCAGTCCCGGGCGCGCCAATCCTGGATCGCGGCCACCCGGGACATCGGGACCCAGCTGCTCTCCGGGGCCGACCCGGCGACGGTGTTCCGCCTGGTCGCCGAGGAAACCCAGAAACTCAGCGGCGCCGTCACCACCGTCGTGGCGGTGCCCGTCGACCCGGACCAGGCGGTCGACGAGGTCACCGAACTGGTGGTCATCGCCACCGCGGGAGAGGAGACCGCCGACCTCGGCGGCCCGATCCCGGTGACCGGGACCGTGATCGGTGAGGCGTTCGCCGAACGCACCGCGGGCAGGTTCACCGGTACCGACGTCGGCATCGGGTGCGTCGGCGGGCCGGCGTTGGTGCTCCCGCTCCGCACTGCCGATTCGGTGCCCGGTGTCCTCGTAGCCGTGAGAGCGGTTGGTGCACAACCGTTTCGGATGGAAGAGCTGGACATGATGTCGGCGTTCGCCGACCAGGCGGCGCTGGCCTGGCAGCTGGCCAGCGCCGAGCGCCGGATGCGGGAACTGTCTGTCCTGACCGACCGCGACCGTATCGCCCGCGACCTGCACGACCACGTGATCCAGCGACTGTTCGCGGTGGGGTTGTCCCTGCAGGGGACGATTGCGCGCACCCGCTCCGACGAGGTGCAGCAGCGCCTCTCGGTCACTGTCGACGACCTGCAGGACGTCATCCAGGACATCCGCACCACGATCTTCAACCTGCACGGCGGGTCATCCGGGATCACCCGGCTCCGGCAGCGCCTCGACGAGGCGGTGTCGGCCTTTCCGGGGTCGGGGATGCGCGTCTCGACCCAGTACGTCGGGCCGTTGTCGGTCATCGACGCCACCTTGGCCGATCACGCCGAAGCGGTGGTGCGGGAGGCGGTCAGCAATGCGGTTCGCCATGCCGAGGCGACGGCGCTGACGGTGACGGTGACCGTCGACGACGATTTGGCGATCGAAGTGGCCGACAACGGCCGCGGAATCGAGTCCGACATCACCGGAAGTGGACTGACCAACTTGCGCCGCCGGGCGCAGGACGTCGGTGGGTCGTTTTCGGTGCAGCCCTGCACCGGCGGCGGAACACGCCTGCTGTGGCGCGCTCCGCTGCCCGAATAGCGGCTCAGGCCTGGGCCGACTGCGCGTCCTCGACCAGGTCGGCGGCGATCTGGATCAGCGGCACGTTGGAATCCTGGGACAGTTTGCGCAGCACGTCGAACGCCTGCACCGCGTCAACCCGGTAGCGCTCCATGATCATGCCCTTGGCCTGGCCGATCGTGTCGCGGCTGGCCAGCGCCCGCTGGAACTGTTCGTCGCGGCGTGCCGAATTCCAGGCCACCGACGAATGGGCGGCGAAGATCAGCCCCAGCGTGCGCGAATCCGCATCGAACGCGTGCGGCTGCTCGGAGTAGACGTTGAGCGCTCCGAGGGTCTCGCCGGCGATGAACAGCTGAAAAGCCATGATCGACCGGATCGGAGTCTCGGCCAGTGCGTCACGCCGGTAGTCGGGGAACCGGTCCTCGGCCTCCATGTCGGGGACGTGGACGGTCCGCTCCTCCCACGCCGCGGACAGACACGGACCCTCGAGGTGACGTTGCTGGATCTTGTCCAGCAGCACCGGCCAGTAGTGGGTGGCCGCCGGGGTGTCGATCTGTTTGGCGTTGCGGGTCAGGGTGATTCCGGCGTACTGCGCGCCCGGGATCTCCGCGGCTGCGTGTTCGGCAAGTTCGGCGACCACGGTGCCCGAATCGGTGTCCGGCCTGTTGTGCAACCCCTGCACCAACTCCGCCACCCGCAGGTGCGTGGCCTCCACGCCGGCTGGATCGTTCACCATCACCGTCCGCTGCATCGATCGTCTGAATGAAGACTCAGGTTACCGCCGACGGCGGTTCCGCACCCACGCATGCGGCATGTCGAACCGATGACAGGTCAGACAGCGGGGCCTGCGGGATCACAGCGCGGACAGATAGCGGTCGGTGATCAGCCGCTGCATCAGCGACGTCACCGGCGATCCCAGCCGGCTCCACCAGGTGGCATGCCGGGAGAACGCCACCACCTCGGCGAGGACCTCGGCGGTGGTGGGGTCATAGCGCACCAGGAACAGTTCCTCGCCCGACTCGGGGTGCCCGGGCAGGGTTCCGTAGGCGAACCCGCGCCGGTCCCGCTCGTCGACCACCGAGACCACCCGGCACGGCGCCCGCACCGGGCCCAGGTGCACCAGGACCTCGGCGCCCACCTCGGCGGCCTCGGCGGTGGCCTCCACCCGCAGCCCGGCCCCGCGCAGCATGCCCCACCGCAGGCCCTGCGCCGAAGCCTGGTCGAAGCGTTCCCGCCCGTGCCCGATCACCGCCGATTTGCGCAGGTGGTGGTAGCCGTACGGCAGCGGCCCAGCGGTCGCGCCCACCTCACCGTAGGTCAGGGGCCGGCCCGCCAGGTCACCCAACTTCACCCATCCAGCTTCGCATGCGCACGCGACGCGCAGAGCGGGCCGGAGAGGCCGGGACACCGGACACCGCATACGGTGATCGGGTGAGCATCCACGCACCCGGCGAACCACATCCGGGCGGCGGATTCAATCCCCCCGAGCCGACCAACCGCGGCGGGCCCGACTACGGGCGCTTCATCGAGGCCGTGCGCAGCGTGCAGGACCACGCCCGCGCCGCTGATGCGCCCGACGAGGTGATCACCGCGGCTGCCGAGCTGATCGAGCAGGCCAACGCGCTGCTGGGCCCCTACGACGCCGACGAGTGGTGTTCGCCGTCGGGGCGCCGGATGGACCTGCCGAATCGCGGCAACATCCTGGGGGTGCCCGCCGAGCTGCACGTCACCGAGGCCGGCCGGATCGGCGGCGTCGCCCGATTCCGCCGTTTCCACCTGGGCCGCAACGGCGCCGTGCACGGCGGGGCGGTGGCGCACCTGTTCGATTCGCTGCTCGGGTTCACCGCCTTCAAACTGAGCCGCAGCACGGCCCAGCGCACGGCGTTCCTGCATGTCGACTACCGCCGCATCGTTCCGGTCGAGCACCCCGTGCAGGTCGACGCGGGCATCGACGACATCGTCGGCCGCAAGATCTTCATCTCCGGGCGGGTACTCGACGGCGACACCGTCCTGGCGGAGGCCAACGCGCTGTTCGTGACGCTGAAACCGGGGCAGCCGTGAGCGAGGGACAGCGGGCGGGGTTCACCCGCCGGTGGGCGCGGTGGCGCGACGGTCTGCGCGGTCGCCCCGCCGTCGATGCGGGTTACCGCATCGCCGTCGGGGTGGTCGGGCTGGTGGTGCTGGCGGTGGGCATCGTCGCGATTCCCTACCCGGGGCCCGGGTGGGCGATCGTGTTCGTGGGTCTGGCGATCCTGGCCACCGAATTCGCGTGGGCGCAGCGGCTGCTGGTGTACGCGCGGGCCCGCTACGACAGGGTGATGGACTGGTTCAAGGGGCAGGGACTGTGGGTGCAGGCCCTCGGCGTGCTGTTCACCACCGCGGTCGTGCTGGGCACGCTGTGGCTGCTCGGTGTGCTGGACTTCGCGGGCAGGCTGATCGGCTTCGACCCCGCGTGGCTGGATAGCCCTATTGGTATCGGGTCCTGACCCTCGGCCCCGATAGCATGGTCGCGGTCGAAACCCGGCCGCCGATTGTGGCACCCCTGAGAGTTTGGAGAACACGCGATGAGCGCCCCCGTCAGCCCCGTCCTGGCAGCCCCGATCCGGGTCGCTGCGGGGACGACCGCGGGGCAGGCGGTGCGTGACGCCGGCCTGCCGGGCCGGGGAGCCCCCGACGCCGTCGTCGTCGTCCGCGACGCCGACGGTCGCCTGCGCGACCTGTCCTGGACCCCGGACGCCGACGCCGAGGTCACCCCGGTGGCCGCCGACACCGAGGACGGCCGCAGCGTCATCCGCCACTCGGCGGCACACGTGCTGGCCCAGGCCGTGCAGTCGATGTTCCCGGACGCCAAGCTCGGAATCGGCCCGCCCATCACCGACGGCTTCTACTACGACTTCGACGTCGCCGAACCGTTCACCCCCGAGGATCTGGCTGCCCTCGAGAAGAAGATGCGCCAGATCATCAAGGAAGGGCAGCTGTTCTCCCGGCGGGTGTTCGAGTCCAAGGACCAGGCCCGTGCGGAACTGGCCGGCGAGCCCTACAAGCTCGAACTCATCGACGACAAGTCGGGCGATCCGGATGTGATGGAGGTGGGCGGCGACGAGCTGACCGCCTACGACAACCTCAACCCCCGCAGCCGCGAACGCGAGTGGGGGGATCTGTGCCGCGGTCCGCACATCCCCACCACCCGCTACATCCCGGCGTTCAAGCTGACCCGCAGTTCGGCGGCCTACTGGCGCGGTGATCAGGACAACGCCAGCCTGCAGCGCATCTACGGCACCGCCTGGGAGACCCAGGAAGCCCTCGACCGGCATCTCGAGCTGATCGAAGAGGCCCAGCGCCGCGACCACCGCAAGCTCGGCGCCGAACTCGACCTGTTCAGCTTCCCCGACGAGATCGGTTCCGGGCTGGCCGTGTTCCACCCCAAGGGCGGCATCATCCGCCGCGAACTGGAGGAGTACTCGCGCCGCAGGCACATCGAGGCGGGCTACGAATTCGTCAACACCCCGCACATCACCAAGTCCCAGCTGTTCCAGATCTCGGGCCACCTGGACTGGTACGCCGACGGCATGTTCCCGCCGATGCACATCGACGCCGAGTACGACGCCGAGGGCGCCGTGCGCAAACCGGGCCAGGACTACTACCTCAAGCCGATGAACTGCCCGATGCACTGCCTGATCTATCGGGCGCGGGGCCGCTCCTACCGAGAGCTGCCGCTGCGGTTCTTCGAGTTCGGCAGCGTGTACCGCTATGAGAAGTCCGGCGTCATCCACGGCCTGACCCGGGTGCGCGGCCTGACGATGGACGACTCGCACATCTTCTGCACCCGCGAGCAGATGCGCGACGAGCTGGCCTCCCTGCTGCGGTTCATCCTCGACCTGCTCGGCGACTACGGCCTCGACGACTTCTACCTCGAGCTGTCCACCAAGGACCCGAAGAAATCGGTCGGTTCCGACGAGGACTGGGCGGAGGCCACCCAGACGCTGGCCGAGGTGGCCGGGGCCTCCGGGCTGGAGTTGGTGCCGGACCCGGGCGGGGCGGCGTTCTACGGCCCCAAGATCTCCGTGCAGGCGCGCGATGCGCTGGGACGGACCTGGCAGATGTCGACGATCCAGCTGGACTTCCAGTTCCCGGAGCGTTTCGACCTGTACTACAACGCCGCCGACGGCACCCGCCAGCGCCCGGTGATGATCCACCGTGCGCTGTTCGGGTCGATCGAGCGGTTCTTCGGCATTCTCACCGAGCACTACGCCGGGGCCTTCCCGGTCTGGCTGGCACCGGTGCAGGTGGTGGGCATCCCGGTGTCCGACGACCACATCCCGTACCTCGACGGGGTCATCGCCCGGCTGAAGGAGGCGGGGATCCGCGCCGAGGTGGACACCAGCGACGACCGGATGGCGAAGAAGATCGTCAACCACACCAACCAGAAGGTGCCGTTCATGCTGCTCGCCGGGGACCGCGACGTGGAAGCCGGCGCGGTCAGCTTCCGGTTCGGGGACCGCACGCAGATCAACGGCGTGCCGATCGAGGCGGCCGTCGACGCGATCGTGGACTGGGTGCGCCGGCGTGAGAACGCCACGCCGACGGCCGAACTCGTCGTCGTCGACGCCCGAGCAGACGAGGGATGACGTGGATCCGGAGGACACGATCGTAGACCGCGGCGTCGGCGAACCGGATCACCTGCAGCGGCTCTGGACGCCGCACCGGATGACCTACATCGCCGATGCCGTCAAGGCCGGGTCGGCGACCTCGTCGGAACCTTTCACCGACATCCCCAACATGTCCGACGAGGACGGCCTGGTGGTGGCGCGCGGGGAACTGGTGTACGCCGTGCTCAACCTCTACCCGTACAACCCGGGTCACCTGATGGTGGTGCCCTACCGGCGGGTGGCCGAGCTGGAGAACCTCACCGAGGCCGAGAGTTGTGAGCTGATGGCCTTCACCCAGAAGGCGATCCGGGTGATGAAGGCCGTTTCCCGGCCACACGGGTTCAACGTCGGCCTGAACCTCGGCACCTCGGCCGGCGGGTCGTTGTCGGAGCACCTGCACATGCACGTCGTCCCGCGCTGGGGCGGGGACGCCAACTTCATCACCGTGATCGGCGATTCGAAGGTGATTCCGCAGCTGCTGCGCGACACCCGCGCGTTGCTGGCCACCGAGTGGGACAACCAGCCGTGAGCGATTTCTACCTGATGACCCGCGCCGCGTACACGAAGCTGTCGCGGCCGGTCGCCAAGGGGGCGCTGCGGCTGGGGCTGACCCCCGACAGCGTGACCATCCTCGGGACCGCGGGCACCGTGCTGGGAGCGCTGACGCTGTTCCCGATCGGCCAGCTGTGGTGGGGCGCGGTCGTCGTCTTCGTCTTCGTGCTGGCCGACATGCTCGACGGGGCGATGGCCCGGGAACGCGGCGGTGGCACCCGCTTCGGCGCGGTGCTCGATGCGACCTGCGACAGGATCAGCGACGGCGCCGTGTTCTGCGGCCTGTTGTGGTGGGCCGCCTTCGGGGTGCAGAGCGCCGAGCTGGTGGTCGCGACGCTGATCTGCCTGGTGTCTTCGCAGGTCATCTCCTACATCAAGGCGAGGGCCGAGGCCAGCGGGCTGTCGGGGGACGGCGGGCTGATCGAGCGCCCCGAGCGGCTGGTGATCGTGCTGCTGGGTGCGGGTCTGTCGGGTCTGCCGTTCTTCCCGTCGTGGTTGCTCGACGTGGCGATGTGGGTGCTGGCGGTGACCAGCGTGATCACGGTGGGCCAGCGGCTGCACAGTGTGCGGACCTCGCCGACGGCGATGGACCGGCTGCCTGCCGACCGCGCCGACAAACCCGAGATCACCGACCAATGACGCAGGCAGCGCGGGATTCCGCCGGGGAACGTGGCGGTCTGCTGTCCATGCCGGCACTGGTGCGGGCCCAGCTCAGCGACTGGGGATACGCCGCCGGCTGGCGGTTGGTGCGGGCCGCACCCGAGGTGGTGGCCCGCACCGCGTTCGGGGCCGGCGCGCAGTATGCGGCCCGCCACGGCGGGCCCGAGCAGCTGCGCAGGAACCTCGCCCGGGTGATCGGGGTGCCGGCCGCGCAGGTGCCCGACGAGCTGATGCGCGCGTCGCTGGCCTCTTACGCACGCTACTGGCGCGAGGCGTTCCGGTTGCCGACGATGGATCACGCCCAGATCGGCCGACGGTTGACCGTCACCGGCATCGAGATGCTCTGGGAGGCACTCGAGCAGGGCCGTGGCGCGGTGCTGGCGCTGCCGCACAGCGGCAACTGGGACATGGCCGGGGTCTGGCTGGTGCAGAACCACGGTCGGCTGACCACCGTCGCCGAGCGACTCAAACCCGAATCGCTGTACAACCGGTTCCTGGCCTACCGCGAACGGCTGGGATTCGAGGTGGTTCCGCTGTCCGGGGGGCCGCGGCCACCGTTCGAGGTGCTGCGCGACCGGCTGCTCGGCAACGGCGTGGTCTGCCTGATGGCCGACCGGGACATGACCCGCACCGGCGTGCAGGTCGACTTCTTCGGCGAGCCGTCCCGGCTGCCCGGCGGTCCCGCCCGGCTGGCGCTGGCCACCGGGGCGCCGCTGTTCCCGGTGCACTGCTGGTTCGAGGGTGAGGGCTGGGGGATGCAGGTCTATCCGGAAGTCGACGTGTCCTCGGGTGATGTCACCGTCATCACCCAGGCGCTGGCCGACCGTTTCGCGGCCAACATCGCCGCCCATCCGGCCGATTGGCACATGATGCAGCCGCAGTGGCTGGCCGACCTGTCCGACGAGCGCAGGGCACGTCTGACCGGCGGGCTCGAGGCCAGCGACCCCGGGACCGGGTGAGGTGGATGCGGATCGGCATGGTCTGCCCCTACTCGTTCGACGTGCCCGGTGGGGTGCAGTCGCACGTGCTGCAGCTCGCCGCGGTGATGGACGGGCTCGGCCACGAGGTCAGCGTGCTCGCCCCCGCCTCACCGGACGCCCGCGTGGTGCTGCCCGACTACGTGGTGTCCGGCGGCCGGGCGGTGCCGATTCCCTACAACGGCTCGGTCGCGCGGCTGCGATTCGGGCCCGCCACCCACCGCCGTGTCAAGAAATGGCTGGTCCAGGGCGAGTTCGACGTCTTGCACCTGCATGAGCCCAACGCTCCGAGCCTGTCGATGCTGGCGCTCAACATCGCCGAGGGGCCCATCGTGGCGACGTTTCACACCTCGACGACGAAATCGTTGACGCTGTCGGTGTTCGAGCCGATCCTGCGGCCCATGCACGAGAAGATCATCGGCCGGATCGCGGTCTCGGATCTGGCCCGGCGCTGGCAGATGGAGGCGCTGGGCAGCGACGCCGTCGAGATCCCCAACGGCGTCGACGTCGCCTCCTTCGGCTCGGCGAGCCCGCTTGCGGGGTATCCGCGCCCGGGGAAGACGGTGCTGTTCCTGGGCCGCTACGACGAACCGCGCAAGGGGATGTCGGTGCTGCTGGGTGCGCTACCCAGGCTGGTGGAGCGCTTCGCCGACGTCGAACTGCTGATCGTGGGCCGCGGTGACGAGCGCGAGCTGCGCGAACAGGCCGGACCGCTGGCGTCGCATCTGCGTTTCCTGGGGCAGGTCGACGACGCCGAGAAGGCGTCGGCGATGCGCAGCGCCGATGTCTACTGTGCGCCGAACACCGGCGGGGAGAGCTTCGGCATCGTCCTGGTCGAGGCGATGGCCGCCGGTGCTGCGGTGGTCGCCAGCGACCTCGATGCGTTCCGCCGCGTTCTCGAGGACGGCCGGTGCGGGCGGCTGGTGGCCGTGGACGACGCGGCGGCCCTGGCCGAGGGCCTGATCGAGGTGCTCGACGACGAGGCGGCACGGTCGGGCTACGTGGAGCGGGCGGCGGCCGCGGTGCAGCGCTACGACTGGTCGGTGGTGGCCGCCCAGATCATGCGGGTCTACGACACCGTCGCCGGCTCGGGGGCGAAGGTCCGGGTGGCCGGCGGGGCGTACCTGTGATCCCGTGGGTGACCGCGGTCGTCGTCGCCGCGGTGGTGGTGGTGATCCTCGCCACGGCCGGGTGGGCGTACCAGACCGCCAACCGGCTCGACCGGCTGCATGTGCGCTACGACCTGTCCTGGCAGGCGCTGGACGCCGCGCTGGCCCGGCGTGCGGTGGTGGCCCGTGCGGTGGCCGCCGACGCGTACGGCGGCGGCCCGGACGGGCGGCGGCTGGCGGCGCTGGCCGATGCCGCCGAACGCGCAACGCGGTCGACGCGGGAGGCGGCCGAGAACGACCTGTCGGCGGGTCTGGCGCGGGTGGATCCGGCGTCGCTGCCGCTGGCTCTGGTCGCCGAGCTGGCCGATGCCGAGGCGCGGTTGCTGCTGGCGCGGCGGTTCCACAACGATGCCGTGCGCGACACTCTCGCGTTGCGGGAACGGCCGCTGGTCCGGGCCCTGCGCCTGGGCGGGACCGCCGCGCTGCCAAGCTATTTCGAGATCGCCGAGGGCGGTGAGGTCTCCACCCGGGAGTCCGCGCCGGTGAGCCGGCGCACCTCGGCCCGGGTGATCCTGCTCGACCCCGGCGGGGCGGTGCTGTTGCTGTGCGGGTCGGACCCGGCCAGCGGGGTCACCCCCGCCCCGCGGTGGTGGTTCACCGTCGGCGGCGCGGTGCAGGCCGGCGAGTCGCTGGCCCAGGCCGCGGCACGCGAACTCGACGAGGAGACCGGACTGCGGGTGGCCCACGACGAGCTGATCGGGCCGCTCTGGCGTCGCGAGGCCGTCATCGATTTCAACGGTTCGGTGATCCGCAGCGTGGAGATGTATTTCGTGCACCGCACCGACCGGTTCGAGCCGTCCGATTCGGGCCGCTCCGGGCTGGAGCGGACCTACATCCATGCCCACCGGTGGTGCGATGCGACAATGATCGCCGAACTGGTCGCCACCGGCGAGACGGTTTACCCGCTCCAGCTGGGGGAACTGCTCGGCGAGGCGAACGCGGTGGCTGACGCGCCGGGCGCGGCGTCGGCCAGGGCGTTGCAGTCGATCAGGTGAGGACAGTGGTGATCCTCACGTGTGCGCGCGGATCGAATGCGTTTGCCGCCACATCTAGACTGGATCGGTAGCGATGTGAGGAGATAGGTGTGGAATCCCAACTGTCGGGTGAAGGGCCCGGGACGTTCCCCGCGCAGGCTGAGGGCCCAACGACGCGGGGGACCGCGCGCGTCAAGCGCGGCATGGCCGAGATGCTCAAGGGCGGCGTGATCATGGATGTGGTCACCCCCGAACAGGCCCGGATCGCCGAGGGCGCCGGGGCGGTGGCGGTCATGGCACTGGAGCGGGTCCCGGCCGACATCCGTGCCCAGGGCGGGGTGTCGCGGATGAGTGACCCGGACATGATCGAGGGCATCATCGACGCGGTCACGATCCCGGTGATGGCCAAGGCACGGATCGGCCACTTCGTGGAGGCGCAGATCCTGCAGAGCCTGGGCGTGGACTACGTCGACGAGTCCGAGGTGCTCACCCCGGCCGACTACGCCCACCACATCGACAAGTGGAAGTTCACCGTGCCCTTCGTGTGCGGGGCCACCAACCTTGGCGAGGCGCTGCGCCGTATCACCGAGGGTGCGGCCATGATCCGGTCCAAGGGCGAGGCCGGAACCGGCGACGTGTCCAATGCCACCACCCACATGCGCAAGATCGGCGGTGAGATCCGCCGTCTCACGTCGCTGTCCGAGGACGAGTTGTACGTCGCGGCAAAGGAACTGCAGGCGCCCTACGAACTGGTCGCCGAGGTCGCCCGGGCGGGCAAGCTGCCGGTGACGCTGTTCACCGCGGGCGGCATCGCCACACCGGCCGATGCGGCGATGATGATGCAGCTCGGCGCCGAGGGTGTGTTCGTGGGTTCGGGCATCTTCAAGGCGGGAAACCCCGCCGAGCGGGCTGCGGCGATCGTCAAGGCCACCACCTTCTTCGACGATCCCGATGTGCTGGCCAAGGTGTCGCGGGGGCTGGGGGAGGCCATGGTCGGCATCAACGTCGACGACATCCCGCAGCCGCACCGCCTCGCCGAACGCGGCTGGTAGCGACAGCCGATGGCGATCGAGGAGATCCTCGACCTCGAGCAACTCGAAGTCAACATCTATCGCGGTGGCGTGTTCAGCCCCGAATCGGGCTTCCTGCAGCGCACCTTCGGCGGGCACGTGGCCGGCCAGTCGCTGGTGTCGGCGGTGCGCACGGTGGATCCGAAATTCCAGGTGCACTCGCTGCACGGATACTTCCTGCGCCCCGGCGACGCGCGCGCGCCGTCGGTGTACCTGGTGGAGCGGCTGCGCGACGGTGGATCCTTCGTGACCCGGCGGGTCAACGCCATTCAGCACGGCGAGACCATCTTCTCGATGTCGGCGTCGTTCCAGACCGACCAGAGCGGCATCGAACACCAGGACGCGTTCCCGCCGGCGCCGCCGCCCGACGACATCCCCGACTTCAAGGCGACCAGCCGGGTGTTCGACGACGCCAGTTTCCGCCAGTTCGACGAGTGGGATGTCCGGATCGTGCCGCGCGACCAGCTCGCAATCCGGGAAGGCACAGCTTCCCAGCAGCAGGTCTGGTTCCGTCACCGCGACCCGTTGCCCGACGACCATGTGCTGCACATCTGCGCGCTGGCCTACATGAGCGATCTGACCCTGCTGGGATCGGCGCAGGTCAACCACGTCGAGGAGCGTAAACACCTGATGGTCGCCTCGCTGGACCACGCGATGTGGTTCATGCGAGCCTTCCGGGCCGACGAGTGGCTGCTCTACGACCAGTCCTCACCGTCGGCGTGCGGCGGGCGGTCGCTGACCCAGGGCAAGATCTTCAACCGCTACGGGGAGATGGTCGCCGCGGTGATGCAGGAGGGCCTGACCCGGTATCCCCGCGACTTCGCCCCCGGGCGCAGGTGAGCACCCGCGTCGGGGTGCTCGCGTTGCAGGGGGACACCCGTGAGCACCTGGCTGCGCTGGGCGCCGCGGGCGCCGAGGCGCTGACCGTGCGCCGGCGTGCCGAGCTGGATTCGGTCGACGCGCTGGTCATCCCGGGGGGCGAGTCGACGACGATGAGCCATCTGCTGCGGGAGTTCGACCTGCTCGAGCCGCTGCAGGCGCGGCTCGCCGACGGGATGCCGGCCTACGGGTCGTGTGCCGGGATGATCCTGCTGGCCTCCGAGATCCTCGACGCGGGCGCTCCCGGGCGTGAGGCGACGCCGCTGAAGGCGATCGATATGACGGTGCGCCGCAACGCGTTCGGCCGTCAGGTGGACTCGTTCGAGGAGGATCTGGCCTTCGGTGGGCTCGATGGTCCGGTGCATGCGGTGTTCATCCGGGCGCCGTGGGCCGAGCGGGTGGGTGGCGATGTGCAGGTGTTGGCCAGTGCGGCCGGTCACCCGGTGGCGGTCCGGCAGGGCCGCAGCCTGGCCACGGCGTTTCACCCGGAGATGACCGGCGACCGCCGCGTGCACGCGCTGTTCGTCGACATGGTCACCGGCCGCATGTGATGTCGGCGCGGCGGAATCACCGAATGGGCAGGCCGGTGATCGCGCGGCCCATCACCAGACGCTGGATCTCGCTGGTGCCCTCGAAGATGGTGAAGATCTTGGCGTCCCGGTGCATCCGTTCGACCGGGTACTCGCGGGTGTAGCCGTTGCCGCCCAGGATCTGGATGGCCTCGTCGGTGACGTAGACGGCGGTCTCGCTGGCCACCAGCTTGGCCATCGAGCCCTCCGCGGAGGTGAACTCCTTGCCGTTGCGGGCCATCCAGGCCGCCCGGTACACGAGCAGGCGGGCTGCGTCGATGCGGGCCTTCATGTCGGCCAGCTTGAACGCGACAGCCTGGAACTCGCCGATCTTGCGGCCGAACTGTTCCCGCTGGCAGGCGTAGTCGCGGGCGTACTCGTAGGCGGCCTGTGCCACCCCGACGGCCATCGCGCCGACGGTCGGCCGGGTCCGTTCGAAGGTGGCCATCGCGGCCTGCCCGGCGGCTTTCCTGCCCTCCCGGACCTTGGCGATGCGGGCGTCGAAGCGCTCCTTGCCGCCCACGATCAGCGAGCCGGGGATGCGGACGTCGTCGAGCACCACCTCGGCGGTGTGGGAGGCGCGGATGCCGTGTTTGAGGAACTTCTGGCCCTGGCTCAGACCCTTGGTGGCGGGCGGGATGATGAACGATGCCTGCCCGCGGCTGCCCAGCTCCGGGTGCACCGAGGCGACCACGACGTGGATGTTGGCGATCCCGCCGTTGGTGGCCCAGGTCTTGGTCCCGTTGAGCACCCACTCGTCGGTGGCCTCGTCGTAGCGGGCCCGGGTCAGGATCGCGCCGACGTCGGATCCGGCTCCCGGCTCCGACGAGCAGAAGGCCGCGACCTGGGGTTCGTTGACCGTGCCGAACATCTGCGGCACCCATTCGCCGACCTGCTCGGGGGTTCCGTTGGCGGCCAGCGACGCCGCGGCCAGTCCGGTGCCCAGGATGGACAGCGCGATCCCGGCGTCACCCCAGAACATCTCCTCGAACACCACGATCATGCCCAGGCCCGACGGCTCGGCCGCCTGTTCGGCGAACATCTCCATCGAGTACAGCCCCACCTTGGCCGCCTCCTGGATGATCGGCCAGGGAGTCTCCTCGCGCTCGTCCCACTCCGCGGCGGCGGGGCGGATGACATCGGCGGCGAACTCGTGCACCCAGTCGCGGATGTGCACCAGGTCGGGGGACAAGTCCAGGGAGAACGTCATGACCGAGATCTTACTTTGGAGTAAGTTCAGCTCGGAATCAGATGTGTCCTACTTAACATCTCGGCGTCCCGGGGCGACATCGAAGGCGATCCCGGGCACCTCCCGGAGCCGACGTAAACTTCAACGATCGGACGTGTTGAACGAGAGCTGAGGTAGTACCTGCATGAGCGGCCATTCCAAGTGGGCCACCACCAAACACAAGAAGGCCGTCATCGACGCCCGTCGCGGCAAGATGTTCGCGAAGCTGATCAAGAACATCGAGGTCGCCGCACGCGTCGGCGGCGGTGATCCGGCGGGTAACCCCACGCTCTACGACGCCATCCAGAAAGCCAAGAAGAGTTCGGTGCCCAACGACAACATCGAGCGGGCCCGCAAGCGGGGCAGCGGCGAAGAGGCCGGCGGCGCCGACTGGCAGAACATCACCTACGAGGGGTACGGGCCCAACGGGGTCGCCGTGCTCGTCGAGTGCCTGACCGACAACCGCAACCGCGCCGCCGGTGAGGTCCGGGTGGCGATGACCCGAAACGGCGGCAACATGGCCGATCCGGGGTCGGTGGCCTACCTGTTCTCCCGCAAGGGCGTGGTGACCCTGGACAAGAACGGCCTCACCGAAGAGGACGTGCTGGCCGCGGTGCTCGACGCCGGCGCAGAGGACGTCAACGACCTCGGTGAGAGTTTCGAGATCATTTCCGAGCCCACCGATCTGGTGGCGGTGCGGACGGCCCTGCAGGACGCCGGTATCGACTACGAGTCCGCCGACGCCAGCTTCCAGCCGTCGGTGACGGTGCCGGTGGACCTCGAGGCCGCGCGCAAGATCCTCAAGCTCGTCGACGCGCTCGAGGACAGCGACGACGTCCAGGATGTGTACACCAACATCGACATCCCCGACGACGTCGCCGCCGCGCTCGACGAGGACTGAGCTCGGAATTCAGCGGTCGGCGAGAAATCGGCCGATCGCGGTGGCGGTGCGCTCGGGCTGGTCGAGCATGACCAGCACATAGGCATCCTCGATGAACTCCAACCGGCCGTGGGGCAGGAGTTCGGCCAGCCGGCGACCGTGCTCGGCGGGCATGACCGGGTTGTCGCTCCACAGCACCAGGGCCGGGCGGTCGAACTCGGCGAGCCGGTTGGTGGCGCGGATCAGGTCCGACCGGTCGAACCGGGTGCGGCAGTACTTGACCAGGTCGCGGCGGACCGCCCGGTCGGCCAGTCCGCCCTCGACCCATCTCTCGACGACGGCCTGGGGGAGCGGCTTCCTGGCCATCATGCCCAGCAGCAGGCGCTGCTTGCGTAGCCAGCCGATCCGCAGCTGGCGCATGGCCAGCCAGACGCCGCCCGTCGTCTGGCTGGCGATCAGTGCGACCTTGCCGGGCAGCCCCGGCGGGAAGTTCTCGAACGCCTCGCACGGACAGATCACCAGGCGCGACACCCGCTTGTCGCGCCCGAGGTCGGTCAGGAACAGCGGGCCGCCCCAGTCGGTGACCACCAGCGTGACGTCGGTCAGGTCCAGGGCGTCGAGGAAGTCGGCG
>JAXHTL010000160.1:0-11229 GCA_034190095.1 Actinomycetota bacterium
CGCGGCCGTCACGCAGCGCACCTCGCTCACCCGGCTGCACGACTCGATGCCGGTGCACGACTACTCCGCCCACCAGATCTGACGGCTTCGTCGTCGCCTGCCGCTAGCCTGGCGGACATGGCGCTTCCCCAGCATGAACGCGAACAGTTCCTCGCCGAGCCGCACATCGCTGCGCTGTCGGTCAACGCCAGCGCTGGGCGTGGGCCGCTGACGGTGCCGATCTGGTACCAGTACGTCCCGGGCGGGCAGCCGTGGGTACTCACCGGGGCCGGCTCGCGCAAGCACCGGCTCATCGAGGCGGCGGGCTGTTTCTCGCTGATGGCCGAACGCGCCGAACCCTCGGTGCGCTATGTGGCGGTCGACGGTCCGGTCGCCCGGATCGAACCTGCCACCGACGATCAGCTCGTCGAGATGACCAGGCGCTACCTCGCGCCGGACAAGGTCGAGGGCTACCTGGACTACTCGCGTCGCGAGCTGGGCGAGAACGTGCTGATCGTGCTCGATCCGCAGCACTGGCTCTCCGCCGACCTCGGATCGGTCTAGCCGGTGCGCTAGCCGTCGGAGAACAGCGCGGCGACGGCCGGCAGGCTCACCTTCAGCGCCGGATTGCGCGGCAGCTGCGCCACTGCGCGTACCGAAACGGGCACGTTGTACACCGGAAGCGACTGTCTCACGAGGTTTTTGAGCTCGTCCTCGGTTGGCGCCACGGCCCCGGGCGCCAGTTCCACCGCCGCACACGGCACCTGGCCGAGGCGGGGGTCGGGCAGGCCCACCACACATGCGTCGCGCACCGCGGGGTGCGAGATCAGCACCCGGCGCACCGTCTCGGGAAGGATCTTGAAGCCGCCGCGGTTGATCGCGCCGTCGGCCCTGCCGTGCAGCGTCACGAAACCGTCAGCGTCGATGGCCGCGATGTCGGTGGTGCGGATCCAGTCCGGCCCCATCGGGGCGACTTTGGCCTCCAGCAACCCCTGCTCACCGACCGCGAGTTCGCGCCCGCTGTCGGGGTCGACGATGCGCAACTGGGTGTCGGGCAGCGCCCGTCCGACGCTGTGACGTTTGGAGTCGGCGAACTCGGCGAGCATCTCCGGCGTCCAGGCGCACAACGAACCCGCGAACTCGGTTGCGCCGTAGGCCAGCCGGATCGGGATCCGGTACCGCTGTTCGAACTCGTCGCGGGTCTCGGGGTCCAACGGTCCCGACGCGCTGATCAGGTACTCCAGCGAAGCCAGGTCGCTCTCGGGCACCTGCGCGTCGAGCAGCATGCGGATGACGGCGGGCTGCACCCCGGCCCAGGCGATGCCGTGCCGGCGGATCGTGTCCACCCACGCCGGCACCGAGAACCGCTCCAGCACCGTGATCCGCCTGGTGTTGTACACGCCGGCGATCAGCTGACAGACCCCGATGCCGCCGAACTGCCAGTAGGCGAAGACCGGCGGCGTGTCCGGCGCCGTCTTCTCTCCGGCGGTCACACTGAACACCGTCCGCTCGAGCACCTCGGTCCGGATCGCCTGGCGTTTGGGCGGTCCGGTGGTGCCGCTGGTCAGGATGTGCAGCGCGACGCCGGGCTCGGGCTCGGCATGCGCCCGGTCCGGGTCGCGGCGCTCCAGACCGGGCACCGGCGCCACGACCGGCGGTTGACCCGAGATCGCCAGACCCGCGGACCCGGCGGCCGCGGCGGCGGCCACCACCGGCGCGGTCCAGTCGTCCCGGTCGGCCACCACCGCGGCCAGCGCCAGCTGCTCGACATCGTGGGCGATCGCCTCGGGCGCCTGGAACGAATAGATCATCGACACGGCACGACCGGCGGCAAGAAAACCCGCGATCGCGGCGGCGTGCTGCAGGCGGTTGCGCACGATCAGGCCGACGGGGACGTCGTCGGCGACGCCGGCGTCGCGCAGCCCCGCGGCGATGGCGTCGGCGTAGGCGGTGACCTCGTCACCGCTGTACCACCGGCCCTCGAACTCGATGCACGGCTGCCGACCGTAGCCGGACAGGCCTGCCGCAAGGTTTTCGGTAAAGCTTTCCGGCACGGCTCCACCATACGCAACAGCCCCCGGCGTACCGGGGGCTGTTGGTTGATTCGTTCTAGGACGTCAGCGACGCCGGCGGGGTGAACCGCTCGCCGTACTTGGCGGCCAGTTCCTTGGCCCGCGCCACGAAGGCGGCCTTGCCCACGCCGCCTGCACCCTCGTAGCCGACGATGAACTGCGCCGACCCGCCGGTGTAGGGCGGGAAGCCGATGCCCATGATCGAGCCGATGTTGGCGTCTGCGGTCGAGGTGAGCACGCCCTCGTCCAGGCACTTCTGGGTCTCCAGTGCCTCGGCGAACAACATGCGGTCGATCATGTCCTGCAACGGAATGGAGTTGCTGCCGGAGTCGAACGTCTGCGCCAGCCCCTCCCACAGGCCGACGCGCTTGCCGTCGACGTACTCGTAGAACCCGGCGCCCTTGAGCCTCGACGGGCGGCCGATCTCGATCATCTTGTCGACCACGGCTTCGGCCGGGTGCGGCTCGTAGGTGCCGCCGGCGTCCTCGACACCCTTGCGGGTCGCGGTCGCGATCTTCTGCATCAGCTCCAGGTTCAGCTCGTCGGACAGCTGCAGCGGCGGCGCCGGGTAGCCGGCCTGCGAGCCGGCCTGCTCGATGCTGGCCGGGGCGATGCCCTCGCCCAGCATGGCCAGCGCCTCGTTGACGAACGTGCCGATGACGCGGGAGGTGAAGAAGCCGCGGCTGTCGTTGACCACGATCGGGGTCTTGCCGATGGCCAGCGTGTAGTCGAACACCCGGGCCAGCGCCTCGTCAGAGGTCTTCTCACCCTTGATGATCTCCACCAGCGGCATCTTGTCGACCGGTGAGAAGAAGTGGATGCCGATGAAGTCCTCCTGGCGCTTCACCCCGGTGGCCAGACCGGTGATCGGCAGCGTGGAGGTGTTCGACCCCAGCAGCGCGTTGGGCTCGACGATGTCCTCGATCTCCTGGAACACCTTGTGCTTGAGTTCCTGGTTCTCGAAGACGGCCTCGATGACGAAGTCGACGCCCTTCAGATCGGCCGGGTCGGCCGCCGGGGTGATCCGGGCCAGCAGTGCGTCGGACTTCTCTTTGGTGGTCTTGCCACGTTCGAGCGCCTTGGCTTCCAGCTTCTCCGAGTAGCCCTTGCCCTTCTCGGCCGCCTCGATCGAGACGTCCTTGAGGACCACCTCGAATCCGGCCTTGGCCGAGACGTAGGCGATGCCGGCGCCCATCATGCCCGCGCCCAGCACGCCGATCTTGCGGATCTCCTGCTTGGCGATGCCGTCCGGGCGCGATCCGCCGGAGTTGATGTACTGCAGATCCAGGAAGAACGCCTGGATCATGTTCTTGGCGGTCTGGCCGGTGACCAGCGTGGTGAAGTAGCGGCTCTCGATGCGCGAGGCGGTGTCGAAGTCCACCTGCGCGCCCTCGACCGCGGCGTCGAGGATGGCCCGCGGAGCGGGCATCGGCGCACCTTTGAGCTGCTTTTTCAGCAGCGCCGGGAACGACGGCAGGATGGCGGCCAGCGCCGGGTGCGACGGGGTGCCGCCGGGCATCTTGTAGCCCTTGGCGTCCCACGGCTGGGTGTGCGCGTCCGGGTTGGCCTTGATCCATGCCTTGGCCGCCGGGACGAGTTCGTCGACCGTGCTCACCAGTTCGTCGACCAGGCCGATCTCCTTGGCCTTGCCCGGCTTGAACCGGGTGCCCTGGCTCAGCACCTCCATGAAGGCCTTCTGGATGCCGAACATCCGCACGGTGCGCGCGACACCGCCACCGCCGGGCAGCAGGCCCAGCGTCACCTCGGGCAGGCCGATGACCACACCCTTGGTGTCGGCGGCGATGCGGTGGTGGCAGGCCAGGGCGATCTCCAGGCCGCCGCCCAGGGCGGCACCGTTGATGGCCGCGACCACCGGCTTGCCCAGAGTCTCCAGCTTGCGCAGATCGGCCTTGATGAACTCGACCTCGGCGAACGACTCGGCGGCGTTCTCCGGCCCCACGTTCATCATGCCCTTGAGGTCACCGCCGGCGAAGAAGGTCTTCTTCGCACTGGCGATCACCACACCGGTGATCGAATCCTGCTCGGACACAAGGCGTTCGACCGCATTGTGCATGGACTCTTTGTAGTGCTCGTTCATCACGTTGGCCGAACCGGTCGGGTCGTCCAACGTCAGGGTGACGATGCCGTCGGCATCCTTGTCCCACTGAATAGTGTTCTCAGCCATGATTTTTCGTATTCTCCTAGACCCTGACTCAGACTCGCTCGATGATGGTCGCGACGCCCATGCCGCCGCCGATGCACAACGTGATCAGCGCGCGCCGAGCGTTGCGCCGCTCGAGCTCGTCGACCATGGTTCCGGTGATCATGGCGCCGGTGGCACCCAGCGGGTGACCCATCGCGATGGCGCCACCGTTGACGTTGAGCTTCTCGTCGGGGATGTTCAGGTCCTTCTGGAACTTGAGCACCACCGAGGCGAAGGCCTCGTTCAGCTCGAACAGATCGATGTCGTCGACCGTCAGCCCGGCGCGGTCGAGGACCTTCTTGGTGGCCGGGGTCGGGCCGGTCAGCATGATGACCGGGTCGGCACCGCTGGTCGCGGTGGCCACGATGCGGGCCCGCGGAGTCAGGCCAGCGGCCTTACCAGCCGATTCGGAGCCGATCAGCACCAGTGCGGCACCGTCGACGATGCCCGAGCTGTTGCCGCCGGTGTGGACGTGGTTGATCCGCTCGACATAGTGGTACTTCTGCAGCGCCACATCGTCGAAGCCGCCCATCGAGCCGACACCGTCGAACGCGGTCTTGAGCTTGGCCAGTCCCTCCATGGTGGTGTCGGGACGCATGTGCTCGTCGTGATCGAGGACGACCAGGCCGTTCTGGTCCTTGACGGGCACCACGGACTTCGCGAAGTAGCCGCCGGACCAGGCCGCGGCCGCCTTCTGCTGGCTGCGCAGCGCGTAGGCGTCGACGTCGTCGCGGGAGAAGCCCTCGATGGTGGCGATCAGGTCGGCACCGATGCCCTGCGGGACGAAGCCGATGCGGTAGTTGGTTTCGGGGTCACTGGCCCACGCGCCGCCGTCGGAACCCATCGGGACCCGGCTCATGGACTCCACACCACCGGAGATCACCAGGTCGTCCCAACCGGAACGCACCTTCTGGGCGCCGAGGTTCACAGCCTCCAGCCCCGAGGCGCAGAACCGGTTGAGCTGGAATCCGCCGGTGGTCTCCGGCAGGCCGGCCACCAGACCGGCGGTGCGGGCGATGTCGCCGCCCTGGTCGCCGACCGGCGAGACGCACCCGAGGATGAGGTCGCTGATCAGCGTCTCGTCGAGGTCGGGGTAGCGCGACCGGATCTCCTCGATCAGCCCGACCACCAGGTTGACGGGCTTGACCTCGTTCAGTGAGCCGTTGCGCTGCTTGCCGCGAGGCGTGCGGATCGCCTCGTAGATGAAGGCTTCTTCGGACATGTATGTCTCCAGGTCCTGTTCATGGGTGCCGCGGACCTCCGGACGGCGGAGTCCGCGGGGGAGGCTGCTCCTCTGTGCGCGATGCTAGCAGCCTCGCCCAACCCGTTGGTTGGGAGACCCTGGAGTCGGTGGGACGTCAGTCGGGCTCGCCCTCCGTGCCCGTCAGTCGGGCTCGCCCTCCGTGCCCGTCAGTCGGGCTCGCCCTCCGTGTCCTCGAAGAAAGCCCACTCGCCGTCCTGGTTCACCTCCAGGCGCCAGCCCAACTCCGAGTTGTCGGCCTTGGCGTCGACGAACCAGGCGTGTGCGTCATCGGCGTTCGCGATGTCCTTCGTGTCGACGACGTCACCTTTGGGGTTGAGTACGCGATAGGTAGCCATGGCAGCCGTGTTCCCACCCGTCGGCTCTCACACACCTGGAATCGCTCAGGCCGATTCCTGCGTCTCCGGCTCGGCGAGGGCGGGATAGTCGATGTAGCCGCGTGGACCCGAGGCGTAGAACGTGACTGGATCCGGCTCGTTCAACTCGGCGCCGATCATCAACCGGTCGATCAGATCGGGGTTGGCCAGATACGCCCGGCCGACGGCGGCGGCGCTGATCACGCCCCATTCGGCCAGGCCCTCCAGCAGACCGAAATCCGACTCGACGTCTCTCGGGGTGTTGAGCACCATTCGCCCGGCCCACTGGGTGCGCAGCACGGCGAACGCCGGTTGCGAGGGCTCGATCAGCACGTGCAGGTAGGCGATGTTCAGCGGGGCGATCCGGCACAGCAGGGCCTCGTAGGCGCCGACATCGTCGATCTCACGCATGTCGCCGGCGCTATTGCCCGGTGAGATCCGCAGGCCGACCCGGTCGGCACCGATCTCGGCGGCCACCGCCTCCACCACCTCGGCGGTGAACCTCGCCCGGTTCTTCGCCGATCCGCCGTAGGCGTCGGCGCGCTGGTTGACCACATCGGACATGAACTCGTGCAGCAGATAGCCGTTGGCGGAGTGGATTTCGACACCGTCCATGCCGGCGTCGATCGCCCGCCGGGCCGCGGTGCGGAAGTCGTCGACGATCGTGGCGATCTCTTCGGCACCCAGCGCGCGCGGCACCGGCAGCGGTTTCTTGCCGTCGGGAGTGTGCGCCATCAGCTGTGCCGGGGTCGGTGACGGGCCCACGGTCTCGACCCCGCCGATGTCCGGGTGCGCCATCCGGCCGACGTGCCAGAGCTGGACGAACATCCGCCCGCCTTGGGCGTGCACCGCCCCGGCGATCTCAGCCCAGCGCCGCTGGTGCTCATCGGTGTAGATGCCCGGGGTGTTGGTGTAGGCGCCGTTGGCCGCGCGCGAGACCGCGGTGGCCTCACTGATGATCAGGCCCGCCCCGGCGCGCTGGGCGTAGTAGATCGCGGCCCACTCCGACGGGGTGGCGTCCGACTCCGCGCGGGTTCTGGTCAACGGCGCCATGAAGAGTCGGTTCGCCAAAGTCGCACCCGCGATGTCGATGGGTCTGAGCAACGCGGAATCCGTGCCGAGTGTGAAGGCCATGTCCGAAGCAAGCGCGCACCGCTGCACATTCATTCCCGGAGCCAAGGATCGCGTGCCCGGCGATCGGCCCCCTCACAGCGCGAGGGGGCCGATCGAACGGGGTTGATTACTCGTCGCCCGAATCCGAATCCGAACCCGAATCACCGGAGTCGGAGCCCGAGTCAGAATCCGAATCGTCCGAGTCATCTGAGTCATCCGAACCCGATTCCCGCGGGTCGGAATCGTCCGGGTCACTCGAATTCGAGTCGCCCGAGCCGGTGTCCGAGTCGGCGGCGTCGTCGTCACCGATGCTGCCGCTCTCAGCGTTGTCATCGGTCTCGCCGTCCAGGCTGAGGCCATCCTCATCCTCGGAACCGGTGCCGTCCTCGGTACCACTGAGCTCCTCGGACCCGAGATCGTCCTCGGTGCCGGTGGTTTCCTCTACCTCATCGGATACGGCGCCCGTCTTCGAACCCGAACCCTTTTCGGATCCGGCGGAATCGGCGGAATCGGCGGACCCCTCCCCGGCGACGCGGACCGTCTCACCCTGCTCCGCGACCTGCTGCTCGGCTCCAGCGCCGGAATCCTCGGCGGCATCCCCTGCTGCGGCCTCGGCAGGACCCGTGCTCTCGGAAGTCTGCGACACGGCGTCGACGGCGGCGGCGTCCGACCCACCGGACTCGGCCTGCGCACTCGCCTCGATGGCCGGGGTCTGGGCCGGGCCGGTGGTTTCTTGCGACTCCTCCGGGGTGATGGCATCGGCGATGGCGTTGGGCAGCGTCACGGTGAACGCCTCGACGAGTCCCCCGTTCAATCCGCCGCCCGTGGAGAGCAGCCCGGGATACACCGTGCCGGCGATGTTGGTGTAGCCGTTGAGCAGGGCGCCGGTGACCACGGCCGGAACGTTGACGATCGCGGTGGCCGCAGTGATCGGATCACCGGCCACCGCCGCGTCGAGCGCCTCCTGAAGGCTGTCTCCGACAGCGTTCACCGGACCCAGCACCGCCCCGAGGCCACCGAGTACGACGGGCAGCGCGGTGCCCGGGTCGGTCACGGTCTCGACGACGTTCGCGACGTTCTGCGCGATCGTGCCGGGAATCTCGAGCAGGCCGCTGGTGAGCACCGGCAATCCGATGTTCAGGACCGGCCCCAGCACCAGAGCCTGCGCGGTGGTGTCGATCGCTCCCGCCACGTCGCCGGACGTCAGTTCCTCGGCGGCCGTCTGGAGCTGGGCGACCAGCCCGCCGGGGTTGTCCGGAGAGATGTAGTTGACGAAGCCTTCGACCGCGCCGCCGGCCGCGGTCACGCCGGTTTCACCGTTGCCGATCTGGTTCAAGACGAACTGGCGCAGAGTCGGCAGCGGGTTGGCCAGAACCTCCTCGCCGATCACTGCGGCGTTGCTGTAGGCGGAGGTGACGACGTCGACCCACGCGGTGATGGGATCCACCGTCGCCGCGAGCTGCACTTCGGCGGTCGACATGGGTGCGGCCGGAGGGATCTTCATGTCGGGTGAATCTGGCGGGGCGGTCACCACCGGTGCCACCGCAATGACGCTTGCGCCAGCCAGAGCCACGCCCGACGCGAGGTAGGACTTGGTAGCAGAGTTCATCTCGTCTCCTTTACGTGAACGTGATCTGCGACACGCAGGAAACTACTCGCGCATATGCCCGAAGTGTTGGGAACAGAGATATTGGATCGCCATGCGACAAGCGCATGTTTTCCCAGCTCAAACTAGGTATTGAGAGGAACTAATTTGCCAACCGGCAATGTAGATAAGATGAGTTATCTAGTGGGGCAAATCTATCGGCGGATGACGCCACTGGCGACCACGCACGCACCGACCGTCGCAGCGCTCGGCTTCGCTGAAACCGGCCGTCGCCACTCGGCCCCGGTCCGCACAGCGCTACCCGCGGTCCGGCAGACTTTGCCCGCCGGGGTGGCAGACGCGGCACTGGCCCGGGGATGGTGACGAACACCGAGCGGGCGCAGCCATGGCCTCGGCGAACGATCCGGGTCCCGGCGGTACAGTTTGCTGAGAGTCGGCCATGATCACGCTCCGCAGTGGCGCCCCGCCGTCGCACGACCTTCTCACGGCCCGGCCATCACGGTTGCTGCGTCGACGGGCAGGACCGTCGAGCGGCAGCCCTGGACACAGCAGCGGGCGCCCGCTCGGGCGCCCGCTGTGTTCCGTGTCGGTCAGTTGCGCACGGTGGTGTCCACATGGGGCACCTTCACCGTCGGCACCAGCTGGCCCAGCCAGGGATTGTTGGAGTCGCCGTAGTAGTAACCGTGGCCAGGTCCACCGAACCCGTTCTCGTCGTCATCGGCCTGGGCAGGGCCGGCCAAGCCGATCACCGCGGCGGTCAGCGCCGTGGCCAGGATGCCCATCGATCCGAACTTCTTCATCACATCCGCCTCTTTTCTTCTCCGACTGCGGTGTCGCGGGCGATGCTCGCGGCATGCTGGTCTCAACACGGGGCACCCGTGCTCTGATTCCTGCATCAGCCGCCCGGCCCGTGACCCGCGCAGGCAGCACGGTCGCAGCGAGGCAATAGGCTGCCAATCCATGACGGTCGAACGCCTGCAGCCCTACGCGGTGACGATCTTCGCCGAGATGTCGGCACTGGCGGCCCGGATCGGCGCGGTGAACCTCGGCCAGGGCTTCCCGGACGAGGACGGCCCCGCGGCCATGCTCACCACCGCCCAGCGCAACATCGCCGAGGGGGTGAATCAGTATCCCCCCGGCCTGGGTATCGCCCCGCTGCGCCAGGCCATCGCCGACCAGCGCCGCCGCCGGTTCGGCACCGAGTACGACCCGGACACCGAGGTGCTGGTCACCACCGGCGCCACCGAGGCGATCGCGGCCGCGGTGCTCGGCCTGGTCGAACCCGGGTCCGAGGTGCTGCTCGTCGAACCGTTCTACGACTCCTACTCCCCCGTCGTCGCGATGGCCGGCTGCCGGCGCCGCGCCGTGCCGCTGCGCTTCGACGGGCGCGGGTTCGCCATCGACGTCGAGGCTCTGCGCGCGGCGATCACCCCGGACACCCGGGCGCTGATCCTCAACTCCCCGCACAATCCCACCGGCATGGTGGCCGGTGACGACGAACTGCGCGGGCTGGCCCGGCTGGCCGTCGAAGCCGACCTCCTGGTGATCGCCGACGAGGTCTACGAACACCTGGTCTTTGACGGCCGCCGTCATCTGCCGCTGGCCAACTACCCGGGCATGGCCGGGCGCACGGTGACGATCTCGAGTGCGGCCAAGATGTTCAACGTGACAGGCTGGAAGATCGGGTGGGCCTGCGGCCCAACGGATCTGATCGCCGGGGTCCGCGCGGCCAAACAGTATCTGAGCTATGTCAGCGGAGCTCCGTTCCAGCCCGCGGTGGCCCAGGCGCTGGACACCGAGGACGCCTGGGTGCAGGCGCTGTGCGCATCGTTGCAGACGCGCCGCGACAGGCTCGGGACCGCCCTGGCCGACATCGGGTTCGAGGTACACGACAGCTCGGGGACATATTTCCTGTGCGCAGACCCGCGGCCGCTGGGGTACCCCGACAGCACGGCGTTCTGCGCCGAGCTGCCCGAACGGGTCGGGGTGGCAGCGATCCCGATGACGGCGTTCTGCGATCCGGCGGCTCCGCATGCCGAACAGTGGAAACACTTGGTGCGCTTCGCGTTCTGCAAACGCGACGACACCCTTGACGAGGCGATCCGGCGGCTGCGCGCGCTGCGCCGCTGACGAACGTCAGACGGCCCCGCTCATCACCCGCCGGCGCAGGTCGTCCAGCGCGACGTCGAGCACCATCTTCTTGGCCCGCTTGACCAGGAACCGCGGGACGGGTGCGGCCAGGTCGAGGATCAGATCGAAGCGCACCCGGGTGCGATCCTCGCCTTCGGGTGTGAGGTTGTACTCGCCGTGCTGGCCTCGCTGCTGAAACGTCTGTTCGGCGTCCCACACCACCCAGCGCTCGCCCCAGTGGTACTCGAGGATCTCCTTGTCGGTGATCCCCATGATCTTCAAGGTCGCCCGGACGTGGTGGGGCCGGCCGTCGGGATGGCGGTCGAGCACCTCCACGTCCTTGTGCAGCGTGGACCAGGAGGCCACCGAGTCGATGTCGGCCAGCGCGTCGAGGATGACCTCAGGCGGGGCCTCGATCACCACTTCCCTGGACGCCCGGACCGCCATACCGGCAAATCCTAGCTACCGGATCATCCGCACGCAGAGGATTGTTCAGCCGACCGCCATCG
>JAXHTL010000161.1:0-11197 GCA_034190095.1 Actinomycetota bacterium
GGCCCGTTGGTCAGGTTGGCGAAGGCCTCGGCGATCACCTCGTCGACCGGGGCGGCGTCAGCAGGGCGGTGTTCCAGCGATTCGAGCCGGCCCCGGGCGTGTTCGAGGCGACGCAGTGCCGGGGTGTCGGTCTTGCCGAGGATGAGGCCCAGGACGTCGACGCCGCTGTCGTGCAGTTCGGTCCACAGCGCCTCGGCGAAGACCATGTCGAAGGCCTTCGTCGCTCCGTAGGCCACCATGTTCGGGCCGCCGGCGAAACCCGCCCCCGACCCGAGGATGACGATGCCACCGCCACCTCGCCGCACCATGGCCGGTGCGAAGTGGTGGCACAGCTGCATCGGCACCGCACAGTTGCGGTGCAGCATCGCTTCGGCGGCGCCGATCGGCTGGGACAGAAAGGAGGTGAAGTCGGCGTCGGCTCCGGCGCAGTAGACCAGGAACCCGATCTCCAGGTCAGCGGTCCCGGCGAGCACCACCTCGGTCGCGTTCGCAGCGGCCAGATCGACCGGCAGCACCCGGCTCTGCACACCGGTGCGCGCTTCGATGCCGGCCGCCACGTCGGCCAGCACCGCGGCGCGCCGGGCCAGCAGAACGACGTGCACACCCCGTTCGGCCAGCGCCTCGGCGAAGGCCGCACCGACCCCGTCGGAAGCGCCGGCGACCAGTGCCCAGGGGCCGTATTGCTCTGCGAACGTCACCCCGCGCTCACCGTCCTGACCAGGACGGTGGTGAACCGGCGCCGGGCGATGCGCCAACCGCCGCCGGTGCGGACCAGCTCGTCGTCGTAGAACCCGGCCGCGTTGACGCCGGAGCTGTTGTCCTGGGACAGGATCAACGCGTCCACGTAGGCCCGGGCGGTGGCGGTGTCCCCGTCGACCGCGATCACCTGGTTGGTGATGCGGTGCAGCGTGTGCCCGGCCATCGCGTGGGCCGCGGTCATGAACTCGACCACCGCGTCGACGCCGTGCCAGGACCCGATCTCGCCGTAGTCGAGTTCGCAGTCCTCGGCGAACACCGTGCGGAACAACGCCCAGTCGCGCCGGTCGATCCCGGTGGCATACCGCACCAGGACATCGCTGATCTGCTGATGGTCGGTAGTCATCGGCGCTCCGCCGGCTCGTAGCGCAGCAGTGTCACGTCGTGCTCGGGGTAGTCGCAGAACACCGGTTTGACCCGCATACCGACTTCGATGTCCTCCGGTTCGACGTTGACCAGTTCTGTCGTGACACGGGGCCCCTCGTCCCACTCGACGATCGCCAGCAGTTGCGGCACCGCGTCGGCGAAGTGCGGCCCGACCGGACGACGAGCGACGGTGAAGGAGTACAGCGTTCCCATGCCGGAGATCTCCCGCCACTGCAGGTCGTCGGCGAGAGTTCCGGGCGCGCGCACCCGCGGGTAGAAGACATAGCGCCCCGACGACGGCGAGTACTGGATCACCACCCGGTGCTCGGCCAGGCCGTCCCAGTACGGGGCACTGGTCGGGGTCTTCACCGGCATCGGCCGCTGGAACGTCATGCTCATCCTCAGTCCCCTTCCAGCACGAGGGTGGTCTGTTCGGACAGGATGCCACCGTTACCGGAGACGAAGGCGCGATCGCAGTCGGCGACCTGGGCGGCCCCGGCCCGGCCCATGATCTGTCTGGTGGCATCGCAGACGTGGTGCATCCCCCCGGCGTTGCCGCACTGGCCGAAGCCGAGTTGGCCGCCGGCGGTGTTGAGTGGGAAGTCGCCCCGGAAGGTCAGGTCGTGGTTGGCGACGAACTCCATGCCCGTGCCCTTCTCGCAGAACCCGGCGTCCTCGAGGCTCAACAACACGGTGATGGTGTAGCAGTCGTAGATCGACACCATGTCCATCTGGTTGCGGGTCAGGCCCGACATCGCGAACGCGGTGTCGGCCGCCCGGGTGATCGGGGTCTGCAACAGGTCGGCGGCGTAGGTCGGAGTCTTGAACGGCACGTGTTCGCCGAACCCCTTGATCCACACCGGCCGGTTCCGGGCCCGTGCAGCCACCTCGGCGCCGGCGACCACCACGGCGGCACCGCCGACGCACGGCATCACGATCTCGAGCATGTGCAGCGGGTCGGCGATCACCGGGCTGGCGAGCACGTCCTCGACGGTCAGCGGGGTGTCACGCCAGATGGCCCCGTCGGTGTGGTTGGCGTTGAACCGCTGGTCGACGACGATCTTGGCCATCGCGCGCTCGTCGTAGCCGTACACCGCCGCGTAGCGCTGCGCGACCTGACCGTAGGGACCGTTCTGTCCGAGGTTGCCGTAGGGGATCTCGAATTCGGCCTGGGGCGAACCGAACTGGTTGCTCGACGCGCCGAAGAACACCGCGTCGGTCAGCGGCTTGGGCTTCTTCTCCGAGGTGTGGGTGATGTAGCGGGCCGGGATCGCGCACAGCACCACGTCACAGATGCCGAGCTCGATCGCCGCCGCAGCGCGCCACACCATCGCGGCGGCAGTGGCGCCCCCGAGGTCGACGTGTTCGGCGAAATTCGCATCCACACCGAGATATTCGGCCACCGTGGACGGAACGAAGATCTCCGACTCGCCCAGCGGCGAGGTGGTGATCCCGTTCACCGACTCGGCGGACAGGCCCGCGTCGGCCAGCGCTGCGGCCGACAGCTCGGCCCACTGCTCGAGGGTGAACGGCGCGATGCTCGCCTTGGTCATGCGCTCCGGCGGCAACTCCACGTAGCCGACGATCGCGGCGTCGCCGCGTAACCCCATGCATTCACTCCTCTGTGATCGGTCGCCGCCTACCGGCGGGGCAGCCCCAGAATCATCTGGGCGATGATGTTGAGCTGGATCTCCTTGGTTCCGCCGCCGATCAACTCGGCGGGTAGGTGGAAGTACTGCTCGACCACCGGCAGCCCATCCGCACCGGGCGACTCGACCAGTGCGGTGGGGGCGGTGAGCTCGAGGGTGGCGGCGAAGGTGCGGCGCAGCATCACGTTCATCGCGACCTTGGCGATGCTGGACGCCGGCCCGGGCGGCTGACCGTCGAGCAGTCGGATGACCTCCCGCACGGCCAGCACCTTGATCGCGTTCGCGTAGGCGTCGGCCTCCCCCAGCGCCGAGAGCACCCGTTGCTGGTCGGGTCCACCGCGATTGGCCAGCTCCCGCAGGATGGCCGCCCGGTCGAAGTTGACGTAGCCGCTGATCGCCACCCGTTCCTGGGCCATGGTCGCGATCGCCAGGTTCCAGCCGTCGGTGGGGCCACCCATCAACAGCTCGTCGGGAACGAACACGTCGGTCAGGAACACCTCGTTGAAGTGCGCCTCCCCGTTGGCCTGCCGGATGGGTGCCAGCTCGATGCCCTCGGAGCTCATGTCGACGATGAAGTAACCGAGTCCCCGGTGCTTGGCGGCGTCGGGGTCGGTGCGGGCCAGCAGCGCACCGTAGTCGGCGGTGTGCGCCGACGACGTCCAGATCTTGTGTCCGTTGATGCGCCAGCCACCCTCGACCTTGGTCGCCCGGGTACTCAGCGACGCCAGGTCGGAACCGGCGCCCGGTTCGCTGAACAGCTGGCACCAGCCGAGTTCGCCGCGCTGGGTGGCGGGGATGAACCGCTGCTGAACACCGTCGGGCGCTGCGCTGATCAGGGTCGGCAGAATCCATTCGGCGATGCCCAGCGACGGCCGCACCAGGTCGGGCCGCTTGGCGAACTCCTCGTCGATGATCAACTGCTGGCGCTGGGTGGCCTCGACGCCCCACGGCCTGGGCCAGTGCGGGGCGATCAGCCCGGCGTCGGCGATCAGGGTGCGCTGCGGACCGGTGGCCTGGTTGGGGTAGTCGCCCTGCCTGCCCGGCCCGTCGTTGCGCAGCGTGAGCGCCTCGTCGAGCACGGCGGCCACCGAGCGGCGGAACTCGCCGTCGAGATCTCCGAGTTTGACCGAGACGTCGCGGTGGTGGCGGCGACCCAGATCGCCGAGGCTGTGCGCGAAGCGTCCGGCCGGGCCGATCGATGCGGCCAGGCTGGTGGCCTTGCGCCAGTAGAGGTGAAGGTCGTGTTCCCAGGTGAATCCGATCGCGCCGAACATGGTCAGCGTGTCGAGCACCAGCTCGGGCGCCGGTCCGACCGCCATCACCGCGGCGCCGGCCGAGGCGATCTGGCTCTGGACCGGCTCCTCGGCCACCGCGCGCACCGCATCCCACGCCGCAGATGTGGCGAGTTCGCTGTTGACCAGCAGCATCGCCGCCTGATGCTGCAGCGCCTGGAAGGTCCCGATGGGCTTGCCGAACTGTTCCCGGGTGCGCAGGTGCTCGGTGACCGCCTCGACGCACCAACGCAGCGTCCCGGCTGCCGCGCAGGCGGTCAGCGCCACCGCCAGGCCGGTCGCGCGGGTGTCGTCGATGCCCGGCAGCGCACGGTCCCGAGCACAGCTGAACCCGTCGAAGTGCGCGATGCCGACGTCGATCGTCTTGTCGGTGCTCGCACCGGCGTCGATGCGCACGCCCGGACGAGCGGGGTCCACCACCACCCACACGGTGCGTTCCTCGGCACGCGCGGCCACCAGGATCAGTTCCGCCGAGCAGATTCCCGGGGTCGGCGGTGTCTGCCCGGTCAGCATCCAGGTGTCTGCGCGCAGCTCTGCGGTGAGGTGAGGTCCACCGGGCAGGACCGCACAGGCCGGCGCACCGCGGGCCAACCGGGCCAACGCGGTGTGAGCCACGTCGGTCTCGTCGCCCGATTGGATCAGCGCACCCGCGATCACCGTCGGCAGCAGCGGTCCGGGCAGCAGCGCCGTCGCCGCCGCGTGCAGCACACAGGCGCTGTCCATCAGGGTGCCGCCCTGGCCACCGACTTCCTCGGACAGGTGGACGGCATGGAATCCGTTGACCACCAATTGATCCCACCACTGCGGCAGGTCGCCGGCCGCGATCGCATCGAAGGCCTCACGGGTCTTGTCGATCGGCGCGTGCCGGGCCGCGAACTGGCCGAGGGCGTCACTGAGCTGCCCCTGCTCGGGTGTGAGTCCCAGCGTCATCGCGAACCTTCCGTCATGTCGGCGGTGCGGCGGGCACTGCGGAAGAAGTGGGCGGCCGCCTCGATGGCCTCCGGCGTGGGCCGCGGCGCCCAGCCCAGCTCGGCGACGGCTTTGGAATGGTCGAGCGGGGTCATGATGTGCATCAGCCGGATGTTGAGCGGGGTGAGCATGGTGTCGGTGCGCCGGACCCGCGCCATCGCGCTGCCGAGGTAGCCGGCGGCAGCCAGGGCGCCGATCGGCACGGTCCAGCGGGGCGGTGCGACACCGACCGCGGCACAGCCGATTTCATGGATCTCACGGGTGGCCATGAACCTCTCCGAGACGATGTAGCGCTCCCCGGTCCGGCCGCGCTCGCCGGCCAGGATCAACGCCAGCGCGGCATCCTCGACGCCGACGACCTCGGAGTCGTAGCCGTCGATGGCGAACGGCAACGCACCGCGCACCGCGGCCGCCAGCATCCCGCCGTGCGGAGTGGGCAACCAGTCACCGGGACCGAACGTGTTGGCCACGCACATCGCCACCCCGGGCAGGCCGGCATCGGCGCAGTAGCGCATCAGCAGGTCCTCGGCGGCGACCCGGGACCGGATGTAGTCACCGCCGACGTCGACCCAGTTGTGCTGGGTGCCTTCGTCGGCCAGCCCGCCCGGGTTCCTGCCGATGGTGCCGATCGAACTGGTGAACACGAAGCGGCTCAGGTCGGCGGCGGCGGCGACGTCGAGGACGTTGCGCAGGCCGTCGACGTTGGTGCGCCACAGCGGACGGGGGTCACGCAGCCAGGGACGTGCATCCACCACGCAGTAGTAGACGACGTCACATCCGGCCATCGCCTCCTGCAGCGCCTCGGTGTCGAAGATGTCGCCGTA
Source organism: Actinomycetota bacterium (assembly GCA_034190095.1). GTDB lineage: Bacteria > Actinomycetota > Actinomycetes > Mycobacteriales > Mycobacteriaceae > Mycobacterium. The sequence goes on from JAXHTL010000161.1 coordinate 5,857, forward strand.
GCGGATGTCCACCGGCAGGCCGTCGATACCGCGGGTCGAACTGGTGGTCCGGATCATCACCCGCACATCGTTCTCTCCGCGGGCGACCAGCTGGCGCGTCACGTGCGAACCGAGGAAGCCGCTGGCGCCGATCACCAGCTTCGTTGCCGCCATTGCCCGTCAGCCCTCCACGCCTCGGCGAGACGATACGTCTCGTCTTGTGGGACACTACGGGGCGATGGTCCAGCATGCAAAGCCACAGTCGGCCCGGATCCACTGATGGCCAACGACGTCGCGGCCCCGAGGCGGCGCAGCGAGAAATCACGCCTGGCCATCGTGGCAGCGACCAGGGAACTGCTGTTGGAACGGGGTTTCGACAAACTGAGCATCGAGGCGGTGGCCGCCCGGGCCGGGGTCGGCAAGCAGACCATCTACCGGTGGTGGCCCAGCCGGCACGCGCTGGTGGCCGACGTCATCCTCGACGACGCCGACCGGATCCTGCGGCCCATCTCGTTCAGCGGGGACGCCGCCGCCGATGTCAGCGCCTGGGCGACGGCACTGGCCACCACCCTGACCACGGCCCGCGGAGACGCCATGCTGCGTATCCTGACGATCGCCGGTGTCGAACACCCCGACACCCAGGCCCGCCTGCAGGCCGGGTTCACCACCCCGCTGCGCCGCACCGTCTGCAACCGGTTGCTGGCCGCCGGCGTCGACGATGACACCGCGCGCGACGCTGCCGACGCCATCGTCGGCGGGGTGGTCTACGCCATCCTCAGTGAGGGACGCACGTTTGCGCGCCACCGCGCGGAGTCCATCACCCGCACCGTGCTGGCCGGCGTCACGGCGGGTTGACCTGGCGATCGCAGCGCCGACAGAGTTGGATGGACGGATGACCGTGGCCAGCCGCTCCCGCATGGTGCGGGCATCCCGCGACACCGTGTGGGCCGTCCTGGCCGACTTCGGCGCGGTCGCCGCCTGGGCCGAGGAGGTCGACCATTCGTGCCTGCTGGACCAGCACGCCGAGGCCGTCGGAACCGCCCGCCGGGTCCAGATCGGTCGTGACACGCTGATCGAGACGATCACCCGATTCGACCCACCCGGCGTGCTGGCCTACGACATCACCGGACTGCCCGCCTTCGTCGCGGCGTCCAACCGCTGGACGCTCGAACCGGGCATCTCGGGCGGCACCTTCGCGACCCTGACCAGCACGGTGCACGTGACGCGCCGGCTGCTGCGCTTCGCCGCAGAGCCGGCCGTGGCCAGACTCATGACGGGGCGCTCCGAGGCACTGCTCGCAGGACTGGCCACCGCATCCGAAGGAGTCGCCGCATGACGCCCACCCGGCCCGACATCGTCCTGGTGATGACCGACGAGGAGCGCGCCGCCCCGCCCTACGAGAACCGCGAGGTCAGCACCTGGCGCACCGAGACCCTCACCGGCAGAAAGTGGTTCGATGAGCACGGGGTCAGCTTCGTCCGGCACTACACCGGCTCGCTGGCCTGCGTGCCCAGCCGTCCGACCCTGTTCACCGGCCACTATCCCGACCTGCACGGGGTCACCCAGACCGACGGAATCGGCAAGTCCTACGACGACTCCCGGCTGCGCTGGCTGCGCCCCGGCGAAGTGCCGACCCTGGGAAACTGGTTCCGGGCCGCGGGGTACGACACGCACTACGACGGCAAGTGGCACATCTCCCACGCCGACCTGACCGACCCCGCCACCGGCCGGTCCCTGGACACCAACGACGACGACGGAGTCGTCGACCCGGACGCGGTGCGCCGGTATCTGGAGGCCGATCCGCTTCGGCCGTACGGCTTCTCAGGCTGGGTGGGCCCGGAGCCGCACGGCGGGAAACTGTCCAACGCGGGGATCCGGCGCGACCAGCTGATCGCCGACCGCGTGGTGGCCTGGCTCGAGGACCGCTACGCACGCCGACGGGCCGCAGACCCCGCCGCGATGCGCCCGTTCCTGCTGGTGGCCAGCTTCGTCAATCCCCATGACATCGTGCTGTTCCCGGCGTGGATGCGGCGCAACCCGCTGCAGCCGTCGCCCCTGGACCCGCCCCCGATCCCACCGGCGCCCACCGACGACGAGGACCTGTCCGGCAAGCCGGCGGCGCAGATCGCGTTCCGGGAGGCCTACTACTCGGGATACGGTCCGGCACGGGTGGTCGAGCGGACCTACCGCCGCAACGCCCAGCGTTACCGCGACCTGTACTACCGGCTGCACGCCGAGGTCGACGGGCCGATCGACCGGGTGCGCCGCGCGGTGACCGAGGGCGGGTCGGCAGCGGGCCCCGACCACACCGTGCTGGTGCGCACGGCCGACCACGGCGATCTGCTCGGCGCCCACGGTGGGCTGCACCAGAAGTGGTTCAACCTCTACGACGAGGCCACCCGGGTGCCGTTCGTCATCGCCCGGGTGGGCGGCCAGGCCACCTCGGCGCGGGTGGTCAGCACGCCGACGTCGCACGTCGATCTGGTGCCGACGCTGTTGTCGGCGGCCGGGGTGGATGTCGCGGCGACAGCTTCCGAGCTGTCCCGGTCGTTCTCCGAGGTGCATCCGCTGCCCGGCCGTGACCTGATGCCGGTGGTCGACGGCGCCTCCTCCGACGACAGCCGTGCCGTCTATCTGATGACCCGTGACAACATGCTCGAAGGTGACACCGGCGCATCGGGTATCGCCCGGATGCTGGGTTTGACCTCGAAGGTTCCCGCGCCGCTGCGCATCCGGGTTCCCGCTCACACCGCCGCCAACTTCGAGGGCCTGGTGCTGGAGGTCGAGGACGCAGCGGCACCGGGCGGCGCCGGGCACCTGTGGAAGCTGGTCCGCTCGTTCGACGACCCGGCCACCTGGACCGAACCGGGGGTTCGCCACCTCGCCGCCGACGGCATGGGCGGCCCGATGTACCGCACCGACCCCCTCGACGATCAGTGGGAGCTTTACGATCTGACCGACGATCCGATCGAGGCGGACAACCGGTGGGACGACCCGAACCTGCTCGAGCTGCGCACCCACCTGCGCAGTCAGCTCAAACAGGCACGCGCGGAATCGGTTCCGGAGCGTAACCGGCCGTGGCCCTACGCGTCGCGGCGCCCACCTGCGCCCACTGGGTGGGCACAGGTGCTGCGCCGCCTGCTACCCGGGCGCTGAATCAGGCCCGGGCGAACTGCTTCTCGTCGTAGAGCCGCGCCCATTCGGCGCGGGGCTTGATCGACACGTCGACGTCGGCACCCTTGACCCGCAGCGCGCCGGCCGTCGCCTGGTCCTTCGGCGTCAGCTTGAACGGATCCCAGGAGAAGAACCGACAGGAGTTCTCCCAGGTGATCTTGTTGATGTCGGAATCCGACGCGCCGGCGGCGTTGAGCTCGGCCAGCACCTGCTCCGGGGCATCGGGCCAGAAGCAGTCCGAGTGCGGGTAGTCGCACTCCCAGGCGATGATGTCGATGCCGATCTCGTGACGCAGCTTCAGCGAGGTCTTGTCGGTGACGTAGCAGGCCAGCGAGTGCTCGCGGAAGACGTCGCTGGGCAGCTTGTCGCCGAAGTCGCGGCGCAACCACTTCTGGTTGGTGTAGTGCCGGTCGCTGCGATCGAGGTAGAACGGGATCCAGCCGATGCCGCCCTCGGAGAACGCGAACTTCAGGTCCGGGTAGTTGCGCATCGCCGGGCCCCACAGCAGGTCCTGGGCACACATCGCCGACACCTGGGTGGCCAGGATGATCATGTTGTCGATGGGCGCGTTGGGCGCCATGCTGATCGCGCCGAAGCCGGTGCCGATGTGCAGGCACATCACCACGTTCTCCTCCGAGAGCGTGCGGAACACCGGGCCCCAGTACTCGTCGTCGTGATAGCTCGGCAGCCCCTCGAGATGCGGCAACTCCGGCATCGTCACCGCGCGGCAACCCTTGGCCGCGACCCGGCGGATCTCGGCGCACATCGCCTCGGGGTTCCAGGTGGGCAGGATCGCGATGGGGATGAAGCGGTCCGGGTAGCTGCCGGCCCACTCGTCGATGTGCCAGTCGTTGTAGGCCGAGACCATGACCAGGGTGGTTTCCTCCCGGTGCATGTTGAGGTGGCGCGCCGAGAAGCCGGTGAAGGTCGGGAAGCACATCGAGGCGAGGATGCCGTTGCGGTTCATGTCCCGGACCCGCTCGTGCACGTCGTAGACGCCGGGACGCATCTCGGCGAATCCCGCCGGATCGCGGCCCCACTCCTCGGCCGGCCACGACACCACCGCGTTGAGCCCGCTGACACCCTGCGGACGGCCCTGATACATCCACTGGTCGACACCCTTGTCGTCGGTGACGACGATCGGCGCTTCGGGCTTGTACTTCTCGGGCACGTGACGCAGGAACATGTCGGGGGGTTCGACGACGTGGTCGTCGATGCTCACCAGGATCAGGTCGTCAACGTTCATTGCGCTCCTCGCATCCGCGTGTTCACTGTGTCTGCTCAGCCGGAAGACTGCGCGTGCAGTGATCTCTACCTCAGTAGTACCGTGAGAACCCGTGACCGTCTCTGCGTCTTCGGACAGAGTCTTGTCCGGATCGGCCAACCTGGCGCCGGACGGCGACGAAGAGCCCTTCGGCCCTACCCGCCGCCGGGTCATCGAACTGCGCCGCGGCGGACGCGCCCTGGCCGGCAGCTACCTGTATGAAGGCGACGCGCTGATCACCGGCTGGCACTCCCACGAGGTGCACCAGATCGAGTACGCGCTGCACGGCGTCGTCGAGGTCGAGACGGACGCGGCCCACTATCTGCTGCCGCCGCAGCAGGCGGCATGGATCCCGGCCGGGCTCGAACACCAGGCCGTGATGAACCCCGACGTCAAGACGGTGGCGGTGATGTTCGACCGGTCCCTGATCGCCGACGACGGCGGCCGGGCCCGCATCCTCGCCGTGTCCCCGCTGATCCGCGAGATGATGATCTACGGGCTGCGCTGGCCGATCGACCGCGCCGAGGGCGACGAGCGCTCCGACGGGTTCTTCCGAACCCTGGCGGCGCTGGTCGGCGAGGCGCTCGACCATGAGGCGCCGCTGAGCCTGCCCACCTCGGAGCACCCGATCGTGGCCGCGGCCCTGGAGTACACCAAGGCCCACCTCGACACCGTCACCTGCGAACAGGTCAGCCGCGCGGTGTCGGTCTCGGAACGCACCCTGCGCCGGCTGTTCGCCGACACCCTGGGCTTGTCGTGGCGCACCTACCTGCTGCACGCCCGGATGCTGCGCGCGATGGCGCTCCTGGCCGCGCCGCGACAGACCGTGCAGGAGACCGCCACCGCCGTCGGGTTCGACAGCATCAGTTCGTTCACCCGCGCGTTCGCCCAGTTCTGCGGCGAGACCCCGTCGGCGTACCGGCG
>JAXHTL010000162.1:0-11165 GCA_034190095.1 Actinomycetota bacterium
TGGAGGACTTCCTCGAGCAGATGCTCGCGATCCGCAAGATGGGCCCGATCGGCAACCTGCTGGGCATGCTGCCGGGCGCGGGCCAGATGAAGGACGCGCTGGCCGCCGTCGACGACAACCAGCTCGACCGGGTGCAGGCCATCATCCGGGGTATGACCCCGCAGGAGCGGGCCGACCCGAAGATCATCAACGCCTCCCGGCGGTTGCGGATCGCCAACGGATCCGGGGTGTCGGTCTCGGAGGTCAACCAGCTCGTCGACCGGTTCTTCGAGGCGCGCAAGATGATGTCGTCGATGGCCGGCCAGATGGGAATGCCCTTCGGCCGCAAGAACACCCGTAAGGCTGCCAAAGGCAAGGGCAAGAAGGGCAAGAAGGGCGGCAAGGGGCCGACCCCGCCCAAGACGCGCAACCCGCTCGGCGCCGGGATGGCCGGCATGCCGCAGGGCTTCCCCGACCTGTCCAACATGCCCAAGGGTCTCGACGAGCTGCCGCCGGGGCTGGCCGACATCGACCTGTCGAAGTTGAAGTTCCCCAAAGGCAACTGATGCGCCTGCACGTTCGCGGCAGGAGCCTGCCCGACGGTGAGCCGGTGCAGTGGTGGGTCCTCGACGGTGTGCTCAGTGCCGAACCGGTTGCCGGCGCCGAGACCGTCTTCGGGGCCGATGGGGATGGCGGCTGGATCCTGCCGGGTCTGGTCGACGCGCACTGCCATGTCGGGCTCGGTCCGGCCGGGCGGATCGAGTTGGACGAGGCGCTCGCGCAGGCCGAAACCGAGCGGGGTGCCGGCGCGCTGCTGCTGCGCGACGCAGGCTCACCGACCGACACCCGCAGCTTCGACGACCATGCCGAGCTGCCGCGCATCATCCGGGCCAGCCGTCACCTGGCCCGCCCCAAGCGCTACCAGCGCGGCTTCGCCCTGGAACTCGAGGACGAATGGCAGCTGCCCGAGGCGGTCGCCGAGCAGGCCCGGTGGGGGGACGGTTGGGTCAAGTTGGTCGGTGACTGGATCGATCGCGACCTCGGCGACCTGGCGCCGCTGTGGTCGGATGCGGTCCTCGAGGCGGCGATCGAAGCCGCGCACGCCAACGGAGCGCGGGTCACCGCGCACGTGTTCAGCGAGGCAGCACTACCGGGGCTGATCAGGGCCGGGATCGACTGCATCGAGCACGGCACCGGTCTGACCGAGGACACCGTCGACCTGATGGTGGAGCACGGCACCGCGTTGGTGCCCACCCTGATCAACGTCGTCGAGAACTTTCCCGACATCGCCGGCGCTGCCGCCAAGTACCCCCGGTACCAGCAGCACATGCAGGCACTGCACCAGACCTGCATCGATCGGGTCGGTGCGGCCCGGGAGGCGGGTGTGCCGATCTATGCGGGCACCGATGCCGGCAGTGCGGTCGCACACGGGCGCATCGCCGACGAGGTCGAGGCCCTCAAGGGCATCGGCATGACCGCCACCGAGGCGCTCGGCGCCGCCTGCTGGAACGCGCGGGACTGGCTGCGCCGCCCGGCGCTCGAACACGGCGCTCCGGCCGATCTGGTGTGCTTCACCGAGGATCCGCGCAGCGGCCGGGGCGTGCTGGCCAACCCGGCGCTGGTGATGCTGCGCGGCAGGGTTTTCTGAGCTTTCCGACCGACACCGCGCGTGCACGTGTTCAGCCGGGAGCGGGTCAGTGGCTGAAACCCCAGTCGAGTAGCTCGATGGCCTGTCCGTACAGGTCTCCGGTGCCGTACATCTGGACTACGACCAGGCGCCGGTTGCCCCGCTGGGCGGCGCCCACGTAGGTCTTTCGCGCGAGGTTCGTGAAGCCGGTCTTTCCGCCCAGATCACCCGGATAGCGGCTGAGCAGCTCGTTCTGGTTGTGCAGCGTCCGGCCGGGGAACTGCGCCGACGGCGAGCGCATGATGTAGGCGATCAGCGGATAGTTCAGCGCCGCACGCATGATCACCGCCAGATCGTGCGGGGTGGTCACCGACTCCCACCCGGGCCCGTCCAGCCCCGACGGCGACGAGGCCCGGGTGGCGCGGGCGCCGACCAGGGCTGCTTTTCGGTTCATCGCGGCCACGGCCACCCGCTGGCCGCCCAGCATGTCGGCGAGCATGTTGGCCGCATCGTTGCCCGACACCATCAGGATCGCCTCGAGCAGGTTGCGCACGGTGTAGGGCTGTCCCGGCGTGAGCCCCACACACGAACATTCGACCTTGGTGTGGGAATCGTTGGCCCGGGCGAAGTTGTCGGGGCGAAGATGGTCGAGGACCGTCATCGCCAGCAGCACCTTGATCGTGCTGGCCGGGGCGTAGCGGCCGTACGGGTCGCGGCTGGCCAGCACCTGCCCGGTGTCGAGGTCGGCCACCAGCCAGGCCTGAGCGGGACCGTCCGGAAGCTGTTGTGCTGTGGCGGGCTCCAGCTCAGGTTGGGCGAACGCCGTTGGCGCCGAGGACAACTGCGCACCGGTCACTGCGGTGCACAGAGCAAGCGCCAGCCCCGCGAATCGTCGTCGCACGCCTGGCGACGCTAGTCGCGGCAGGACTCGGCACGCGCGCGATCAGGTCTCCATCCGGTATCGGCGCAGCGGTTCAGAGCTGGCCGATGCCGGCGTCCGGCGGCAGCGCGAACCCCCAGTCGAACAGGGCGGCGGCCTGATCCCAGTACGTCGGCTGGCCTTCCCGGTTCAGCCCGTGCATCATCGCCACGACCAGGTTGCGGCCGCCCCGCTGAGCGCCGCCGACGAACGTCTTCTGGGCCAGGTCGGTGTACCCGGTCTTGCCGCCGAAGGTTCCGGGATAGCGCACCAGCAGCTCGTCCTGGTTGACCAGCACCCGGTCACCGTTGCGGGTGGGGAACACCGCGCTGGGCTGGGCGGTGATCTGCGCGAACACCGGGTTGGCCATCGCGGCGCGGAAGATGACCGCCAGATCGCGCGGGGTGGACCAGATGTCGATGCCCGGTCCGTCGATCCCCGACGGCGAGCCGGCATTGGTCCCGTAGGCGCCCAGCAGTGCGGCCTTGCCGTTCATCTTCATCAGCGCGGCCTCGCGACCGCCGAGCATGGTGGCCATGGTGTTCGCCGCGTCGTTTCCGGACACCAGCAGCATCGCCTCCAGCAGCTGACGTGTGGTGTAGGTGAAGCCGGGGGTCACCCCGGCGCAGTTGCACTCGACCCGGGTGTCGGCCTCGTTGGCCACGATGGTGGCGTCCAGCGGCAATTCGTCGAGCGCGGTCAGTGCGGTGAGCACCTTGATCGTGCTCGCCGGGGCGTAGGTGCCGTGTTCGTTGCGGGCGGCCAGGATCGCCCCGGTGTCCATGTCGGCCAGCACCCAGGCCTCGGCGGGCCCCCCGGGCACCGGGACCGTGCCGGTGGGCTGGCTGACGCCCGGTGCGGGCACCGCGAGTGCCGCCGGGGTCATCGGGCCGACCGCGTGACCGGCGAGCAGGCACAGCGTCGTTCCCAGACACGCGAGAAGCCTCATCATGTCGGGTGAGCCTAAACCCGGTCGCTGATCGTGTTCAATCGATGCATGCTGAGCCTCGAGGAGATCTCCGACCGGCTGGAGATCCAGCAGCTGCTGACCGACTACTCCACCGCGATCGACCAGCGCCGATTCGACGACCTCGATGCGGTCTTCACCCCGGACGCCTACATCGACTACCGCGCCATGGGCGGCATCGACGGACGCTATCCCGAGGTCAAGGCGTGGCTGGCCGAGGTGTTGCCCAACTTCCCGGCGTACTCGCACATGCTGGGCAATCTGTCGGTGGTGTTCGACGGGGACACCGCGACGTCCCGGGTCATCTGCTTCAACCCGATGGTCGTCGACGCCGAGAGCAACCAGATCCTGTTCTGCGGTCTGTGGTACGACGACGAGTTCGTCCGGACCGCGCAGGGCTGGCGGATCACCTCTCGGGTCGAGACGAAGTGCTTCGACAAACTACTCTGACCCGGTGTGACCGACGTCGATGAATTCGCCCCTGAGTCCACCGTCAAGAACATCGAACAGGCAATAGGCCGAAGCGCTTTCGCCGAACTGACCGCGTTCATCAGCCCGTTACCCACCGGCCAGATCGTGGACATCTTGGAGCGGCTCGACAGTAACCAACGCGCCGTGGCCTACCGGGTGCTGCCCAAGGCCCGCGCGGTGGAGGTGTTCGAAGTTCTCGATGCGAGCCTGCAAAGCGATCTGGTGGGCGCACTGCAGGACGAGCAGACCGCCGAGTTGTTCGCCGATCTGGATCCCGACGACCGCGTCGAACTGCTCGACGAACTCCCGGCCAACGTCGCGCGCCGGCTGATGCAGGGTCTGCCCCCCGCCGAACGGGAGATGACCGCCGAGATCCTGGGCTACCCGCAGGGCTCGATCGGCCGGCGGATGAGCCCGGAGTTCGTGAGGGTGCGCCCCGAGTGGACGACTGCGACCGCGATGACCAAGCTCTCCGACCATCTCGACGACGCCGAAACCGTGTACACCCTGCCGGTCACCGACGACGACCGGACCCTGGTCGGTGTGGTCAGCCTGCGCGAAGTCCTCAAGGCTCCGCCCGGGACGACGATCGCCGAGGTGATGCAACCGGCCCAGTGGGTGCACGCCACCGACGACGCCGAGACCGCCGCGCGCCGCTGCGCCGACCTCAAACTGCTGGCGCTGCCCATCGTGGACCACGAAACCCGGATCGTCGGAGTGCTGACCGTCGATGACGCGCTGGCGATCCTCGAGGACGCCGACTCCGAGGACCAGGCCCGCATCAGCGGCGTGGAACCGCTGCGCCGGCCCTACCTGACCGCCCCGGTGCTGGGGCTGATGCGCTCGCGGGTCGTCTGGCTGTTGGTGCTCGCCATCGGGGCGACCCTGACCGTGCAGGTGCTCGAGGTGTTCGAGGAGACGCTCGCCGAGGTGGTCACGCTGGCGCTGTTCATCCCACTGTTGATCGGCACGGGCGGAAACACGGGCAATCAGGCGGCGACGACGGTGACCAGGGCGCTGGCCCTCGGCGATGTGCGGCCCTCCGATGTCGGCAAGGTGCTGTTCCGCGAGTTCCGGGTGGGGCTGTCGCTGGGGGTCGTGCTCGGCGGGCTGGCCTTCGCGATCGTCTCGCTGGTCTACAGCGTCGACATCGGGACGGTCATCGGGCTGACATTCCTGGCGTTGTGCACGATGGCGGCGACCGTGGGGGGAGTGATGCCGTTGCTCGCCCGGGCGATCCGCGCCGATCCCGCCGTGTTCGCGAACCCGTTCATCTCGACCTTCGTCGACGCCAGCGGCCTGCTCATCTACTTCTTCATCGCCAAGGCGGTGCTGGGAATCTGAGGCGCCGGGCGGCGATTTCCAGCCGACGGCCCTGTTCTGGCACAATGGTCGGCTGTCTGCCTGCGGTCACGGCCGCAGCGTGGTCACACACGTAAGGCAAAACCGGATCCCGGCATCCCGCCGGCGGTCGCTGAATTGCAGCGTGGCAATCACAGGAGAAGTCGCAACACCCATGGCTGTCAAGATCAAGCTCACCCGGCTCGGCAAGATCCGCAATCCCCAGTACCGCATCGCCGTCGCCGACGCCCGCACCCGCCGCGAGGGGCGCGCCATCGAGGTCATCGGCCGGTACCACCCGAAGGAAGATCCGAGCCTCATCGAGATCGACTCGGAGCGTGCCCAGTACTGGCTCGGCGTCGGCGCCCAGCCCACCGAGCCCGTGCTGCAGCTGCTCAAGATCACCGGCGATTGGCAGAAGTTCAAGGGTCTGCCCGGGGCCGAGGGCACGCTGAAGGTCAAGGAGCCCAAGCCCAGCAAGCTGGACCTGTTCAACGCTGCGCTCGCCGACGCCGACGGTGGCCCGGCCAACGAGGCCGTCACGCCCAAGAAGAAGAAGGCGCCGGCCAAGAAGACCGAGGCGGCCGAGGGCGAGACCGCCGAGGCGACCGAGGCTGCTGACGCCGCCGAGCCGGCCGACTCCGCGACCGCCGAAAGCTGAGCCCGGTGAGCACTGTGGTCGTCGATGCTGTCGAGCATCTGGTCCGTGGGATCGTCGACAACCCCGACGATGTGCGTGTCGACATGGTGACCAGCCGGCGCGGACGCACCGTCGAGGTGCACGTCCACCCCGACGACCTGGGCAAGGTCATCGGCCGGGGCGGACGCACCGCGACCGCGCTGCGCACCCTGGTGGCCGGCATCGGTGGACGCGGCATCCGCGTCGACGTGGTGGACACCGACCAGTAGCCGACGATGGACCTGGTGGTCGGGCGGGTCGTCAAGGCGCACGGCGTCACCGGCGAGGTCGCCGTCGAAGTGCGCACCGATGACCCCGAGGGCCGCTTCCGGCCCGGGGCCAGATTGCGCGGTCGCTCAGCGCGGGGCAGATCCGCGCCGGGGCCGGAACGGGAGTTCGTCGTCGAATCCGTCCGTGAGCACGGTGGGCGGCTGTTGATGCGGTTTGCCGGTGTGGCCGACCGCAGCTCGGCGGACCTGCTGCGCGGCACGGTGTTCCTGGTCGACTCGGCGGACCTGCCGCCGATCGAGGATCCCGACGAGTACTACGACCATCAACTCGAGGGCATGAGCGTCGCGACGACCGTCGGACAGCCCGTCGGCACGGTCAGCGAAGTGCTGCACACCGCCGCCGGGGAACTGCTGGCGGTGCGCAGCGAAGCCGGGGATGAAGTGCTGGTGCCGTTCGTCTCGGCGATCGTCGTCTCGGTGTCGTTGGCGGACAACGCCATCGAGATCGACCCGCCCGAGGGCCTGCTCGAACTCTAGGGATGCCACACTGTGCGTATTGATGTCGTGACGATCTTCCCGGAGTTCCTGGCGCCCCTACGGCAGTCGTTGCCGGGCAAAGCCATCGACGCGGGAATCGTCGAGCTCGCCGTGCACGACCTGCGCACCTGGACCCACGATGTCCATCACTCGGTGGACGACTCGCCGTACGGGGGCGGACCGGGGATGGTCATGAAGGCGCCGGTATGGGGTGAGGCCCTCGACGAGATCTGTTCGCCGGAAACCCTTCTGGTGATCCCCACGCCGGCCGGCCGGCTGTTCACCCAGGCCATGGCGCACGAGTGGACCACCGAGACCCACCTGGTGTTCGGCTGCGGCCGGTACGAGGGCATCGACCAGCGGGTGGTCACCGACGCCGAGCGCCGGATGCGGGTGGCCGAGGTCTCGATCGGCGATTACGTGCTGCCCGGCGGCGAATCGGCCGCGCTGGTGATGATCGAGGCCGTCGTGCGGCTGTTGCCCGATGTGCTCGGCAACCCGCAATCGCATCAGGACGATTCGCATTCGGCCCTGGTCGGTGGCCTGCTGGAGGGTCCGAGCTACACCAGGCCGGCGCGGTGGCGTGACCTCGCGGTGCCGGAGGTGCTGTTGTCCGGTGATCATGCGCGGATCGCGGCGTGGCGGCGCGAACAGCGGCTGCAACGTACCCGCGAGCGCCGGCCCGACCTGCTCGACTGAATCCCGCCCGGGCTAGATGGTCCCGTCCGGGAACATCGTGCGCACCGCCGCGGTGATGGTCTCCCGCGCGGTCGCGGCATCGGTGGCCTGCATCGACCCGATCGCCATCACATAGCGGCGGTTGGGTCCGACGACCCCGGTGGACAGGTGCAGCCAGTCCGAACCGATGCAACACATCCAGCCCTGCTTGACCGCGACGGGCTCACCGGGCAGCCCCTCGGGGATGCCGAAGCGTTGCGGATAGACACCACCCGCAACCATGCCGTCGGGCGCCGTCGGGGTCGACGCGGCGAGGTTGGACAGGATGACGGCCGCCTGTTCGGGCGGCAGTCCGCCGGTGCCGGCGAGCAGCATGTCGTAGTAGCGCACCAGGTCGGTGACGGTGCTGATGGTGTTGTACCAGCGCCCGTTGCCGGGGGCGGAGGTCTGCGCGAGCCCGTACCGGGAGACGACGCGGTCGATGACGGCGCTGCCGCCGCTGCGGTTCCAGAAGACCTCAGCGGCGCTGTCGTCGGAGGAGCGCAGCATCACGTCGAGAGCGTGCCGGTCCTCCTCGCTGAGCGTGACCCGGCCGTCGGCGACCTGCAGCAGCAGGTCGTCGGCGATGAACAACTTGACCACCGAGGCGATGGCGATGGTCCTGCCGTTGCCGTTGGTAACCAGCTGGCCGGTGTTGCGGTCGAGCACCGCGGCGGTGATGTCGGCGCCCGCGGCGGCGGCTTCGGCGGTGGCCTGCTGCTCGCGCTGGGCCAGGCCGGAGAACGAGGAAGCCGGTGCATCGGGGGGAGCCTCGGGCAGCGGGGCCATCGTCCCCAGTGGTGCGACGACCGTCATCTGGGGGGCCGCCGGTGAGACCGGCGGGCTCCCGTGCACGGTGGCCTCGCACCCGGCCAGCATGACCACGGCGCCGGCCAGGGCGATCGCGGTGTGGGCCGTCCGCGCCAGCCGCCGCGGCCGTCGGATCACTGGACCTCCAAGGGTGTCAGGGGCCAGGCGCCGCGATCCTGCTCCGTCGATGGTCGCGCACCCGGATGCCTAGGATATCCGGGGTATACCCGCTTTGCGCTGGTCCGAAGACGTGGCCCAGGACACTGTGGGTGGCCGCCCGCCGGGGCGGCCGGAGCGGGATTTCGGGGATGGGCCCTCCGTCTGGCACAATTGGGCAGTTGTCTGTGCATGGCCGGAGACGACATGCCGCGGCGGTCTCGCCGAGGTTGTCGCTTCGCCGCCGGACTCGCCCCAGACGCCCGAACACCATCGGCCCCGCTCGCGCTCGTCCAGAACGCGTCACGGGCCGCCAACAGCAAGGAAGTGTGACCGATGAACACGCTGGATTTCGTCGACCAGACGTCGTTGCGTGACGATGTCCCGGACTTCGGCCCCGGCGACACCGTCAGCGTCCACGTGAAGGTGATCGAGGGCTCCAAGGAGCGCATCCAGGTCTTCAAGGGTGTCGTGCTCCGCCGTCAGGGCGGCGGAGCCCGCGAGACGTTCACCGTGCGCAAGGAGAGCTACGGCGTCGGCGTCGAGCGCACCTTCCCGGTGCACTCGCCCAACATCGACCACATCGACGTCGTCACCCGCGGCGACGTGCGGCGCGCCAAGCTCTACTACCTGCGTGAGCTGCGCGGCAAGAAGGCCAAGATCAAGGAAAAGCGCTGACCTTGCCCGGGTGCCCCGCGACGGTCGGGGCGCTGGCTACGCTGATCTCGTGACCGGTCCTTCCGAACCCGACGACTCACCCGAGCGCACGATCGAGAATCCCGATCCCGCCACCTCAGCGGAGGCTCCCGCGGACCCGGCGGACCCGGACTCGGGCACCGAGCAGGAATCCGGCAAGAAGAAGCGCGGTGCGCTGCGCGAATTCGCCATCCTGGTCAGTATCGCGCTGGTGCTCTACTACGTGATGCTGACGTTCATCGCGCGGCCGTATCTGATCCCGTCGGAGTCGATGGAGCCCACCCTGCACGGCTGCAACGGCTGTGTCGGTGACCGCATCATGGTCGACAAGCTCAGCTACCGGTTCGGCTCGCCGGAGCCCGGCGACGTCGTGGTCTTCAAGGGGCCGCCGAACTGGAGCATCGGCTACCAGTCGATCCGCTCGGACAACACCGCGATCCGGTGGCTGCAGAACGCGCTGTCCTTCGTCGGCTTCGTCCCGCCGGACGAGAACGATCTCGTCAAGCGGATCATCGCGGTCGGCGGGCAGACGGTCGAATGCCGTGCCGACACGGGGCTGACCGTCGACGGAAAGCGTCTCGACGAGCCCTACCTGGACCCGAACACGATGATGGCCGATCCGGCGGTCTACCCGTGCCTAGGACCCGAGTTCGGGCCGGTCACCGTCCCGGAGGACCGGCTGTGGGTGATGGGCGACAACCGCACCCACTCGGCCGACTCGCGCACCCACTGCTCCAACCAGCCCGCCGACGCGCAACGCGGTTTGATGTGCACCGGCGACCCGATGGCGGGCACCATCCCGGTGGACAATGTCATCGGCAAAGCCCAGTTCATCGCCTGGCCCCCGTCGAGGTGGGGAGGCGTGGACACGGTGAACCCCCAGACCTGACAGGAGCCCCTGACACGTGCCGGCTGCGTGGCCTCCGAGAGCGGTGATCCGCCGGTCGTCGGGCCTGCGCACCTTCGAGTCCGCGCTGTACCGGGCCGGCCTGGGCCCGGTGGCCGGCGTCGACGAGGTGGGGCGCGGGGCCTGTGCCGGGCCGTTGGTGGTGGCCGCCTGTGTGCTCGGCCCGAACCGGCTGGAGAGCCTGGCCGCCCTCGACGACTCCAAGAAGCTCGACGAGGCCGAGCGGGAACGCCTCTTTCCGGTGATCAGACGGTACGCACTGGCTTATCACGTGGTATTCATCCCCTCGCAGGAGGTGGACCGACGGGGAGTGCATGTGGCCAACATCGAGGGCATGCGACGGGCGGTGGCCGGGTTGCCGGTGCGGCCCGGCTATGTGCTCTCCGACGGGTTCCGGGTGCCGGGGCTGCCGGTGCCGTCGCTGCCGGTGGTGGGCGGCGACGCCGCCGCAGCCTGCATCGCGGCGGCCAGCGTGCTGGCCAAGGTCAGCCGCGACCGGTTGATGGTCGCGATGGACGACGAACACCCCGGGTACGGATTTGCCCAGCACAAGGGGTACAGCACCCGCGCGCACAGCGCCGCCCTGAGCAGGCTGGGGCCGTCGCGTCAGCATCGGTACTCGTTCATCAACGTGCGGCGACTGGTGACGGCCGGGTGCGCCGATCCGGGAGAAGACACCGAGAAGGGGGAACCCGGGGAGCATGCAGACTTCGGGTGCGGGAAGATTGGGCCGATGAGTCCGACGGACTCTGATGTACAGGGAGTCCGCCAGACTCCGATCTACATGAAGGACAGCTGAGTCGATGAGTGCCGAAGATCTCGAGAAGTACGAAACCGAGATGGAGCTCTCGCTCTACCGCGAGTACAAGGACATCGTCGGGCAGTTCAGCTACGTCGTGGAGACCGAACGGCGGTTCTACCTGGCCAACAGCGTGGAGATGGTGCCGCGCAACGCCGACGGCGAGGTCTACTTCGAGCTTCGGCTCGGCGATGCCTGGGTGTGGGACATGTACCGGCCGGCGCGCTTCGTCAAGCAGGTCCGGGTGATCACCTTCAAGGACGTCAACATCGAAGAGGTGGACAAGCCCGAGCTGCGGCTGCCGGAGTAACCGCTGCGTTGGCCGCCGGT
>JAXHTL010000163.1:0-11010 GCA_034190095.1 Actinomycetota bacterium
TGACGGCACCACCACCGCGACCGTGCTGGCGCAGGCCCTGGTCAAAGGCGGGCTGCGCAACGTCGCCGCCGGCGCCAACCCGATCGCGCTCGGCGCGGGCATCAGCAAGGCTGCCGATGCCGTCTCCGAGGCGCTGCTGGCCTCCGCGACCCCGGTCAAGGACAGCCAGGCCATCGGCCAGGTGGCCACCGTGTCCTCGCGCGACCAGCAGGTCGGCGAGCTGGTCGGTCAGGCCATGACCAAGGTCGGCGCCGACGGTGTGGTGACGGTCGAGGAATCCTCCTCGCTGAACACCGAACTGGAGATCACCGAGGGCGTCGGCTTCGACAAGGGCTTCCTGTCGGCCTACTTCGTCACCGACTTCGATTCCCAGGAAGCGGTGCTCGAGGATGCGCTGGTGCTGCTGCACCGCGAGAAGATCAGCTCGCTGCCCGACCTGCTCCCGCTGCTGGAGAAGGTCGCCGAGGCCGGCAAGCCGCTGCTGATCGTCGCCGAGGACGTCGAAGGCGAGGCCCTGTCGACGCTGGTCGTCAACGCCATCCGTAAGACGCTGAAGGCCGTCGCGGTCAAGGCGCCGTTCTTCGGCGACCGGCGTAAGGCGTTCCTCGACGATCTGGCCGTCGTCACCGGCGGACAGGTGGTCAACCCCGACGTGGGGCTGGTCCTGCGCGAGGCGGGTCTCGAGGTGCTGGGCACCGCACGCCGTGTCGTCGTCGACAAGGACAGCACCGTGATCGTCGACGGTGGCGGCACCCAGGAAGACATCGACGGCCGTAAGGCGCAGCTGCGGGCCGAGATCGAGAACAGCGACTCGGATTGGGACCGCGAGAAGCTCGAGGAGCGGCTGGCCAAGCTGGCCGGCGGTGTCGCGGTCATCAGGGTCGGCGCGGCCACCGAGACCGATCTGAAGAAGCGCAAGGAAGCGGTCGAGGACGCCGTCGCCGCGGCCAAGGCCGCCGTGGAGGAGGGCATCGTCGTCGGTGGCGGCGCAGCACTGGTGCAGGCCCGAGCCAACCTCGACGACCTGCGTAAGTCGACATCGGGCGACGAGGCGCTGGGCGTCGACCTGTTCGCCGCCGCGCTGGCCTCGCCGCTGTACTGGATCGCCACCAACGCCGGGCTGGACGGCTCGGTCGTGGTCAACAAGGTGGCCGAACTCCCGGCCGGGCACGGCTTCAACGCCGCCACGCTGAGCTATGGCGACCTCACCGCCGACGGGGTCGTCGACCCGGTCAAGGTCACCCGCTCGGCGGTGCTCAACGCCGCATCGGTGGCGCGCATGGTGCTCACCACCGAGACCGCAGTGGTCGAGAAGCCCGAAGAGGACGAGGATGACGGCCATGGCCACGGTCATGGGCACCATCACCATCACTGAGTGACCTAGCGCGAAGCACCCCCGGTCCGGTTGGGCCGGGGGTGCTCTCGTATGCGGAGGGGGACCTCAGCGCGGGGTCAGTGCCGCGGGCAGCACCTTCCCGAAGAACCGGTTCACCAGCTTCGGATAGCTGCCGGGCAGCAGCCGGACCAGGATGTCGACGGCCCTGGCGTCGTTGCCGACCAGCACCCGCGGCTTCTTCGCGGCCACCCCGTCGAGGATGATCCGGGCAGCCCGCGCGGGCGGCATCGTGAGCAGCGTGTCGTTGTAGCGCTCCAGGACCTCGCGGTCCCGCTGCCCGGCGGTGCCGGCGCGCTGCACCTCGTCGAAGGCGGCGGTGACGATGTTGGTCTTCACCCCGCCGGGGTGTACCACGGTGACCCCCACCGGGTGGCCGGCGGCCATCAGGTCGCAGCGCACCGACTCGGTGAACCCGCGCACCGCGAACTTGGTGGTGCAGTAGCTGCTCAGCCCGGGCTGGGCCATGTAGCCGTTGAGGCTGGACACGTTGACCAGATGCCCGTCGCCGGAGTCGATCAGGTGGGGCAGAAATGCCTTGGTGCCGTGGATGACTCCCCACAGGTTCACGTTGATGATCCGCTCGAACTCGGCATAGCTCGTGTCGAGCACGGTGTCGGCGATCCCGGCGATGCCGGCGTTGTTGTAGAGCTGGTGCACCACGCCGTAGTCGGCGGCGACCTCGGCGGCGTATCGCTCGACGGCATCGCGGTCGGCCACGTCGAGTGCGCTGACGTGCACCGGGGTGCCGCGGCCGGCCAGCTCGGCCGCGACGCCGCGTACCGCGGTCTCGTTGACGTCGCTGAGCGCAAGCCGGGCTCCGCGCCGGGACAACTCGTCGGCCAGCGCGGCCCCGATTCCGGAGCCGGCGCCGGTGACGACGGCGACCTTGCCGGCGAACGGGTTCACGGAGCGACCGCCAGATCCCCGGCGTCGGCAGTCTCGACGACCTTGTCGAAGTGCAGGTGCGGGTCCTCGACGGAGTCGGCGCGCAGCAGCTTCACATCGGCCTGGAAATTCATCGACGTCAGCCACGGCTCGGCGGCGCCCTGCCGGGGCAGCTGGTCGACCGCACGCTGGATGTAGCCGGCCGCGAAGTCCAGCAGCGGACGGGTCGGCATGTCCGGGTCGGCCAGTTCGGCGCGGCACACGTCGTATCCGGCGGCGTCCATGTGGTTGAGCAGCCGGCAGAAGTGCTCGCAGAGCAGGCCGATCTTGAGCGTCCAGCTCGAGTTGGTGTAGCCGATCGCGAACGCGAAGTTCGGCACGCCGGAGAGCATCATGCCCTTGTAGGCCACGGTGTCGGGCAGGTGTACCGGTTCGCCGTCGACGCTCAGCGAGATCCCGCCGAAGGCTTGCACGTTCAGGCCGGTGGCCGTGACGATGATGTCGGCGTCGAGGTGTTCGCCGGACTCCAGCTCGATGCCGGTCTCGGTGAACG
Source organism: Actinomycetota bacterium (assembly GCA_034190095.1). Taxonomy (GTDB): domain Bacteria; phylum Actinomycetota; class Actinomycetes; order Mycobacteriales; family Mycobacteriaceae; genus Mycobacterium. The sequence continues at coordinate 2,835 of JAXHTL010000163.1, forward strand.
TCGCGATGGTGTCGGTGACCACCGACGCCCGACCGGAGCTGATCGCGGTGAACAGGTCGCCGTCGGGCACCATGCACAGCCGCTGGTCCCACGGGTTGTAGGTCGGGTTGAAGTGCACGTCGACCGGATAGCCCTCGGGTAGCAGGCGGGCGTTCAGGTGGCGCAGAACCTTGCGCGCGGCGCGCGGGTAGCGCTGGCAGAACGACCAGATGAAGCGTTGCTGGGCGATGTTCTTGCGGCGGGTGAGCGCATAGCCGCGTTCGGGGCCGAGCACCCGCTGCAGGGTGTTGGCGACCACGTCGCGGCCCGGTAATGGCAGCACATAGCTGGGGGAGCGTTGCAGCATGGTGATGTGGCCGGCTTTGTCGGCCATCGCCGGTATCAGGGTGACCGCGGTGGCGCCGCTGCCGATCACCACGACCTTCTTGCCGGCGTAGTCGAGGTCCTCGGGCCAGTGCTGCGGGTGCACGATCTGGCCCGTGAAGCGTTCGCGCCCTTCGAAGTGCGGTGTGTAGCCCTCGTCGTAGCGGTAGTAGCCGCCCGCGCAGAACAGCCAGTCGGCGCTGATCTGGGAGCGCTCGCCGGTGTCGGTGCGTTCGACGTCGACGACCCAGCGTGCGTTCTGGCTCGACCAGGCGGCGCCGAGAACCTTGTGGTGCAGTCGGATGGCCCGGTCGATGCCGTTCTCGGTGGCGGCCTCGCGCAGGTAGGCCAGGATCTTGTCGGCGCTGGCGATGGCGTCCTCGTCGCGCCACGGCTTGAACTCGTAGCCGAAGGTGTGCAGGTCGGAGTCCGAGCGGATGCCGGGGTAGCGAAACAGGTCCCAGGTGCCGCCGGTGGCGCCGCGGGCCTCCAGGATGGCGTACGAGGCGGTGGGAACCTCGCGGGAGAGGTAGTAGGCGGCGCCGATACCGGAGATGCCGGCTCCGATGATGAGGACGTCGATGTGTTCCATCGGTGGTGCTCCCTTGCAGAGATGGATGACTGGAATCCAGGGTGACGCAGCCCGAGCGCGCGGCCAAGGGCGGGAAAGCCCAACATGCGCCGACTGATGGTGCACTCTGCATCAGCGGTTCTATGCTGGTTCTGTGCAGTGGGCCGAACCGTCCCCGCGGGTCCGCGAGCTGATCCGGGAAGGCGCCGAGATCGGACTCGCGGTCAGCCCGGAGTGGCTCGAGGAACTCGACCGCGCCACGCTCGCGGCCAATCCGGAGATCGCCGGGGATCCCGAGCTGGCGGCGGCCTCGAGCCGCACCAACCGCTCGAATCTGATGCACTGGGTGTCGGCCAACGTCCGCGCTCCGGGAGCCCCGGTGCCCGCCAACCTCGGTCCCGAACCGCTCGGCACGGCACGCGACATGGTGCGTCGCGGCCTCGACGAGCGCGCCCTGGACGCCTACCGGGTGGGGCAGAGCGTGGCCTGGCGGCGCTGGATGCAGATCGCCTTCGACCTGACCGACGATCCGGCCGAACTGCGCGAGCTGCTCGACGTCACGGCGGCGTCGATCGCGACGTTCATCGACGCCACCCTGGCCGGTATCGAGGACCAGATGCGCCGGGAGCGCGACGAACTCACCGCCGGGGCGCACGCCGAGCGGCGCGAGGTGGTCGCCCTGATCCTCGACGGCGCACCGATCGCCGCCCACCGTGCCGAGCAGCGGCTCGGCTACCGCCTCGACCGCCAGCACACCGCCGCGGTGATCTGGTCCGAGGATTCCGACACCGATGCCCGCCGGCTCGACCATGTCGCCGAGGCGCTGGGGCGGGCCGCCCGGACCCGGCCGTTGAGCATCCTGGCCAGCACCGCCACCCGGTGGGTGTGGATCGCCGCCACCGACTGGGAGGACGAGCCGCTGCGGGCCGCCGTCGCGCCGCACCCCGACATCCGGGTCGCGCTGGGCGCTCCGGCAGCCGGAATGGACGGGTTCCGGCGCAGCCACCTGGACGCGCTGACCGCCCAGCGAATGCTGTCCCGGTTGCGGTCGGCTCGCCAGATCGCGCGGTTCAGCGACGTGGAATTGGTCGCGTTGGTGAGTGCGGATGCCGAACGGACCGACCAGTTCCTGCGCCGGACCCTGGGCGGGTTGCTCGGCGCTGACGCCGAGCTGCAGCACACGACGCTGACCTACGTCAACGAGCAGTGCAACGCCTCGCGCACCGCCGAGGTGCTCTTCACCCACCGCAACACGGTGCTGCGCAGGATCGCGCGGGCCCAGGAGCTCCTGCCGAGTCCGCTGGAGCGGTCGAGTGTGCATGTCGCCGTGGCACTCGAGGTGCTTGGCTGGAAACAGGGCCCGTCGAGCCGTGGCGGGGCCGACCTCGACGCCGGCCGATCTTGATCGCGGTATTCGCCCGTGCCGGGCGGCGAGCAGGAATACGCTGGGCGGTGGAACAACTGGACGACGAGGACCGATGCTTCCCATGTTTGTGCGTCGCGCGACCGCCGGGTTCGTGGCCTGTGTGGCCGCCGTCGCCGTCGCGGGGCCGGCCGGTGCCGAACCGATGGACCCGATCCCCGGGAACGGCTTTTTCCTCGTCGGCCCCGACGTTGCGCCCGGTCTCTACCGCACGGGCGGGTCGGCGTCGCCGTTCGGGGTCTGGATCAACGATGTGCCGACCCAGGAGTCGATGTGCGCGTGGTTCACCTACAGCACCCCCGACGCCAACAAGGAGAACGTCGTCGCGACGAACATGTCCATCGGCCCGATGTTCGCCAACATCAACGCCGAGGTGAAGGCCTTCGAGTCGCGGAACTGCCAGTCCTGGGCCCGGGTCGCCTGAGCGATCGGGGCACAAAGTCTCTAGCCGGTGCCCGCAGCCGGGCGGAGGCTCGAATACAGAAGTAGCCCGCTCGTGAAGCAGGAACCGTCATGGCAACACCGATGAGTCGTCGCGCAGCACTGGCCGCGCTCGGCGCGCTGGCGGTGGGCACCGTCGTCGGCGTCGGACATCGCTGGCGCAGCGGCACGGCCGGCACCGAGGCCGCGGTACGACTCACGCAGGGGCCCGGCGGAATGATGGGTGTCGGCCCGGCCGACATGCGGGTCTACATGGAGATGTTCCGGAGGCACACGGAGATCAACCGCTCCGTCGAGGAGATCCCCGGCGGGGTTCGCACCATCACCGAGTCCGACGATCCGGGGCTGGCCGCGCAGCTGCAGGCGCACGTCTCGACCATGTACTCCCGCCTGGATCAGCGGCAGGAGGTCACGTGCATGAGCTCGAGCCTGCCGACCCTGTTCCGCAGTGCCGACGGCTACCAGCGGCGACTCATCATGACGCCCACCGGCGTCATCGCCGAGGAAACCGCGCAGGACCCGGTGATCGTGCAGGCCATCCGCGACCACGCCGTCGAGGTCACCGGATTCGTCCGCGACGGAATGCCGGCGATGATGCGGCCGATGATGGGGTCGGGAGCAATGATGCCGGGACACCACGGCCGCTGAATCGAGCGGGGCCGCGGGACCCTGACATGATCTCCAACCATGGCAATGGAGTGGGTCGCACACGTCGCGACGGCGACGGTCGGCGTGGCCGGCATCGTCGGAACATGGCTCACGGCCAACCGGGGACTGGCGCACGAGCGACGCCTGGCGACCGAAGCCCGGCAGCAGCAGCGGCTGGAGAACGCCTATGTCGATCTGCTGGACGTCGCCGAACGGGTCGGCCACTGGGCGCAACTGGCCTGGCCGGTGCTCGACACCGACCCCCCTGCGCCGGTGCCGGAGATGCCTTCGCTCGTCGAGCAGGCCCACACCGAAGCGTTGGTGCGGGCATTCGGCTCCGAGAAGGTGCTGGTCCGGATGAAGGTCTGGAGGGAGATCCTGCGCGAGATGCTGGCCCTGGACAACGTGATCCGGGTGTCGCCCGGCGACGCGGCCGAGGCGAGGCGGGCCTTCGACGAGCTGCGCGTTCGGGAGCGGGACGCCCGCGAGGCGATCGGTGATCAGGTGGCCGTCGACCTGGGACACCGGCCCGGGTCGTGAACCCTGCCGCGGTCCCCGGACGTGCGACACCCCGGCCGCACGCGACGGCCGGGGTGTGGCTGAGGTTCGTTGAGGTGAGGGGTCAGGCGGTGCGTCGAATGCCGCGCTTGAGCAGCAGCTCGCGCTCGGATTCGCTGAGGCCGCCCCAGATGCCGTAAGGCTCGCCCACAGCCAGCGCGTGCGCGCGGCACTGGGTGATCACCGGACACCGCCGGCACATCTCCTTGGCGCGCATCTCACGCTGGGCCCGGGCGCGGCCGCGCTCGCCGTCCGGGTGGAAGAACATGGCTGAGTCGACGCCCCGGCAAAGTCCCTGCATCTGCCAATCCCAGATGTCGGCGTTCGGTCCCGGTAGCTGCTGCGGCTGTGGCACTTGGAAAACCCCTCTCTACACACCCATTTCGCATACTCACTGGATGCGTGAGTCGTGGAACAGATCCGAGCACAGTCGCCGATGACCACTCGTGCACACAACGTAGAAGGGCTTCGGAATTGCCGTCAATACTCTCGGTGTGTGCGGAACCGCATATCGGCAGCCGGAAAATTTACATCGCGTTCATCGGTGTGACGCGTACGCAGCGAGTTCAGTGCTAGTCGCCGGCCGCTGCCGACGGGTCCGACGTTGTTTGTGCTGATCAGTTCACGCCGTGTCACTCGGGCATTTACGGCTGCTCAGGAGGCGGTTGACATGCCCGTAACACGGCATCCACAAATTGTTAACCAAGGTGATTCTGGAAAACCATTCGAATTGGTAGCCTCCCCCACAGATGAGTAACAGCGCTGCGCCGGACATTGCTGACTTGTCCGATGCGGCCTTCGGCAGCAACCCCTCCAGCTGGCCCCTTCCGCCCGCCGCCGACCCCGCAGACCTGTGGTTGCGCGCGGTCGCCGCCGGCGGGCAGGGCCATTACAGCAGTGCGCTGGCCGACCTCGACCGGCTGCGCCGCATCGTCGCCCGCGGGCGGTACGCCTCGCTGGCGCTGAGTACGCGGGCTTCCTTTCTCCGTCAGCTGGGCTGGCACGATTGCGCGCGCCCGCTGGACGGGCAGGCTCTTGCGGTGGCCAACGGCGACGGCGAGAGCAGCGCCGACGCCCTCATCGGTCTGGCGGCCGATGCCCTGGGGGTGGGCCGGTCCGCGGCCTCGGCCCGGGCCCTGGGCCGCGCCGCGGGACTGGTCGAGGCCGCCCAGGTGCCGAGGCTTCGGGTGCGCCATGCCTGGGTCTCGGCGGAGCTGGCGATGGTGTGCGGGGACGGGGGCGCCGCCGTCGGCCACGCCGGCGCCGCGATCGAACTCGCCGAGCAGCTGGGGTCGGTGCGGCACCTCGTCAAGTCGGGCGTCGTCCTGGCCGCCGCACGGTGCTGCCACGGCGATGTGGCCGGCGCACGCCGCTCGGCCGACGAAGCACTGTGCAGCGCCGGGCGACACGGCCTGGTCCCGCTGCGCTGGGCGGCCGCCTGCCTGCTCGCCGACATCGGCAGCGCGGAGCACTCACCAGCCGAGATCGCCGGTATCCGGGACCGCTGCGCCGGAATCGTGACCAGATGGGGCGGCGTGTGGCGTCCGAGGTAACCCGGTTGCGCCGAGGACGGTCGTTATTGTTTAGCTGAGCCACGCCACGGGGCGCGGCTCCTGCCCCAACGCAGAACCACCTCCCCCAACGGGATGTGTCCCGCACGTAACGCTGGAGATATCGGCCACGATGACAATTTCGGGAGAACGTCTCGATGCTGTCGTTGCGCAAGCGGTGGCCGGCGATCGAAACGCCCTCCAGGAAGTGCTGGCGACCATCCGCCCCATCGTTGTCCGGTATTGCCGGGCTCGCGTGGGGGCCACGGAACGCAGCGGTCTGTCAGCAGATGACGTTGCTCAGGAGGTGTGCTTGGCCGCCATCACGGCGCTGCCGCGCTACAAGGATCAGGGACGACCGTTCCTGGCCTTTGTCTACGGCATCGCTGCACACAAGGTTGCCGACGCGCACCGCGCGGCCTCGCGAAACCGGGCCGACCCGATGGACGTCGTACCGGAGCGTTCCTCCGGTGAGGCAAGCCCCGAGCAGCTGGCACTCGATTCGGAGTCGTCGGCGCGGATGGCCGCCCTGTTGCAGGTGCTGCCCGAGAAGCAGCGCGAGATCCTGATCCTGCGCGTCGTCGTCGGAATGAGCGCCGAGGAAACCGCGGAGACGGTCGGCAGCACCCCCGGAGCGGTGCGGGTGGCCCAGCATCGCGCACTGGCCAAGCTCAAGAACGAGATCATGGCGACGGGGCGTGATCATGCCTGATTTCGGACGCTGGAACGCCAACGGCGGCGATCCGTCGCTGGACGACATCAACCGCAGCGACCAGTTCCTCGACGCGCTGGCCGCGCGGGAACCGGTGTACGCCACCGACCGCGGTGAGGCCGAACTCGCGAACCTGCTGGCCGGATGGCGCGACGACGTCCGTGAGACCCCGGTGTCGGCACTGGTCACCCCGCAGCAGGCCGCCGACGCGCTGGACCGGTCCGCATCGTCGGGCCGGCGCCGACGGCTGTCGCTCGCGGTGGTCGGCTCCGCGGCTGCCGCGGTCCTGTGCCTGGGCGGTTTCGGCGCGATCGTCGCCGGCGCCGGCCCCGGTGACGCGCTCTACGGTCTGCGCACCATGCTGTTCGGCGAGCAGGCCGCCCCGCGCGAGGATGCGGTGATCCTGGCCGCCCAGACCGAGATGCAAGAGGTTCAGCAGCTCATCGAGCAGGGTGACTGGCAGGCTGCGCAGGACAAGCTGCAGGCGGTCAGCACGCAGGTCCAGAGCGTCGGCGACGTCGCCGCGAAAACGGACCTGATCAATCAGTGGAACGACCTGAGCGCCAAGGTGGGCACCCGCGACCCCAACTTCACCCTGCCTCCGGTCGTCGTCGGCGAGCCCGCACCGGCGATACCGCCGGGTGTGACGTTGTTGGAGCTGCCGCCGCAGGTCGCGAACCCGCTCGGCAGCGCCCGATCGGAGCTGGCCGAGGTGCAGCAGCTCATCGGACAGGGTGACTGGGAGCAGGCGCAGCGGATCCTCGAACAGCTCCAGGGCCAGGTTCGAAGCGTCGGCGAGACCGCTCCGGGGACGAATCTGATCGAGCAGTGGAACGACCTGCGGGCCAAGGTCGGAGCGCGCGATCCGCAGTTCACCCTGCCCTCGGTGTTCCCTGGCGAGCCCGCGCCGGTGCTCCCACCGGGGGTGACATTGCTGGAGGTGCCCTCCCAGGTACCGACCGCGCCGGGGACGTCGAGTGACACGGCGACCACCAGCGCCGCCGAGACCACCGCAACCCAGACGTCGGAGCCGTCGGCGTCCACGACCAGCCCGTCACCCGGCTCGCCGTCGTCAACGTCGACGAGCTCACCCGGTTCGGCGACCACCTCTGCGGCGGCGACCACGTCTGCGTCGCCGTCGCCGAGCACCAGCACCTCCACCGGCGCGACCACCACTGCGGTGACGACCGGCCCGACGTCGGCGGTGACCAGCACGGCCACCTCCTCCGCTGCGGCGGCCGAGGAGGGCGCCGACGACACGGCCGGTCCGCAGCCGAGTGCCGCGGCGACGGAATCCGTCCCGGCGTCGACCTCGCAGGCGGTGGCGCCGAGCGCCTCGGCCACCTCCCCGCAGCCGGTCAGCACCGCGGCGCCGTCAACGACCGCGCCCGCCCCGGAGCCGAGCACAGTCGTGACGACCACGACCGCAGCGGTGCTGCCGACCACGACGACGACCGTCGTGGTGCCGGATGCGCCGGGTTGACCCGGCGAGAAATTCAGCCTTCAGCGATAGCCGTCTGAGTCCGACGTCGCCTCGTTGAGCGAAGCGTCGGCATAACCCCGGCAGTAGTCCCAGGTGACGTAGGCGTCGGGCTCGGGGTCGAAGGCGGGTTCGTGCGGGCGCACGGTGCCGTCGACGAGCAGTTGCAGCAGGTTCGCCCGCAGCATGTCCCAGTCGTGGTAGTGGTCCTGCTGGCATTCGTCACAGCAGACGACCAGACCGCGAACTCCTTTGTGCGCCAACAGTGCTTCGTAGACAGCGAGATCAGCCAGATCGGCTTCGACCGCAATGCGTTCCTGCGCGTCCAGTGGTTGCCCCGGCTCCAGGGCGTCCAGTGCCGCCGACGGGTCGCTCGGGTCGTCGGCGAACGGGTCGGGCGGCAGTCCTGGTGGCAGGTGGTCTCGCACGG
>JAXHTL010000164.1:0-10983 GCA_034190095.1 Actinomycetota bacterium
TCATCACTTGATGATCTTGGTGACCCGGCCGGCGCCGACGGTGCGGCCGCCCTCGCGGATCGCGAAGCGCAGGCCCTCGTCCATGGCGACGGGCTGGATCAGCTTGACGGAGATGTCGGTGTTGTCACCCGGCATCACCATCTCGGTGCCCTCCGGCAGCGTCACCACACCGGTCACGTCGGTGGTGCGGAAGTAGAACTGCGGACGGTAGTTGTTGAAGAACGGCGTGTGACGGCCGCCCTCGTCCTTGGACAGGATGTAGACCTGGCCCTCGAACTCGGTGTGCGGGGTGGTGGTGCCCGGCTTGGTCACGACCTGGCCGCGCTCCACGTCCTCACGCTTGATGCCACGCAGCAGCAGACCGACGTTGTCACCGGCCTGGCCCTGGTCGAGCAGCTTGCGGAACATCTCGACACCGGTGACCGTGGTCTTGGTGGTGCCGGGACGGATGCCGACGATCTCGACCTCCTCGTTCACGTTGACCACGCCGCGCTCCACACGACCGGTGACCACGGTGCCGCGGCCGGTGATCGTGAAGACGTCCTCGACAGGCATCAGGAACGGCTTGTCGGTCTCGCGCACCGGATCCGGGATCGACGCGTCGACGGCCTCCATGAGCTCCTCGACCGACTTGACCCACTTCTCGTCGCCCTCGAGCGCCTTGAGCGCCGAGACACGCACGACCGGGGCCTCCTCGTCGAAGTCCTGGGCGGCCAGCAGTTCGCGGACCTCCATCTCGACGAGCTCGATGAGCTCCTCGTCGTCGACGGCGTCGGACTTGTTCAGCGCGACCAGGATGTAGGGCACACCGACCTGACGCGCGAGCAGCACGTGCTCACGGGTCTGCGGCATCGGGCCGTCCGTGGCGGCCACCACCAGGATCGCGCCGTCCATCTGGGCGGCACCGGTGATCATGTTCTTGATGTAGTCAGCGTGACCGGGGGCGTCCACGTGGGCGTAGTGCCGCTTGTCGGTCTGGTACTCCACATGGGAGATGTTGATGGTGATACCGCGCTGACGCTCCTCAGGCGCGTTGTCGATCTGATCGAACGCGCGCGACTCGTTCAACTCCGGGAACTTGTCGTGCAGAACCTTGGTGATAGCTGCGGTCAGCGTCGTCTTGCCGTGGTCAACGTGACCGATGGTCCCGATGTTGACGTGCGGCTTGTTCCGCTCGAACTTCGCCTTCGCCACTTCTGTGTCCTCCTGGACTGTGTTGGTGCTTCTTGGTTGAAAGCAGGGTTGATCTTTGCAGTTGTGCGGTCCCGCCAAAGCGGCGGGTCAGATTACTGACCCGTCGCCTTCGCGATGATCTCCTTCGCCACGTTCGCCGGAACCTCGGCGTACGAGTCGAACACCATGGAGTAGTTAGCCCGGCCCTGAGTCCTCGACCGCAGGTCTCCGACATAGCCGAACATCTCCGACAGCGGCACCTGTGCTTTGACGACACGGGCACCGCTGCGCTCCTCCATGGCCTGGATCTGACCACGGCGGGAGTTCAGGTCGCCGATCACGTCACCCATGTAGTCCTCGGGCGTCGTGACCTCGACGGCCATGATGGGCTCGAGGATGACGGGCTGCGCGGCCTGCGCGGCCTTCTTCAGCACCTGCGAGCCGGCCACCTTGAACGCCATCTCCGACGAGTCGACCTCGTGGAAGGCGCCGTCGAGCAGCGTCACCTTCAGGTTCACCAGCGGGTAGCCGGCCAGCACGCCGTACTGCATCGCGTCCTGGGCACCGGCATCCACCGACGGGATGTACTCGCGGGGGATGCGGCCGCCGGTGACCTTGTTCTCGAACTCGTAGGTGGCACCGTCCTCGCCGGTGAACGGCTCGAGGTCGATGAGCACCTTGGCGAACTGGCCCGAGCCACCCGTCTGCTTCTTGTGGGTGAACTCGACCTTCTCGACCTTGCGCCGGATCGTCTCGCGGTAGGCCACCTGCGGCTTGCCGACGTTGGCCTCGACCTTGAACTCGCGCTTCATGCGGTCCACCAGGATGTCCAGGTGCAGCTCGCCCATACCGCCGATGACGGTCTGGCCGGTCTCCTGGTCCAGGTGCACCTTGAACGTCGGGTCCTCTTCGGCGAGCTTCTGGATCGCGGTGCCCAGCTTCTCCTGGTCGCTCTTGGTCTTGGGCTCGATGGCGACCTCGATGACCGGGTCCGGGAACGTCATCGACTCCAGCACGATCTGCTCGTTCGGATCGCTGAGGGTGTCACCGGTGGTGGTGTCCTTCAGGCCGATGACCGCGTAGATGTGGCCTGCCGAGGCCCGGTCGACCGGGTTCTCCTTGTTGGAGTGCATCTGGAACAGCTTGCCCAGCCGCTCCTTCTTGCCCTTCGTCGCGTTGATCACCTGGCTGCCCGACTCGACGGTGCCCGAGTAGACGCGCACGTAGGTCAGCTTGCCGAAGAACGGATGGGTGGCCACCTTGAACGCCAGGCCGGAGAACGGCTCGGAGGTCGACGGGTTGCGGGTCATCAACTCGTCCTCCTTGCCGGGCGGGTGGCCTTCGGCGGGAGGAACGTCCAGCGGGGAGGGCAGGTAGTCGATCACCGCGTCCAGCATGGGCTGCACGCCCTTGTTCTTGAACGCGCTGCCGCACAGCACCGGGTAGGCCTCCGAGCTGATGGTCAGCTTGCGGATGGCGCCCTTGACCTCGTCGATCGAGAGTTCCTCGCCGCCCAGGTACTTCTCCAGCAGCGCCTCGTCGGTCTCGGCGACCGCCTCGAGCAGCTTGGTGCGGTACTCGGCGGCTTTGTCGGCCATGTCCGCCGGGATGTCGATGGTGTCGTACTTCTCGCCCAGCTTGGCCTCGGCACTCCACACCTTGGCATTCATCTCGACCAGGTCGACGATGCCGGCGAAGTCGCCCTCCGCGCCGATCGGCAGCTGGATCGGGATCACGTTGGCTCCCAGGCGCTCCTCCATGGTGCGCACCGAGAAGTAGAAGTCCGCGCCCAGCTTGTCCATCTTGTTGACGAAGCAGATCCGGGGCACGTCGTACTTGTCGGCCTGGCGCCACACCTGCTCGGACTGGGGCTCGACGCCCTCCTTGCCGTCGAAAACGGCCACCGCACCGTCGAGCACCCGCAGCGAGCGCTCCACCTCGACGGTGAAGTCCACGTGCCCCGGGGTGTCGATGATGTTGATCTGGTTGTCACCCCAGAAACAGGTGGTGGCGGCGGAGGTGATGGTGATGCCGCGCTCCTGCTCCTGCTCCATCCAGTCCATGACGGCGGCGCCGTCGTGCACCTCACCGATCTTGTAGCTGATGCCGGTGTAGAAGAGGATGCGCTCGGTCGTCGTCGTCTTGCCGGCATCGATGTGCGCCATGATGCCGATGTTGCGGACCTTCGTGAGGTCGGTCAGCACGTCCTTCTGTGCCACGGCTAAATTCCCACTCTTTCGCTTCTAGTTAGGTGTGTCGTGCCGCCGCGCGCAGCCCCGTCGCGTACGCCCGGCGTGAAATCACCAGCGGTAGTGCGCGAAGGCGCGGTTGGCCTCGGCCATCTTGTGGGTGTCCTCGCGTCGCTTGACGGCTGCACCCAGGCCATTGCTGGCGTCGAGGATCTCGTTGGCCAGCCGCTCGACCATGGTCTTCTCGCGGCGCGCCTTCGAGAACGTCACCAGCCAGCGCAGCGCCAGCGTGGTGGAGCGGTCCGGGCGGACCTCGACGGGGACCTGGTAGGTGGCACCACCGACACGGCGGCTGCGGACCTCCAGGGCGGGCTTGACGTTGTCGAGCGCGCGCTTGAGGGTGACGACGGGGTCGGTGCCGGTCTTGTCCCGGGCCTGCTCGAGCGCACCATAGACAATGCGTTCGGCCAGGGATTTCTTCCCGTCCATCAGGATCTTATTGACCAGCTGGGTCACCAGCTGCGACCCGTAGACCGGATCGTTGACCAACGGGCGCTTGGGCGCCGGTCCCTTGCGCGGCATCAGCTCTTCTCCTTCTTCGCGCCGTAGCGGCTGCGGGCTTGCTTGCGGTTCTTGACGCCCTGCGTGTCCAGAGACCCGCGGATGATCTTGTAGCGCACACCGGGCAGGTCCTTCACACGACCGCCACGCACCAGCACCATCGAGTGCTCCTGCAGATTGTGGCCCTCGCCCGGGATGTAGGCGGTGACCTCAACCGCACTGGTCAGCCGCACGCGCGCGACCTTGCGAAGCGCGGAGTTCGGCTTCTTGGGGGTCGTGGTGTACACGCGGGTGCACACACCGCGACGCTGCGGGCTGCCCTTCAGCGCCGCGGTCTTGACCTTGGCGACCTTGTCGTGGCGACCCTTACGGACCAGCTGGTTGATGGTTGGCATGTACCGGCTTTCTGTGTTCCTCGTCGTGTTCGACGTTGCTGCTCTGTGTGGTGTCGAAGTCTGTTCTTGCGTTCTGTGTCCTGCTGTTCCGCCCGGCCGCGCTACCCCGCTTCCGGGCGTGTCGCATGCGGCCGCCGTGCGTTCTCGGAGTAATTTCCAAGGCACCGACGGCGCGGACATGCAAAGTGGCCCGGCGTGCAGGCATGCTCATCGGCCCGTTGGACCCCAAAGCGCCTTATCTGCCAGGCACGACCGTCCACAATACCAGGGCCGCCGACCTCGACAAAACCCGCTGACCTGCACCTCTTGCGCTTCGACCCGTCACCGCGACTGCATCCCGGCGGCCAATCTCATCACCATGTCGGTGAACACCGCGTCGGTGTCGATGCCGTTCATCACCCCGGTCATCTCCAACAGCACGAACCCGTGCATGGCCGACCAGAATTCCAGGGCCGCGTAGAACGCCGCCTCGGCGTCGAGGCCGTACGCCGACAGCACCGCGATCACCGGGGCCGCCGCGGCATGGGTGGCCTCGGTGAACTCCGGGTCGTCACCGCCCAACGGCATCCTGGTGAACGCCGAGTACCGGCCCGGGTGATGGTGGGCGTAGCTGCGGTAGGCGCTGGCCATCACCGTGACCGCGTCGTCGGGGGTGCGACCCCGTCCGACGGTGGTGAGCATGTCGATGATGTCGCCGACGACACGCATCCGCACCGTCCGGCGCAGGTCGTCGAGGCTGTGCACGTGGTTGTAGAGCGACGGACCCTTGGTGCCGAGCTGATGGGCCAGCGCGTTGATCGTCAACGCGTCCCAACCTTCGCGGTCCAGGAACGTCAGCGCGGCGTTGACGATGGAATCGCGGCTCAACCTCGCCGAACGCGGCGGCCGAGCTGCCATCTGGCCACCCCCCTGATCGTCGCGACCCCGCCGCAGCGGCGGCCGGGTCAGCGAGAAACTCTAGCTGCTCGGCCCGCCGCTCCGGTCGGCGCGCTCAGTTCACCCGGTCCTGGCTGAGTTCGGCGAGCTGCTCGACGGTTCCGCACAGATCGGGCAGGGTCGCGGAGTTCATCGTCTGGATCGACCAGGTGATCACGTCACCACCCTTGGCCACATAGATGCTGCAGGCAGCGTCGTCGTACGCCCGGAAACCCTTGTTGCCCCCCATCGACAGTTCGCTCAGGGTCCGGCCGGCGAGTTGCTCGAGTTCGCGTTCGGTGTCCATGTCGCTGCCCCGGTACCACCAGGTCGAGATGCCCATGCCCGCGCCGACGCCGCCGAGCATGGTGTTCTCCTGCCAGAAACACCCGGCGTCGCTGACCACGACCTTCTTGTACAGGTCGGATCCGACGACGCGCTCGACGTCGGCATCGGTCACCCCGTTGCAGTCGACACTGTCGAAACCCGGCCCGGCGGCGGCCGCACCGCCGGGGCCGTCGTCGGCCGGCTGCTCGGGACCTGCTGCGCACCCGGCCAGCCCCACGCCCACACCGAGAACGATCGCCAGCCGCGTCACGAATGCCGCGACGCCCACGTCACATCTCCGACTGCAACGTCGCCGACATCAGCTTCTGCGCATCCAGGCAGGGATCACCGCCGTTCTGGCCGCGTAGCTGGACCCACCAGCTCAGCACCCCGGTGCCCGCGGCAGCGGTGACCGAGCAGGCAGCGCCGGTGGTGTCGCGGCGCGCGGTGAACGCCTGGTGGCGGTCGAGGACGGTGTCGGTGATCACCGCGCCGCGGGCGTCGGCGAGTTCGCGTTCGCGGTGCAGATCGCCGGTCTCGAACCAGGAGAACGTGACGTCGAGGGTGCTCGCCGCGCCGGAGCCGGAGCGGCGGGACAGGATGTACTGGCACACCGCGCCGCTGTACGGCCGGGCCACCTCGGTGGCCTCCAGCGTCTCCAGCACCGCACTGTCGTCGAGCAGGCCGCACCGGTCGTCCACGTAGCCGTAGCTGCGGTTCATCTCGGCGGTGTCGGGGTCGGCACGCTGCGCCGACCCGGTGACGGTCTGCGAGCAGGCCGCCGCGGCCGCTGTGACGGTGACCGCGGCGAGAAGGGTCTTTGGGGCACCTCGGCGCATCGTGGCTCACGGTACCGAGCACCCCAGCTGCGGGCGAGTCGGATCCGTCCCCCTGGGGCCGGGCGCGCGAACCCGGGAACGGCGGCGCTCGGGACCGGCCAGCCCGTAAGCTCGTGATGGCTCCAGGTGTCGAGGCAGAAGGGTGCACCGTGACGAAGACCACCAACCCGGCGCAGGGGCGGACGCCGGTCACCTGCGTGGTGGCGGCCGCAACCGCTGTGACGGCCACCCTGGTGGGCACCGCCGCGCCGGCGCAGGCCGAGAACGGCGACACCCACATCAACGGGCAGGGCACGGTCCAGACCGTCGACTGCAACGACTCCACGCTGTTCGTGCTGGGCACCGGCAACCGGATCACCGCGGTGGGCACCTGCTGGGCGGTCACCGTGCAGGGCTCCTCCAACACGGTCGTCGCCGACAACGTCATCAACGACATCACCGTGTACGGGTGGGATCAGGCGGTGTACTACAAGGACGGCACCCCCTTCGTCTGGGACCGTGGCCGCGAGTTGGGGATGACCAACCGGATCGACCGGGTGCCCACATGATCGCGCCGCGCAGAGCGGGCGCCGCCGTCGCGGCCACCGCCGCGGCCCTCACGCTGGCCGCATGCGGGTCCGGTGGCCAGGACGGCGATCCGACGATGACCGCCGGCACCTCCGGCGCCCAGGTCGAGATCGGCAACACCATCAACTACGGGTCGTTCGGCACCACCGCCGACATCGACTGCGGCGACGGAAAGTCGCTCAACATCGGCGGATCGAACAACACGCTGACGGTCAACGGCACCTGCTCGAACGTCAACATCGGCGGCGCCGACAACAACGTCACCTTCGACCGGGTCGACACCGAACTGACCGTGGTGGGGCTGAACAACACCGTCACCTACCGCGCCGGCGATCCGACGATCAACGACACCGGAAGCAACAACACCATCTCGCGGGGCTGAGGGCGCGCTCAGCCCGCAGCGCCGTGGCGGCCCGCTCCCGCGCTGAACCGCGCCGCCCCCTCCAGCGACTCCGCCGCCACCCGCGACATGCTGCCGAACTCGACGTCCATCGCCTCCGCTTCCGGCAGCCCCCACTGGTGCAGCACCGACATCCGGTCCGAGCGCAGGCACTGCTGCGGCAGGCCGGCCAGCTCGGTCGCGAGTTCCTCGGCCTTCGCGCGCGCCTCGCCCTTCGGCACGACGCGGTTGGCCAGACCGATCGCCAGCGCCTCCTCGGCGCCGACGGCACGCCCGGTGAGGATCAGGTCCATCGCCCGGCTGTGCCCGATCAGTCGCGGCAGCCGGACGGTGCCGCCGTCGATGAGCGGCACTCCCCAGCGGCGGCAGAACACCCCCATGACCGCGTCCTCCTCCACCACCCGCAGGTCGGCCCAGAGGGCGAGTTCCAGGCCGCCGGCGACGGCGTACCCGCTGATCGCCGCGATCACCGGCTTGGACAGCACCATTCGGCTCGGACCCATCGGTCCCGGGCCGGTCCGGTGCACGGGGTTGGACTCCGGCGTCCCCAGCGCCTTGAGATCAGCTCCGGCGCAGAAGGTTCCGTTGTCACCCCACAGCACCGCCACCGATGCGGTGTCGTCTCGGTCGAACTGGTCGAACGCCGCGTGCAGCTCGACCGCGGCCGGACCGTTGACCGCGTTGCGCGCCTGCGGACGGTCCATCACGACGGTCGTCACCGGCCCCTTCTTCTCGATCCGCACTCCGCCCGGTCCGGTCATGTCGCCTCCATCAGTTCCACGCTGTCGCGCCGCGCGACCAGTTCGGCGGCGAAGTCGTTGTAGGTGCGGCGCAGCGCCGCTCCGGGCCAGCCGGCCGGCAGTAGTTCGGCCGGCAGCACCGGATCGGTGAGCAGGTGGCGCACGATGGCGGCGGCAGCGGCGAACCGGGCGGGCATGTCGGACGCCGAGCCCATCTGTTCGAGCAACGCGCACCCGGCGCCGGCCCAGCCCGGCAGGTCCCACAACCGGCCGGCCAGCCCGGCCGGGTCGTCGTCACGCGCCTGCATGATCCGTACGCGTTCGGCGATCTCGCCGGGCAGATCGGTGTCCAGGTTCGCCGGGCGCAGCCATACCCCTTCGCGCAACTCACCGAATCGCTGTTGCTGCAAAGCATTTCGCAGCGCGGCTCGGACGCGCGCGTCGTTTCCGGTGCTGGTGATCACCAGCATGGTCCACGAGCCGTCCCAGCGCCGGGTGTGCGGATCGATCGCATCGTCCTGGCGGCGCTGGCGAGCCAGCAACCGGTCCGAGAGCCGGTAACCGTCCTCGGAGCGGACCAGGTCGCCCGCGCTCACCATGCGCGTCAACGCCACCCGCACCGTGGACTCCCTGATCCCGAAGTCACCGGTGAGGCTGAGCAGTTCGGCGACGGTCGCCCAGGCAGGATGCGCCCCGAGCAGGACGCTGAGCACCACCGAGCGGGCCGTCATCCGCGCGGGTGTGGCGGCCACGGTCAGACCCCGGAGGTCTTCCGGCCGTGGTCACCGAAGGGTTCGTCACGGCGGCGCACGGCGTCGCGGAAGCCGTGTTCGCGGGCGTCGGCGACGAAGGCGTGCCCTTCGGGGGTGTGCCGGGCGACGCCGTCGAACACGGTGGAGACCATGGCGCTGTTGGCCACACCCTGTTGGTAGAGCGCACTGTTCATCGCCAGCTTGACCATGATGAGCTGGTTGACAGGCATCGCGGCGATGCGCGCCACCAACCGTTCGGTGCGCTCGTCCAGGTCGGCCGGATCGGGCGCCTCGACCGCCAGTCCCCACTCGGCGGCCTGCGCACCGGTGATGCAGTCCCCGGTCAGTAGAAGGCGTTTGGCGCGCTGGTCACCGAGGCGGTGCGCCCACAGCCCGGCGGCGGGCACCCCCCACACCCGGGTGGGCGGGTAACCGATCTTGGCGTCGGACGCCGCGATCACCTGGTCGGCGTGCAGTGCGATGTCGGTGCCGCCGGCCACGCAGTAGCCGTGGATCTTGACCACCGTGGGCTTGTCCGCGTGCATCAGGCTGGCGAACCCGCGGACGAACCGGCTCATCATCTGGTAGTCGATCATCGGATCCCAGGGCTGGTCGGGCAGATGGTTGACCGCCTGGGTACGCCCGGACAGCACCGTGTCGCGATAGGCGCTGCCGCCGCCCGCCGACGAGGCCCCCTCCGCGTAGGCCGACAGGTCGAACCCGGCGCAGAAACCTTCGCCGCGTCCGGAAACCAGGATGACGTGCACATCCGGGTCCAGATCGGCACGCTCCACCAGCGCCGAGAGCTCCAGCGGGGTGTCGGCGACGATCGCATTGCCCTTGTCCGGACGGTTGAACGTGATGCGCGCGACCCGGTCGGTGACCTCGTAGGTCATCGTCTTCAGGTCGTCGAAGTCGACGGGGCGGATCGAGTGCGTCACGCCTTGACCATCGCGCGTTCGATGACCGGCGCGAGATCCAGTCCGGTGGGCAGCGTGCCGAACGCCCCACCCCATGCGCCACCCAGTCGGCTGGCCAGGAAGGCCTCGGTCACCGCGGGATGCCCGTGGCGCACCAGCAGTGAGCCCTGCAGCGCCAGCGAGATGTCCTCGGCGACCTGGCGGGCCCGGTACTCGATGGTGGCCAGGTCCTCGAGAGCCGACTTCAGGGTCGCGATGTGGGCGTCGAGCCGAGGGTCCTGGCCACCGGTGGCGGCGAGTTCGTCGAACAGCACCTCGACACACTCCGGGCGGGTCGCCATGGCGCGCAACGTGTCCAGTGCGCTGACGTTGCCCGAGCCTTCCCAGATGCCCATCAGCGGGGCCTCCCGGAACAGTCGCGGCATGCCCGAGTCCTCGACGTAGCCGTTGCCGCCCAGGCACTCCATCGCCTCGGCGGCGTGCGGTGTGGACCGTTTGCACACCCAGTACTTGGCGGCGGCCAGACCGATTCGGCGCAGCAGTGTTTCACGCTCGTCGCCGCGCACCGCGGCGTCGGTGGCCCCGGCCATCCGCATCGCCAGCATGGTCGCGGCCTCGGCCTCGACGGCCAGGTCGGCCAGCACGTTGCGCATCAACGGCTGGTCGATCAGATACTCGCCGAATGCCTTGCGGTGCTGGGCGTGGTGGATGGCGCGGGTCAGTCCGTTGCGCATGCTGGTCGCGCTGCCCAGCGTGCAGTCCAGCCGGGTCAGGTTGACCATCTCGATGATGACCGAGACCCCGCGCCCCTCCTCGCCGACCAGCCACGCGGTGGCCCCGTCGTACTCCACTTCGCTGGAGGCGTTGGCGTGGTTGCCCAGCTTGTCCTTGAGGCGCTGCAGGAACATCCGGTTGCGGGTGCCGTCGGGCAGGATGCGAGGCAGGAAGAAGCAGCTCAACCCGTTGGGGGCCTGCGCGAGCACCAGGAAGACATCGCTCATCGGGGCCGAGGTGAACCACTTGTGCCCGGTGAGCCGATAGCTGCCGTCGGCGTTGGGCACGGCCTCGGTGGTCCCGGCGCGCACGTCGGAGCCACCCTGCTTCTCGGTCATCGACATCCCGGCGGTGATACCGGGTTTGGTGGTGGGCACCACGAGGTTCGGGTCGTAGCTGCGGCTGGTCAGCAGCGGCTCGTAGACCGCGGC
>JAXHTL010000165.1:0-10927 GCA_034190095.1 Actinomycetota bacterium
GCTTGCGTAACAGACCGAGCATGGTGCGGTAGTTGGCCCAGTCGAAGTAGAACCGTCCACCGGCCATACCGGCAGGCTAACCGGACAAACTTGACAAAGTCAATGAAATGCTAGGCTTCCGACATGCAGGTCTACGCCGCGGTGGACCCCCGGTTGCCGCTGTCCGCGGTCCCGGGGTACGCCCGCCGAGCCGAGCAGGTGGGTTTCGACGGTGTGCACGTGGCCGAGACGATCCACGACTCCCTGGCTGTCGCCCTGCTGGCGGCCGAGCACACCACCAGGATCACCGTGCGCACCGCGGTGACGCTGGCGTTCGTCCGCAGTCCCACCGCGGTCGCCTACGCCGCATGGGATCTCGCCGCGATCTCCGGCGGCCGCTTCGAACTGGGGCTGGGCACTCAGATCAAGCAGAACATCGAGGGACGCTTCGGGATGGCCTGGAGCCCGCCGCGGGCACGGATGGCCGAATACCTCGACGCCCTGCACGCACTGTTCGAGTCGTTCTCGACCGGCCGGCCGCCGAACGTCACCGGCCGGCACTACCGGATCACCCGCATGCAGCCCTATTTCAACCCGGGGCCCATCGACGTCGACGCTCCGGCGATCTGGCTGGGCGGTGTGAACCCGGGCATGTGCGAGCTCGCCGGAGCCCAGGCCCGGGGAGTCATCGCGCACTCCACCAACTCCGATCCCGACTACCTGCGCGAGGTGGTCCGCCCGGCGCTGGCCCGAGGCGCTGCCGCCGCCGACCGTCCCAGCCGGTCCCAGCTGATCGCCTCTCCTGCGGTGGCCGCCGGCGCCGACGACGCGTCCGTCGCACGGGAGCGCGAGCGGCAGCGGCGCATGCTGGCGTTCCTGTACTCCACGCCGGCCTACGCGGGCACCCTCGAGCGCCGGGGCCGCCCCGGCACCGCCGATCGGCTCCGCGAGATGATCCGTGATCAGCGTTGGGAACAGTTGCCCACGCTGATCGACGACGCACTGCTCGACGACCTGGTCACCGTCGGCCGCTACGACGAGCTACCCGGACTGCTCGAGACGAAGTACGGGCAGATCGCCGACGGGATCGTGCTGCCACCGCTGGCCGGCCCGCCCGACGACGACGCGATGCTGCGGGACAGCCTGTCGGCCTGGAAGGCGGGCACCTGAGCGGGCCCCACTCAGCCGTCCTCGATCGAGGTGGCCGTGGTGTCGGCGAGGAAGCGGCCCAGCAGCCGGTCGAAGTCGCGCAGCTCGGCGGCCGACCATCCGGCCAGCGCCCGCTCGAGGTGGCCGCGGCGCACCTCCTGCAGCGCGCGCGCCACCCGCTCACCCTGCGGGGTCGGCACCACCTGGGTGACGCGACCGTCGCGGGGGTCGGACTGCCTTGTCGCCAGGCCGGATTCGACCAACGCCGCGACACGACGAGCGGCCATCCCCATGTCCATGTGGGCGGCGCGGGCAAGGCCGCTCAACGCACTCGGGCCCTCGTCGATCAGTATCCGCAGCAGCACATAGGACGGCTGGGACAGCTGCACCCCGGCGGCGGCGGCCTGGCGGGCGAACATCGACCGGCTGCCGCTCAACCGCATCACGCGGGCCAGTGTCCGGTTGATCGAGTCGAGCGCGTCGCTGTCCTCCGACGGCGTCACGTCGCCGCCTCGGCGGCCTTCCTGGCGCGTTCGGCCACCGAGGCCACCACACCGCCGTCGTTGAGGATGTCGGTTCCGGTCAGGTATCCGGCCTTGTCGCCGGCACAGAAGGCGAACAACTCGGCCATCTCCTCGGGCTTTCCCCAGCGCGGCACGGCCGCGTCGGCGACCATCGCGCCGGCACCGGCCTGCTCCTCGAGCCGCCCCATCTCGGTGTCCACCGATCCGGGCGAGACGGACACGATGCGCAGGCCCCGGGTGTTGAACCGCTCCGCCTGCGAGCTGCTGTACCACCGGACGAACGCCTTGCTCACCGCGTAGGCCAGTCCGGAACGCGCCTCCGGCGGTGCCATGTCGCACACCGCCAGCATCTCGGTCATGAACGCGTCGGCGTCGTCGAGGGCCAGCGGGAACCGCTGGGTCGGGATGATCTCGGCGGGCAGCAGGTGCGCCGCCATCGAGGCGACGTTGACCAGGGCGGCGCCCGAACCGGCGGCGGCGAAGAACGCCTCACCGACGTTGACGGTGCCCAACGCGTTCGTGCGCACGATGTACTCGGCGTCGCCCATGCTGGGGCTGACCCCCGCGGCGTGGATCACCGACGCCAGGGCACCGAGGCCGGCCGCGGTGTCGAACAGCGCGCCGACCGCACCCGCGTCGGTGACGTCGCAGTGCACGGGCGTGGCGTCGACGCCCTGGTCGGCCAGCGTCGCCACCGCGGATTCCAGCCGCTCTGCTCGCACGTCACACAGCACGACCGCGTGATCGCGGCCCACGATGGCGGCCGTGGCCACCCCCATGCCGCCCGCACCACCTGTGATCACCGACACTCGCGCCATGCACTGACCGTATAACGAAGCGCTCAGGCGTCCTCGAGCGCCTCGCCCACCTCCTGGGCGACCCGGTTGTGGTCCTCGGCGAGCAGGAAATGACCGGCGCCGAGCACCACCGCGACCGGCCACTCGATGATCTCGACGGCCGCCAAAACTCCCAGCGCACCGTAGAACGCCAGCTGTTCGGGTTTGGGCAGCCGGACCCGCCCGATCACCGGAAGCTCGACAGAGAACGACTGCGCACCGCGGACCTTCTGGACGGCGTCGCGCCGCGACACCGACTGTTTGGGTTGTTCGGGGATTTCGGCCATTTGTTGCCTTTCGGTCATGGCGTGTTCGACATTTCGACGCCTGCCATCCGGACCGTGGAAGACGTGTCAACATCCGGTGTCCGTGCAACCTCAGACCCCGTGTCGGTCATGTCCCATTTCATCGCAATTCCGTTGCGGGAGTTGTACGCGGCGCTCTGGCGGGTCGGTGTCGTCGACATCGACGACTGAAACCGGCTCACCAGGCGGGGCGCGACCGTCGCCGCGACGGTGGCCACCCCGGCGGTGCCCAGCGCCTGCCCCCACCCGAGCGGCCCCAAGGGTGTGCAGCCCAGCAGCTGGCTGACACCGGGGGTGCTGATCACCGCGCCGAGCGCGCCGAGCGAACCCAGCGCGGTGGCGACCACCAGCGGGCTGTGCGAATCGATCAGAGTCTGCCCCAGCTGCGTGGTGACCAGCGCCACCAACGCCACCGTGGACGCCCGGCGCGGACGCAGCGTGAAACCGGCCATCAGCCACGCCGAGGTCGCCGCAGCGGCGGTGGTGGTGCCGCGGATCGCCACGGTGCGCCACAACGCGGCCTGATCGGGCCCACGCCCGCCGTCCTCGCCGGTGACGACCGTCGGGCTGACCGCCAGCGCCGCAGCGGGCAGCGCATCGGTCATCATGTTCACCAGCAGCAGCTGGCGGGTGTTCAGCGGTGAGGAACCGGTCAGCGCCGAGCCCACGATCGAGAACACCACCTCACCGGCATTGCCGCCGAGCAACACCGCGACCGCCGACTGCACCCGGCGCCACAGCTGCCGGCCTTCGTCGAGGGCATCCAGCAGCGCCCCGATCCGCCCGTCGAGCAGCATCACCTCCGCGGCCGTGCGGGCCGGGTCGCTGCCCTTGCTGGCGACCCCGATGCCGACGGTGGCCGACCGGATGGCCGCGGCGTCGTTGGCGCCGTCACCGACCATCGCGCACACCAGCCCGGTGCGTTCCAGGGTCTGGACCACCTGCACCTTGTGCTCCGGGGTCATCCGGGCGAACACGACCTTCTCGCGCACCGCCTTCTCCTGGCCGCGCCGCGGCAGCTTGGCCCACTCCGACCCGCTGATGACGTTCTCGATACCGACCGGCAGGCCCAGCTCGGCCGCGATCGCCGACGCGGTGACCGGGTGGTCACCGGTGATCAACCGCACGCCGATGCCTTGGGCGCCTAGTGCGGCGAGCACCCCGGCCGATTCTTCCCGGGGGGTGTCGGAAAGCCCGAGCAGACCGACCATCTCGAGCCCGCCGGCGCACAACTGCGCGAATGCGTCGTCGTCGCTGCGCGCGGCCGAGCGCTGCCCGGCGGTGAGACTGCGCCGCGCCACCGCGATCACCCGCAGGCCCGATTCGGCCATCTCGTGGATCGTCGACTCGATCGCGGCATCCGGATGCTGGCACGCGGCCAGCAGCACCTCCGGGGCACCTTTGACGAACAGATCGCCGCCCACCAGCGACGCCGCGAACGGCCGGCCCGAGCGGAACGACAGATGGGCGTCGGCCGAGGCGGGGTCGACGCCGCGCTTCTCGGCTGCCTCGACCACCGCCGCATCGGTGGCATGTTGGTGTTTGCCGCCGTTGCTCGGCTCGGTGGCCTGGGCGGCCGCGGCCAGCACCTGCTCCTCGGTGGCCCCGCCGACACCGCGAACCTGTGTGGCCCGCAGCCGGTTCTCGCTCAGAGTCCCGGTCTTGTCGAAACACACCACGTCGATCCGGCCCAGCGCCTCGACGGCTTTCGGGCTGCGGACCAGCGCGCCCGCCCCCGACAGTCTGCGGGCCGAGGCCTGCTGAGCCAGGGTCGCCACCAGCGGGAGCCCCTCGGGCACCGCCGCGACCGCGACCGCGACCCCGTCGGCGATCGCCGCCCGCAGCGGGGCGGCACGCAGCAGCCCGAGCCCACTGACCAGGGCGCCGCCGGCGAGGCTGAAGGGCAGCGCACGGTTGGTCAGCTCCCGCAGCTGGGTCTGCAGACCCACCGCGGCACTCTGGGCGGGAGCCACCTCGGCGGCACGGCGCACCTGCGTCTGGGCACCCACCGTGGTCACCACCCCGACGGCGGTGCCGCTGACCACGGTGGTGGTCGCGTAGAGCATGCAGGCCCGCTCGGCGACCACGGCGCCCGGAGTGGCGTCCACCCGCTTGGGCACCGGCAGCGACTCCCCGGTCAACGCGGATTCGTCGACCTCCAGGTCGGTGGACTCGACGATGCGGCAGTCGGCCGGGATCACCTCTCCGGAGCGCACTTCGACCAGATCTCCCGGCCGCAACCGGCCGGCCTCCACGCTGTCGTAGCGCTCGGGCCCGCCCGGCTGGATCCGGCGCGCCAGCGGATCCTGCACGGCCAGCAGCCGCCGCAGCAGCCGCTCGGCGCGCACCTGCTGGGACGCCGCCAGCATGGCGTTACCGGTGAGCACGGATCCGACCAGGATCGCGTCGACGGGTGAGCCCAGCATCGCGCTGGCGGCGGAACCGACGGCGAGCACCGGGGTGAGCGGATCGGACAGTTCGTCGCGCACCGCCGCGGCGATCTCGCCCACCAGACGCAGCGCCGCTCCGGCGGTGTCGTCGAGGAAACCCGCCGACGCGCTGGCGGTCGCCGCCAGCACCGACCGGCTCTGCACCGGTTGGTCCTGCGGCTGCGGCAGCTCATGGCGTACCTCGTCGGCAGACATCGCATGCCACTGCTGGGTCGGCGTCGGGGTGGGCAGCGGGTCGGCGAGTACGCCGCGGGCCGTCATCAGGCCGCTGATCAGCCCGGCGGCGGCCCCCGCGGTCACCGGTCCGGGGCCCTGGCCGCGGACCCCGGGGACCATCAGCAGGCCGCCGAGCGCGGTGGCACTGGTCGCCAGCTCGATCCCGCGCCGGCTGGCGCGGGCCGCGGCGGGCAGGGCATGCAGCACCCGCCAGGCCGCTTCCAGGTCCGGCGCGAGCAGGCCGGCCGCCCAGGGCAGTGCCTCGGACCCCTCCAGCAGACCGATCGCCAGGTCGGCGGCTGCCAGCGCCCCGGCCGCCGACGACGAGAGCAGCGCCACCGTCCTGCCGTCGGATTGCAGCGTCACCACCGCCTGCTGCAGCGCGGCGTCGACCGAGTCACCGGCCGGGTAGAAGTCGTCGAACGAGGAACGCAGTTCGTCGAGCTCGTCGCCGTCGACGGTCACGACCTCGATGTCGGCGCGGCGAACCTCGCCGACGACGGCGGCCGCCAACGGATGGTGCACGTGGCGGATCAGCACCTGCCCGGTCGCACCGTGGCCGTTCCCCTCATGAGCGACCGGAGCACGATGCCAGCCGGCGCTGAGCGTGCCCTGCCGCAGTTGCTCGTGCGCCCAGCGCCACACCTCGGTGCGCCGGTGTTCGGGAACCCCGTCGAGCTGCCCGACCTGCAGTTCGTCGGTGAGCAGGACGCGGGGGTCGATCACCACGGCGTCGATCCGGTCGAGCAGGCGCACCACATCCGGGCGCAGCGCGACGACGTCGTGCGCGTCGGCCAGCCCGCGGCCCAGCGTCGCGGCGAAAGCCTCGCGGGCGTTGCGCGCCGCCTTCGGGGCGGTCACCACCGCAGCGGTGGCGCCGGCCGCGACGTCCCCGGTCATCAGACCCACCGCGGGGGCGGCGACAGCCTGGGCGACGCCGCTGCGCTGGGCATGCCGTTCGATGGGACCCGGTGGCAGCGGGCACGGTCGCTGCGGGCGCGGGCCACCGTCGAGTTCCTCGGCGCGCGCCGCGAGATCCGGTTCCCGTCGCTGCCACGCCGCCGAGCCGGATGCCGTCTCGGCGACCTGACCGAGGTGCCGCAGGACCTCCACCGCCAGCGAGGCGGGAGCCTGGGTGAGTGTGTAGACCGACGCCGAGGCCAACCCGAACAGGCTGTCGGCGGCCGGCTTTCCGAGCCGGTGCTCGACGACGGCACGCAGCCGGGGCTGATAGTCGACCACGGTGACCGCGGCGGCCAGCCCGGGGGGCAGCCCGCGCCAGGGCACCAGCAGCCCCGCGGTGGCCACACCCAGCCCGACGCCGTTGGCCCCGGCCGCGATCAGCCGGCCGGCCAGCAGCACGCCGTCACCGGGCAGGTCGGCGGGTCGATGGCCATCCGGGGCGCCGCCGCATCGCGTTTCGGCCTCGGCCACCGTCCGGCACAGCTCGTCCATCGACGGTCCGTCGTCGGCGATCGACACGATGACCCGGCGCACCGAACGGTTGATCCGTGCTGAGTGCACGCCGTCGCGGGCGCGCACCGACGCCAGCACCGCGTCGCCGACGGCGGCCGCGTCCGGGCCGTCGAGTCCGCGGACTTCGATCCAGCAGCGGTTCCCACCCTGCCAACGCCGGCGGGCCGGTGTGCCGCCGACGAGTTCGCGGGCCGCCGCGGTCGCGCCGGCGCGGGCGCCCGCCGGGGCCACCGCCTCACCGAGGCCCCGCGCGAGCGAGGTCGTGACTTTCAGGCCGAGGTCCAGGCCGGTGCTGGCGCACGCAGCGGTGAACGCCACGGGAGCGGTGGCGGCACCGGCCGCGCGTCCGATCAGACGGCCGACGGCCGCCCTCACTTGGTGGAGCCGCTGCGCGCCGACTTGCGGGGTGCCGACTTGCGGGGTGCCGACTTGCGGGGGGCGGACTTGCGGGCCGACGACGTGGTGGTCCCGCTGGTCGACGTGCTCGACGTCGACTTCGGAGTGCTGCCGGATTGTTCCCCGTTGCTGCGGTGGCCGAGCTGGTGCACGACCAGCGCAGCGCCGCCGACGGTGACCAGCAGCGGCCATTCGACCAGTCCGACCGCGCCGATCGCGCCGAGCGTCAGTGCTGCGGCGGCCGAGGAATGGCTGCCGCTGCTGAGGCCGGAACGCACGCCGTTGGCGACGCCCTGCACGCCGCCGACGACGCCGCTGACCGCCGCGCCGCCGACCGCGCCCGCGGCCGCAGTGGTCGCGTCGGCCACTCGTGTCACACCCCTGAAGGCTGTCGTCACAGGATTCATCTCCAACTCCTCGATCCGCCTCGCCCCAGGCTGGTATTCACTCTGTGGACATTTCCCAATAACCGACCGTTATACACAGGTTTGGTTAACTCCACCCGCTGGTCATCGCGGGTAGCGGACGGAATGCGCGGCGGGCCAAAAGAAATGGGCGTCAATTCTTTTTCGCGGCTCAGCACCTCAAACGCGCGGTCACCACATCGTGATCGAGGTTTGCCCCACCCGTCACATGGGTAACTCCAATCACAGTGGCCGCCAAGGTGCGTCACAACCAACAGCAGAGAAAGAGCCGGATGGAACGAGCGAATGAACACTGTCCTCTACTTCAGCACCCGTGGCGTCGTCTATGAAACCCGCGCCTACAGCAAGGCCGATATCGCCGACCTGGTCAGCGATCACGGCCTGCAGTCCCTGACCAGCAGCGACCGCCAGTTCGACTACTGGTTCGCCCCGTCGATGCGCAGCTGCCAACGCCGGATCAACCGGGCGGCCACCGACATGCTGCTGGCGACGACCGACTTCACCGCGAGGACCGTGCCACTGCTGCGCGGCTGTGTCGTCGTCGCCACCCATGACGCCGACGGCGACCTCGACGGTCTGAGCTGGCAGCAACTGGATCTGCTGGCCGAGCGCAGCCGCGCACTGCGCGCCCGCGACGACCGGGTACTCAACCGCCGGATCGCCCGCGACACCCGTCGCCGGCAGCGGGTGGCACCGGCCACCCCGGCGCCCGGTGCGCACCCCGTGCGCCCGCCCGTAGCTGCGCACCGCTGAGCGCGCACCACCGTCGGCGCGGGGCGGTCCCGGATCCTGCGTACGCTCGATCCCGTACCGACGACGAAAGATTCACGATCATGAAGGCAACGGTCACCCCGGCCGCCGAGAGCGCCATCGCCGACCTCGCCCAGCGCTACGGGCTCTCCCGCGAAGCGGTGCTGGCCATGCTGTTCGCCGTCCACACCGGTGGCGGCACCATGGCCCAGTTCTCGATCCCCGAGCTCGGCGGCAGCGGGCAGTGGATGCGGGGCGGCATGACCATGGTCGGGGACATGTTCGACCACGGGCTCAAGGCCCGGGTCGACGCGCTGTGCAACGAGCTGGCCCAGCTGTTGGCCACCACCACGGTGTTTCCCGCCCCGGCCGCGGGTTCGGCCAGCCCAACCGGCGGCTTCACATCGGCCAACTGGTGGCCCGCCGACCTCGGCGTGCCCAGTTCGACGGGCGGTCAGAACAACATCCGCTACGCGGTCTTCCCCGGGACCCGGCGGCTGGCGATCCACTTCGACGGCACCACCCGCGTGTTCGACACCGGTGACCACCGGATCGGCGGTGTGCAACAGCAGCAGGGCGGCGGCTTCGGTTCGGTCAGCTTCACCAGCCAGCTCGGCACCTTCGGGGTGTCGAGCCTGACCGAACTGGGGGCCCAGCAGGTGGCCGACACCCCCGCCGCCGCGCCCGCACCGCGCCACCAGGCCCCCGAGCCGGATCCCGCACCGCCGGTCCCGGCACAGACACAGTCCCAGTCGCAGATGCCGCCACCTGCTCCGGCGCCCTCCCCGGCGCCTGCGCCGGCCGGACAGCCCGGGGATCCGGGCGCGATCATCTCGGCGATCGAGTCGCTGGCCGGACTACACGAGCGCGGCATCCTGTCCGACGAGGAGTTCGCCGCCAAGAAAGCCGAGCTGCTCGGCCGGCTCTGACCCTGCTAGCTGCCGCCCCGGCCGAAGTACAGCTCCTGGGTGGCGATGCAGACCAGCTGGCCGGCCCGGTTGTACATCGTCGAGGTGGCCAGGCCGCGTCCGCCGATTCCGCTCGGCGAGCACTGATCCGAGAGCACCCAGTCCGACAGGTCGATGGGCCGGTGGAACCACAGGGCATGGTCGATCAGCGCGTTGAACGTGCTGATCGCGGTGGCGCCCCGCATCGCCAGCGCCGTTTCGAGCATCGTCGTCCCGGACAGATACGTGAGCAGGCAGCACCCCAGGATGTCGTCGGCGGGCACCGGCTCGGCGGGCCGCCACCACAGCCGGATCCGCGGTGAGGGGTTCGGCCGGTCCAGCGCCAGCCGCGGCGGGGCGTCGACATAGCGCAGGTCGAAGGGCTGCGGGCGCACCCAGTACCCGCCGGCTTCCTCGGCGTAGGCGGCCAGCTGCTGCTGCACCGGCGCCAGCGAGTCCGGGTCGGGCACCTCCGGCAGGGGCTGCTGGTAGTCGACCGACTCGACCGGAGCGCTGAACGATGCCAGCGCTTCGAGCAGGATCTGGCCGTCCTGGCGGGCGGTGACCTGACGGGTCGACAGCGTCCCGCCGTCGCGCGCCACGTCCACATGGAGATCGACCGGCCTGCGGGCGTCGCCGGCGCGCACGTAGTAGACGTGCACGCTGTGCGGTGTCCGCCCGGGGGCGGTGCGGCTGGCGGCCATCAGGGCCTGGCCCGCGATGTGCCCGCCGACGATGTGGTGGGCCGGGTTGTCCATCTGGGTGGCGACGAAGTGCCGATCGTCGACGCGATCGACCTGCAGGGTGGTGATGACGTCGGTCAGCGTGGGCTGGCGGTAGGACACCCCGGCATCATGCCGTGCCGTCCACCGGGCCGCGCAGCTAGCATCCGGTGGATGAGCGACGTGGAGCAGGATCCGGACTACCGCTTCACGCTGGCCAACGAACGAACCTTCCTGGCCTGGATCCGCACGTCGCTGGCCCTGATCGCCGGAGGTGTGGCGATCGTGCAGTTCGTTCCCGAGTTCGGCATCCCGGGGGTGCGCCACGTCCTGAGTGTGGTTCTCACCGCCGGCGGCGGACTCCTTGCCGCCCTGGCGGTGCGCCGCTGGCAGCGGGTGCAGACGGCGATGCGCCGCAACGCCGACCTGCCGCCGACCCATGTGCCGGCGATTCTGGGGGTGACGGTCTTCGTGGTCACCATCGGGGTGCTGATCGTGTTGATGGTCTGGCCGCCCGGGGGTTCCTGACGTGCCCGGGCCGGTGCCGGACAAGCCGGGGTTGCAGGCCGAGCGCACCCTGATGTCCTGGGAGCGCAGTGCCTTCGGTTTCCTGGTCGGTGGCGCGCTGATCCTGCTGCGGCCACACGGGCCGCTCGGCGTCGGCCGCAGCGTGCTGGCGATCGTGGCCGGTGTGCTGGCGTTGATAGCCCTGTGGCTCGGGTACCGCCGGTCGCGGGGTGTGCGGACCGACC
>JAXHTL010000166.1:0-10839 GCA_034190095.1 Actinomycetota bacterium
GGGCCGGGCCGCTGTGTGTCACACCGGACAGCACGTCGGTCCACCTCCCGTCGGGCAGCGCCAGGGTGGTGTCGCCCCAGCCGTTGTCGGTCAGCCGCACCGTCCATCGGCTCACCGCCACCAGCACGTCGTGGCCGCGCAGGAAGGCCACGACGTGTTCAGCCGCGGAGCCTGCGGCGCTGATCGGGTGGTGTCCGCCGGATTCGAAGGTGCCGGGGCGTTCTGCACGCAGCCGCAGCGCTGCGCGCACCACCCGCATCTTGGGGTGTGTCATGGTGTGCAGCGCCTCGCGGCGCTCGGTGTAGTCGACCGGGCGCCGGTTGTCCGGATCGACCAGGCTGTCCTCCCACAATTCGGTGCCCTGGTAGACGTCGGGAACGCCCGGGGCGGTCAGCGCGATCAGCTTCTGGCCCAGCGCGTCGGCCTGCGCGTGCACACCCAGCCGTTCCACCAGGGCCGCCAGCCCGGCCCCCACCGGCCCGTCGATGACCTCGTCGAGCCATCGGTGCACGCCGTCTTCGAACTCGGCGTCGGGGTTGTGCCAGCTGGTGTGCAGCGCGGCCTCCCGGATCGCCTTCTCGGCGTAGGCATGCAGCCGGTCGCGCAGTTCGGCGCTCACCGCGCCGTCGGCGGGCCACACCCCGAAGATGTTCTGCAACAGGAACAGCCCGGTCAACGGATCCGGCGGCGGCGTGGCCCGCTGCCAGCCGTCCACCAACTCCGACCACAGCGAGGGAACCTGGGAGAGCACCCCGATCCGGGCGCGCACATCCTCGCCTCGTTTGGTGTCATGGGTGCTCAGTGTGGTCATCGCCCGCGGCCAGAGCGCGGCCCGGACCGCTGCGCGCCGGTGGAACTCCGCGGCGCTGACCCCGAAATGCTCTGGCTCCCCGCCGACTTCGTTGAGCGACACCAGTCGGGGATCGCGGTAGAACAGGCAGTCCTCCATCGCCTTGGCCGTCGCCGCACCGCACAGCTGCTGCAGCCGGACCCCGACCTCGTCTCGGCGGGTCAGCGCCGCATTGAGCAACTCCAGCGGCTGGGCCAGCTCCGGCTGCTCGGCGAGGGTCTCGGCGATGGCCACCGAGAGCACCTGTGCCAGGGACAGGTAGTCGCTGCGGTACACGCCGATGTGGCTGAGCAGCGCGGCGATGGCCGCTCCGAGCAGTTCGTGGTCTGCACCGGCCGCAGCGACGATCGCGCGGCGCAGCCGCCCCAGTTCGCTGGTCAGCGTGTCGGTGACGGCCTGTCGTTTGAGCGCGCGGGCCTCCTCGGTGGCCGTCCCGTAGTCGATGCCCGCGGATTCGGCCAGGGCGGTCAGGGATTGGTGCCCGGTCGGGTCGACGAACAGGCCGCCCGTTTCGCGCAGCGCGTCGTAGCCGGTGGTGCCGTCCACCGGCAGGCTGGGGTCCAGGGCCTCGTCGACGGCGAGGATCTTCTCGATGACGATCCAGGCGTCGGGTCCGGTGAGCTCACGCAGCCACGCCAGATAGCCTGTCGGATCGGACAAACCGTCCGGATGATCGATCCGGATGCCGTCGACCAGCCCTTCGCGGAACCACCGCGCCACCTCGGTGTGGGCGGCGTCGAACACCGCCCGGTCCTCCTGGCGCAGCCCGGCCAGCGATGTGATGGAGAAGAACCTCCGGTACCCGCACACCCCGTTGCGCCAGCCGATCAGCTTGTAGCGCTGGCGGTCGTGGACCTCCGCGCCGGTGCCGCCCCCGGTGCCCGGGCTGATCGGGAACTCCAGGTCGCCCAGGCGCAGGACATCTTCGTCGACGACGAGGTCGGCGGCGTCGGCATCGGATCCCAGCACCGGCAACAGGATCCGGCCGTCGGGGTCGACCGACCAGTCGATGTCGAAGTAGTGCGCGAACTGCGACCGGCGGCCGTGGGTCAACACGTCCCACCACCATCGGTTCTGTCGCGGGGCATCGACGCCGACGTGGTTGGGCACGATGTCGACGATCACCCCCAGGCCGGCCGCCTCGGCCGAGGCCACCAGCCGCGCGAATCCTTCGGCGCCGCCGAGTTCGGCCGACACCGTGGTCGGATCGGTGACGTCGTAACCGTGGCTGGACCCCTCGGTGGCGGTCAGGATGGGGGACAGGTACAGGTGCGAGACCCCGAGTTCGGCGAGGTAGTCCACCAGCTTCTCGGCGTCGGCGAAGGTGAACGCCTGGCCGCTGGACGGACCACGCATCTGCAGGCGGTACGTCGAGGTGAGGCGCATGGTCAGGCCGACTTACGTAGGACGAGGACCGAACGCGGTGCCAGCGACACCTTCTCGCCGGCGATGACGGTGACGTCGATGGCCCCGGCCGGATCCCCGGTGTCCAGGACGGCCTCCCACTCGGTCGCGTAGTCGCCGTCGGGTGCGACGAAGTCCACCGACTTGCTGTGGGCGTTGAAGCACAGCAGGAACGAATCGTCGACCACCCGTTCGCCACGGGCATTGGGTGCGGGAATGGCGTCCCCGTTGAAGAACACCGAGACGCTCTTGAACCCCGAGTCCCAGTCCTGCTGGGTCATCTCGGTGCCGGACCGGTTGAACCAGGCGATGTCGTGGATCTGGTCGCCGGTGCGGATCGGCTTGCCCTCGAAGAACCGCCGGCGCTTGAACACCGGGTGGTCCTTGCGCAGCCTGACCACCTTGCGGGTGAATTCGAGCAGGTCGGCGTTGGTTTCACAGAGCGACCAGTCCATCCAGGACAGCTCGGAGTCCTGACAGTAGACGTTGTTGTTGCCGTTCTGGGTCCGGCCCATCTCGTCGCCGTGCGAGATCATCGGGGTGCCCTGGGACAGCATCAGGGTGGCCAGGATGTTGCGCATCTGCTTGCCGCGCAGCGCCAGGATCTCGGGATCGTCGGTGGGGCCTTCCACTCCGCAGTTCCACGACCGGTTGTGGCTCTCGCCGTCGCGGTTGTCCTCGCCGTTGGCGGCGTTGTGCTTCTCGTTGTAGGACACCAGGTCGGCCAGGGTGAACCCGTCGTGGCAGGTGACGAAGTTGATGCTGGCGGACGGCCGCCGGCCGGTCGCCTCGTAGAGGTCCGACGACCCGGTCAGCCGGGACGCGAACTCGCCCAGTGTCGCGGGCTCCCCCCGCCAGTAGTCACGCACAGTGTCGCGATATTTCCCGTTCCACTCGGTCCACAAACCTGGGAAGTTGCCCACCTGGTAGCCGCCCTCGCCGATGTCCCACGGCTCGGCGATCAGCTTGACCTGGCTGACCACCGGATCCTGTTGGACCAGGTCGAAGAACGCGGACAGCCGGTCCACGTCGTAGAACTCGCGGGCCAGTGTCGAGGCCAGGTCGAAGCGGAAGCCGTCGACGTGCATCTCGGTCACCCAGTACCGCAGTGAGTCCATGATCAGCTGCAGGGTGTGCGGATGGCGCGCGTTGAGACTGTTGCCGGTGCCGGTGAAGTCCTTGTAGTAGCGCAGATCCCCGTCGAGCAGCCGGTAGTAGGCCGCGTTGTCGATGCCCCGGAAGTTCAGCGTCGGTCCGAGGTGGTTGCCTTCGGCGGTGTGGTTGTAGACCACGTCGAGGATCACCTCGATGCCGGCCTCGTGGAAGGCGCGCACCATGGCCTTGAACTCGGCGACCGCGCCGCCGGCGTGCTTGGTGGCCGCGTACTGGGCGTGCGGGGCGAAGAACCCGAACGTGTTGTAGCCCCAGTAGTTTCGCAGCCCCAGATCGAGCAGCCGGTGGTCGTGCAGGAACTGGTGGACCGGCATCAACTCGATCGCGGTCACGCTCAGCGACTTGAGGTGGTCGATGATCACCGGGTGCGCCAGGCCGGCGTAGGTGCCCCGCAAATCCTCGGGGATGCCCGGATGGGTTTGGGTCATGCCCTTGACGTGCGCCTCGTAGATGACCGTCTCGTGATACGGGGTGCGCGGCGCGCGGTCCGAACCCCATTGGAAGAACGGGTTGATCACCACGCTGGTCATCGTGTGGCCGAGCGAGTCGATCTGTGGGGGCACGCCCCCGCCGGCCGGGTCGTCGGCCTCGAGGTCGTAGGAGTACAGCGCCTGGCTGAAGGTGAAATCGCCGTGGAAGGCGTTCCCGTACGGATCGAGCAGCAGCTTGCTCGGATCGCAGCGGTGGCCGTCCCGCGGGCTCCACGGCCCGTGCACCCGGTAGCCGTAGCGCTGGCCGGGCGTCACGGTGGGCAGGTAGCAGTGCCACACGAAGCCGTCGACCTCGTCGAGCTCGATGCGGTCCTCGCGGCCGTCCTTGCCGATCAGGCACAGTTCGACACGTTCGGCGACCTCGGAGAACAGCGAGAAGTTCGTGCCGGCACCGTCATAGGTCGCACCCAGCGGATAAGCCGAACCGGGCCAGACAGTGGGAGTCGACGTCAAGGGCGATGACGCCATCAATCCGTCCACCAGCCGGTGGCGGCGGCGATCTGGCGGCCCAGTTCAGGGGCGAGCGTTCGCATGTAGGTCGCGGTCAAATGGTGAGAATCGTGGTAGATCAGCACATTTCCTTCTACGGCGCGACAGATCTCGGCGCGGCACACCGCGTCGGTCATGTCCAGGGGATTGAGGTTGGGGAATTCGCCGATGAAGTCCAGGGTGGGGTTGGTCGGGGAGAGCGCCATCGAACGGTCCATCCCGCAGGACGCCGCGTCCTCGCCGTCGGCGAGGCAGTCGCGGGGCCGGAACGGATCGCGGTCCTCGTCGAGGATCCAGGGGGTGTCGCGCATGGCCAGCACCGGTATGTCGTTGTCGAGGAACTGCTTCCAGATGCCGACGTAGGTGGCCGGCATGACATCGCCGTCCCTGGTGTTCCACGGGCGGGTTGAGGTCGTGAAGACGTAGTCGGGCCGGTCGGCGATCAGCGCCGCCATCACCTGCTTGTTCCAGGTGTGGCACTTGGGGTCACGACGGGTGGAGCCCATGATGAGGGGGGCTTCCTCGGTGGTCAGTGGGCAACCCATCTTCAGGTAGGTCACCACCTTGAAGTGATGCATCCGCCCGAGCAGGTCCAGCGCGGTGATCCAGTGCTCGGCGTGGGAGCCGCCGGCCAGGGCGATGGTGCGCCGGGCCTCAGGATCGCCGTAGGTGCAGTTGATCAGGTTGGCGTTGGAGAAGTCGCTGATGCAGTGCTCGATCGTGGAGATCGGCAGGTCCTGCTTGGCCTCCAGCACGGTCGGGCGCATCGGCAGCGTGGGCACTCTGGCGTTCTCGACCAGGGCACGCGCGCCCGGGTAGTCCCGGGAGGACAGCCCGGCCAGTTCCTTGCCGTCGGCGCGCAGCACCGTCACGTGTTCACGCCAGCCGAACGACGTCGCGGTCAGCGCCACACCCAGCAGTGCGACGGTGGACCCCAGCACGATCGTCGGCCGGCGCAACCGGACGCGCAGCGGCAGCGGATCCGCCGCGGCGACGGCGGCCGAGGATCCGCTGCGCATCCGCAGCGGATCCTCGATGAAGCGGGTGGTCAGCCAGGCCAGCAGGCCGGAGACGGCCAGGATGGCGGCCCCCTCGCCGAAGTTGACCGCGGTCTTGCCGGTGTAGACCAGATAGAAGATCAGCAGCGGCCAGTGCCACAGGTACAGCGAGTACGCCATCGCGCCCAGTGCGACGAACGGCTTGCTGGCCATCAGCCGGTTCGGGGCCGGGATGCGGCCCTGGGTGTGCGGATCGGCGTAGCGGTTGGCCGCCGAGAGCACGAACAGCAGCGTGGCCACCACCGGCACCAACGCCCACGGTCCGGGGAACTCCCGCACACCGTCGATGAGCGCACCGCAGGACAGGATGACCGCGAGCGCCGCCACCGACATCACCGTGCGCAGCCACAGCGGACAGCGCAGATAGGGCACCAGCGCGCCGACCAGGACGCCGATCAACAGCTCCCAGGCCCGCGCGAAGCTGTTGTAGTAGGCGGTGGCCTGATCGGTGTTGTGCGCGATGATCGCGTAGACGAACGAGGCGATGGTCAGCGCGGCGATCAGCACCACGAAAGCGGTCCGCATGTGCCGGCCGAAGACCCGCCGGAACAGGAACGCGAACAGCAGGATCAGTGCCAGGAAGGCGATGTAGAACTGCCCCTGCACCGACATCGACCAGATGTGCTGCAGTGGGCTGACGGCCTCCCCGGCGCGCAGGTAGTCGGCCGCGGAGTTGGCGAGCTCCCAGTTCTGGTAGTAACCGAGGCTGGCCAGACTCTGGTCGGCGTAGGTCTCCCAGCGCGTCTCCGGCTGGATCAGGATGGTCAGCACGGCCGAGGCGGCCAGGACCACGACCAGCGCCGGCAGCAGCCGGCGGATCAGTCGGGTGATCTCGGGGGCGGGCCGCAGCGACACCCCGGGGGCCAGCGCGCCGCGCAGCAGGCGGCCGCCGAAGAAGAAGCCCGAGAGCACCAGGAAGACGTCGACTCCGCCGGAGACCCGGCCGAACCAGACGTGGAACACCGCGACCAGCGCGATGGCGACGCCCCGCAGTCCGTCGAGGTCGTGCCGGTAGAACCCGGACGTGCGGGTGCCCATGCCGGGCCGGGGAGCCGGTGCCGCGGCAGAAGAGGGTCTGCCCGGAACCGTCTTGGATGCCGGCCGGGCGGGGGCGAGGGTCATCATGATCGACGGCTAATCTACCGAAGGTGTGTGCGATGACGCCCGCTGAGATCAGTGCGATCGATGCCGCTCACATCTGGCATCCGTACAGCCCCATCGGCGCGGACGCGCTTGCGCCGGTCGTGGCGGTCGGCGCGCGCGGCGCGTGGTTGACGCTGATTCACCGCGAACGCCGGGTGGAGGTCCTCGACGCGATGGCCTCCTGGTGGACTGCCGTGCACGGCCACGGCCATCCCGTTCTCGACGCGGCGGTCACCGAGCAGCTGGCCACGATGAACCATGTCATGTTCGGCGGGTTGACCCACGAGCCCGCCGCGCGGCTGGCCGAGCTGCTCGTCGAGGTCACCCCCGAGCCCCTGCAGACGGTGTTCTTCAGCGATTCCGGATCGGTGTCGGTCGAGGTCGCGGTCAAGATGGCGCTGCAGTACTGGCGCAGCAGCGGCCACCCGGCCAAGCACCGGCTGATGACCTGGCGCGGGGGCTATCACGGCGACACCTTCACCCCGATGAGCGTCTGCGACCCCGACGGCGGCATGCACGAGCTGTGGACCGGGAAGAACTCACTGCTCGCCGATCAGGTGTTCGCCCCGCCGCCGCCACGCGGCTACGACGGCGACTACGTCGCCCGGTTCGAGGACCTGCTGGCCGCCCACGCCGACGAGCTGGCCGCCGTCATCGTCGAACCGGTGGTCCAGGGTGCCGGCGGGATGCGGTTCCACGACCCGCGCTACCTCACCGAATTGCGCCGGATGTGCGACGAGCGTGACGTGCTGCTGATCTTCGACGAGATCGCGACCGGGTTCGGGCGCACCGGAACGATGTTCGCCGCCGATCAGGCCGGGGTCAGCCCGGACATCATGTGTGTCGGTAAGGCGCTCACCGGTGGTTATCTCACGCTGGCGGCGACCCTGTGCACGCGTCGGGTCGCGTCCACGATCAGTGACAACCCGCCGGGCGCTCTGATGCACGGGCCGACGTTCATGGCCAACGCGCTGGCCTGCGCGGTGAGCGTGGCCTCGGTGCAGCTGTTGCGCTCCGGCGACTGGCAGTCGCAGGTGCGTCGTATCGAGGCCGGCCTGGCCGGCGGGCTGGCGCAGGCGGACACGCTGCCCAACGTCGTCGACGTGCGGGTGCTGGGCGCCATCGGGGTGCTCGAGCTCGACCGCCCTGTCGATCTGCGGATCGCCACTCCGGCTGCCATCGATCTCGGTGTCTGGCTGCGGCCGTTCCGCAACCTGATCTATGTGATGCCGCCCTACATCTGCACCGACACCGACATCGAGCAGATCACCTCGGCGATGGTCGGCGTGGCCCGTGCACTAACCTGAACGGTGTTCAATTGGCGGCTCGCCGCCGTTGTCGATTGACCGAGGAGCATCGTTGACCCGCGTCGAGTTGTCACCGTTGGCCTGGCTGGACGACGTCGCGGTCACGCGGCGCGAAGCCGGGCTGCGCCGGTCGTTGCGGGCCCGTCCGGCGGTCGGCGCCGACCTGGACCTGGCTTCCAACGACTACCTGGGGCTCTCACAGCACCCGCGCGTGCTCGAGGGTGGGATCGCGGCGCTGCGGATCTGGGGTGCGGGTTCCACCGGTTCGCGTCTGGTCACCGGCAACACCGAACTGCACGAGGAATTCGAGGCCGCGCTGGCTGGATTCACCGGTGCCGAGTCTGCGCTGGTGTTCTCCTCGGGCTACACCGCCAACCTCGGCGCGGTGGTCGCGCTCTCGGGTCCGGGCTCGCTGCTGGTCTCCGACGCGTTCACCCACGCCTCGCTGGTCGACGCGTGCCGGCTGTCGCGTGCTCGGGTGGTCGTCACACCGCACTCCGACGTCGAGGCGGTGGAGACCGCGCTGGCGGGCCGCACCGAGCAGCGGGCCGTGGTGGTGACCGATTCCGTCTTCTCCGCCGACGGCGACCTGGCCCCGTTGCGCGATCTGCACACGGTGTGCCGCCGGCACGGCGCGCTGCTGCTCGTCGACGAGGCGCACGGGCTGGGGGTGCGCGGTCGCGGCGGTCGTGGGCTGCTCGACGAGGTCGGGCTGGCGGGCGCCCCCGATGTGGTCATGACCGCGACGCTGTCCAAGGGGCTGGGAAGCCAGGGCGGCGCGGTCCTGGGCCCGGCTGCGGTGCGCGACCACCTAATCGACGCGGCCCGTCCGTTCATCTTCGACACAGGGCTGGCACCCGCGGCGGTCGGCGCGGCCCATGCCGCCCTGCAGGTCCTCGTCGACGAGCCGTGGCGGGCGCAGCGGGTGCTCGACCGCGCCGCCGAGCTCGCCGCGATGTGCGATGTCGCCGAGATTCCGCCCTCCGCGGTCGTGTCGGTGATCCTCGGGGAGCCGGAGGTGGCGCTCGCGGCAGCCGCGGCGTGTCTGGAACGCGGGGTGCGGGTCGGCTGCTTCCGGCCGCCCACCGTTCCGGCCGGGACCTCGCGGCTGCGGCTCACGGCCCGGGCCTCGCTGTCCGAGGAGGAGATGACGCTGGCCCGCGACGTGCTGAGCGATGTGCTCTCACCCGGATGAGCGTCCTCGTCATCACCGGTACCGACACCGGGGTCGGTAAGACGGTCGCCACCGCGGCCCTGGCCTGCCACGCCCGCATCGCCGGCATCGACGTGGCGGTGTGCAAGCCGGTGCAGACCGGGACCCGGGACGGTGACGACGACCTCGCCGAGGTGGGCCGCCTGTCCGGGGTGGCCGCACTGCATCCGCTGGCCCGGTTTCCCGAGCCGCTGGCCCCGCGGGCGGCTGCCGAACGGGCCGGGGAGGCCCTTCCCGCCGTGGCCGAGATCGGCGAGCTGATCACGTCCGCGGACCGGCCCGGCCGGCTCACCCTGGTCGAGGGCGCCGGGGGGTTGCTGGTCGAGATCAGCGCCGAGGGGGCCACCCTGCGGGATGTCGCGGCGCTGGTGGGTGCGCCGGTGCTGACCGTCGTCGCATCCGGCCTCGGCACGTTGAATCACACCGCTCTGACACTCGAGGCGCTGTCGGTCGCACAGGTCCCGTCGGCGGGGCTGGTGATCGGGGCGTGGCCGGCCGACCCGGGTGTGGCCGAGGTCGGCAACAGGGACGCG
Organism: Actinomycetota bacterium; assembly: GCA_034190095.1. Lineage (GTDB taxonomy): Bacteria > Actinomycetota > Actinomycetes > Mycobacteriales > Mycobacteriaceae > Mycobacterium. The sequence goes on from JAXHTL010000166.1 coordinate 9,662, forward strand.
CTGGCCCGCCTGGCACCCGTCCGCGCCGCGATGCCCGCGGGAGTGGCCGGGGTGGGCAGCACCGATTTCGAGCGGGTCAGCGCGCAGGCCTTCGACCGTGCCTGGGTCGAGAGCCTGCTCTAGATGGTGCACTCGGTCGAGTTGTTGTTCGATCCGGCCGCCGAGGCGGCGGTGCGCGATCTCTGGACCGCGCTGGCCGATGCCGGCATCCGCAGCCTGGCCGGACACACATCGCCGAGCAACCGGCCGCACGTCACCCTGACCGTCGCCGAGCACATGGACGGCGCGGTGGACGACGCACTGTGCGCGCTGCTCGACCGGCTGCCGCTGTCCTGCCTGATCGGCGCGCCCACCCTGTTCGGCGGCGGCCGCACGGTCACCCTGGTGCGGATGGTGGTGCCGTCTGCCGGGCTGCTGGGTCTGCAGGCCGACGTGCACCGGGTCTGCCTGCCGCACATGGCTGACGGCCCGCTGCCGCACGCCGCACCCGGGCGGTGGTCGCCCCACGTGACGCTGGCACGGCGCCTGCCGGCCGGAGAGCTGGCGACGGCGTTGGGGCAGCCCGGCATGTTCGGCGACATCGCTGCCGCGGCGGTGGGCCTACGCCACTGGGACGGCGATGGCCGTGTCGAACATCTGATCTCGCGGTGATCGGGGGGCTAGACGTCGGCGCGGGTGTGCGCGGCGATGCCGTCGACCAGCAGTCGCAGGCCGAACTCGAAACGGGCGCTGGGATTGTCGGTCCAGACGGGCTGTGCCACCTCGGCGCCGGCGGCGTCCCACTGCAGCCGGGACTGTTCGTCGACGGTGCAGCCGAGCACGTAGTAGACCACCGTGCGGGCCGCCGACTCGGCGCTGTCGGGAGGCACTCCGGCGTCGAGGGCTGCAGCGCCCAGGCCGGCGAGCAGATCACGCATCGCCACCGACTGCCCGGCGGCGAAACTCGCCGAGACCAACTCGGCGCCGTCGGTGTGCGACAGCAGTGCCTCGCGCAGCTGGCCGCAGGTGCCGACGATCCGCGAGCGCCAGTCGCCCGGCGCGTCGGTCACCGGTTCCAGGATGCGGTCGGCCACCGCGCCGAGCAGCTCCTGCTTGTTCGCGAAATGCCAGTATAGTGCCCCCGGAGAGACGGCGAGCTCGCGGGCCAGCCGGCGCATCGACAGATCGGCGATGCGCCG
>JAXHTL010000167.1:0-10799 GCA_034190095.1 Actinomycetota bacterium
GGCGGATCCGAACGCGCCGCCGCCACCGCCACCCCCACCAGCGGACCCGAACGCGCCGCCGCCCCCACCGGCAGACCCCAACGCGCCACCGCCGGTGGATCCGGGACGGGTCAACAATGCTGCGGGCGGGTTCAGCTACGTGCTGCCGCAAGGCTGGGAGGTCGCCGACGCCAACCAGCTGTCCTACGGGCAGGCGCTGCTGACCAAGGTCGTCCCGGAGGGCGCTGAACCGCCCAACGACACCAGCGTCCTGCTGGGCCGTCTGGACCTGAAGCTGTTCGCCGGCGCCGAAGAGGACAACACCAAGGCCGCCCAGCGGCTGGCGTCCGACATGGGCGAGTTCTTCATGCCCTTCCCGGGCACCCGGGTCAACCAGCAGACCGTCCCGCTCGACGCCGACGGCATGCCCGGTGTCGCCTCGTACTACGAGGTGAAGTTCACCGACACCAACAAGCCCAACGGCCAGATCTGGGCCGGCGTGGTCGGCACCCCCACCACGCCGGGGACACCGCGCGGTCAGCGCGCCCCCGAGCGCTGGTTCGTGGTCTGGCTGGGGACGGCGGACAACCCGATCCCGACCGATCAGGCGATCGCGCTGGCCAATTCGATCCGGCCCTGGTCGCCTCCGCCACCGCCACCGCCGCCACCACCGATGGATCCGAACGCGCCGCCACCGCCGCCGGATCCCAACGCGCCGCCGCCGGATCCCAACGCCCCGCCGCCACCGCCGCCACCGGCCGCGGTCGGCGTGCCGGTGCCGATCGATCCGGCCACCGCGCCGGAGATGATGCCGCCGGCCTGACGCAGGACCAAACGGACACGATCACCTGGTGATCGTGTCCGTTTGCATGGCCGAACCGTTATCGGCATCGCGTATAGGTGAGAGGACGGCCCGGTGCGACCGCTCCGGGACCGACTCCGGCCACAGGTAGGAGGCTTCCATGGACCGTTTGGACGTCACGGCGGCCAGTGAGCTGCTCGCCCGCTCGACGACACTGACCAGCGTCGGCTGGCTGGGCTACGTCATCATCGGTGCGCTGGCCGGCTGGATCGCCGGCAAGATCGTCAAAGGTTCCGGCTCCGGCATCCTGATGAACATCGTGATCGGGGTCGTCGGCGCACTGATCGGCGGCTTTCTGCTGAGCTTCTTCCTCGACACCGCCGGTGGCGGATGGTGGTTCACGCTGTTCACCGCGGTCCTCGGCTCGGTGATCCTGCTGTGGCTCGTCGGGCTGGTGCAGAAGAAGTCCTAGCCCCCGTCGGCGCGCCCGCTGACCGTGGCATCGTGAGACCGTGACCGATGCCACGATGCGCGCCTGGCAGGTGCACAGGCCCGGACCGATCGCCACCCACCCCGTCGTGCGTGCGACCGTCCCCGTTCCGCAGCCCGCCGACGACGAACTGCTCGTCGCGGTCCTGGCATGCGGGGTGTGCCGGACCGATCTGCATGTCGCCGAGGGCGATCTGGCGGTGCACCGCCAGGCGGTGATCCCGGGCCACGAGGTGGTCGGCGAAGTCGTCCAGATCGGTTCGGCGGTCACCGCTGCGGTGTCGGTGGGTGACCGCGTCGGGATCGCCTGGCTGCGGCATACCTGCGGGGAATGCCAGTACTGTGCTCGCGGCCAGGAGAACCTGTGTCCCCGATCCCGTTACACGGGCTGGGATGCCGACGGTGGCTATGCCGAGTTCGCGACGGTGCCGGCGGCCTTCGCCCTTCCGCTGCCGGCCGGCTACAGCGACGAAGAACTGGCACCGCTGTTGTGCGCGGGCATCATCGGCTATCGCGCGCTGCAGCGAGCGGCACTGCCTCCCGGCGGCCGGTTGGGCATCTACGGATTCGGCGGTAGCGCACACCTGACCGCGCAGGTGGCCATCGCCGGTGGAGCGGAGGTGCACGTCATGACACGGGGTGAGCAGGCCCGCGATCTCGCCCTGGCCCTCGGCGCGGTATCCGCCCAGGGCGCCGCCGATCCACCCCCGGTCGCGCTGGACGCGGCAATCCTGTTCGCCCCGGTGGGGGAGTTGGTGCTGCCCGCGCTGGAGGCGCTGGACCGGGGCGGCACACTGGCCGTCGCCGGCATCCACCTCAGCGACATTCCGACGCTGAACTACCAGCGACACCTGTTCCAGGAACGGCAGGTCCGCTCGGTCACGTCGAACACGCGGGCCGACGCCCACGCCTTCCTGGAGTTCGCCGCCGGGCATCGGATCGAGGTGACGACCCGACCCTATCCACTCGACCGGGCCGACGAGGCGCTCGCCGATCTGAGCGCCGGAAGGGTCTCCGGCGCGGCCGTACTGTCCGGCTAGGACAGATGCCACACCAGCGCAGCGGCCAGCGCGCCCAACCCGTTGAGCGACCAGTGCAGCGCGATCGGTGCGATCAGGCTGCCGCTGCGGCGCCGCAGCCAGGTGAACACGAACCCGGCGGCACCGGTCACCACGACCGCGCCGACGACACCGGCGATCATGCCGAACACGCCGCCGCCGAGGATCCGGGTGAACCCGACGTTGCTGGCGGTCAGGCCCATCGACGTGGCGATGTGCCACAACCCGAACAGCAGCGATCCGGCCGCGGCGACACCGCGCCACCCCCAGGCCCGGTCCAGCGCTCCGTGCAACACCCCGCGGAACGCCAGCTCCTCGGGGATGACGGTCTGCAACGGGATGATGATCATCGACGCGATCAGCGCACCGGACAGCGTCGCGTAGTTGTTGTTCAAGAACATCGGCCGAGTCCACGGCAGCAACGCGCCCACCGCGATCACCGCGCCGACCAGGCCCACCGCGGCCAGCGCGTAGCCGACGCCGGCTCGCCAGTGCTCACGCCCCAGCCCCAGTTCCGACCAGCCCAGACCGCGATGCCGGACCAACAGCACCAGGCCGATGGCCGCCGCGGGCACCACCGCCACGTTGGCCCACGGGGTGGTGAAGTGGGCCAGCAGGTTGGTCAGCGCCAGCACCACCACCACGACGGCGACGTCGACGTAGATCCGGGCATGGTGCAGCGCCGACAACTGCGCCAGCAACGGGTGGTGCTCACCGGGTGCGGCGACGGCGCTGACATCAGACATAACCGCACCAGGGTACCGAGAATGCGGGCTACTCCGGCGCAGCAGTGGCGCAGTTCACCGCTACTCGTTGTCCCCGCCGGTATCCGAGGCCGCGCTCGAGGCATCCACTCCGAGCCGGCGCGCGGCCGGCCACACCCAGTCCTTGACCTCCGGGATGTCGTCGCCGTGGGTGCGGGTGTACTCCCGGGCGGCGATGCGCTTGTCGGCCATCTGCTGACGCAGGGTGGCGCATCTCGATCCCAGCGACGGCACCCGATCGATGACATCCATGACCAGGTGGTAGCGATCCAGGTCGTTGAGCATCACCATGTCGAACGGCGTCGTCGTGGTGCCCTCCTCCTTGTAACCGCGCACGTGCAGGTTGCTGTGACCGGTACGGCGGTAGGTCAGCCGGTGGATCAGCCACGGATAGCCGTGGTAGGCGAAGATGATCGGCTTCTCGGCGGTGAAGATCATGTCGAAGGCCTGGTCGGAGAGCCCGTGCGGGTGCTCGTTCTCGGCCTGCAGCCGCATCAGGTCCACCACGTTGACGAAGCGCACCTTCAGCTCGGGCAGGTGTTGGCGCAGGATGTCGACGGCGGCGAGCGCCTCCAGGGTCGGCACGTCGCCGGCCGAGGCGATCACCACGTCGGGGTCGGTGCCGAGCTCTTCGGAACCGGCCCACTCCCAGATCCCCAGGCCCCGCGTGCAGTGCGCAACGGCCTGCTCCATGGTCAGGAAGTTGGGATGGGGTTGCTTGCCCGCGACGACGACGTTGACGTACTGGCGCGACCGCAGGCAGTGATCGTAGGTGGACAACAGGGTGTTGGCGTCCGGCGGCAGGTAGACCCGCACGACGTTGGCGCTCTTGTTCACCACGTGGTCGATGAAACCGGGATCCTGATGGGAGAAACCGTTGTGGTCCTGGCGCCAGACATGGCTGGACAACAAATAGTTCAGGCTGGCGATGGGACGCCGCCACGGAATGTGGTCGGTGACCTTGAGCCACTTGGCGTGCTGGTTGAACATCGAGTCGATGATGTGGATGAACGCCTCGTAGCAGTTGAACAGCCCGTGCCGGCCGGTCAGCAGGTAGCCCTCCAGCCAGCCCTGGCACTGATGCTCGGAGAGCATCTCGACGACCCTGCCGACCCGGGCCAGATGGTCGTCGACTTCCGCGGAGATCAACTCGGCGTTCCACTGCTTGTCGGTGACGTCGAAGACCGACTGCAACCGGTTCGACGCCGTCTCGTCCGGCCCGAAGATCCGGAAGTTGTCGGGGTTCAGCCGCACCACCTCGGTCAGCCACTGACCGAGCACCTTGGTGGCCTCGGCGATCGTGGCTCCCGGCGCGGGAACGTCGACACCGAACGTGCGGAAGTCCGGCAACCTCAGATCCTTGAGCAGCAGACCGCCGTTGGCGTGCGGGTTGTCGCTCATCCGCAGCCGCCCGGGCGGGGCCAGCTCGGCGATGTCGGACAGCAGCCGGCCGTCATCGTCGAACAGTTCCTCCGGCCGGTAGGAGGCCAGCCAGTCCGCCAGCACCCCGAGGTGCTCGGCGGTGTCGCGGGCGTTGGCCAGCGGCACCTGGTGCGCCCGCCAGGAGCCGGTGGTCTTCTTCCCGTCGATGTAGTCCGGTCCGGTCCAGCCTTTCGGGGTGCGGAACACGATCATCGGCCAGGCGGGCCTGGACTGGTCGCCGCCGGCCGCCCGGGCCTTGATAGCCGCGATCTCGTCGAGGACCTCGTCGAGCAGCGCCGCGAAGCGCCGGTGTGCATCGACGTGGGCGTCCGCCGGGGCGGCCTCGCCGGGTGCGTCGTCGGGAACCTCGAAGAAGTACGGCTTGTGGCCGTATCCGACCATCAACGCGCGCAACTCGTCGTCGGGGATCCTGGCCAACACGGTGGGATTGGCGATCTTGTAGCCGTTGAGGTGCAGGATCGGCAGCACGACCCCGTCCTTGGCCGGATTGGTCAGCTTGTTGGAATGCCATCCGGTGGCCAGCGCCCCGGTCTCGGCCTCGCCGTCGCCGATCACGGTGGCGACCAGCAGATCGGGGTTGTCGAACGCCGCACCATAGGCGTGTGAGAGCGCGTAGCCCAGTTCCCCGCCCTCGTGGATCGAGCCCGGGGTTTCGGGAGCCACGTGCGACGGGATGCCGCCGGGGAACGAGAACTGCCGGAACAGCCGGCGCATCCCTTCGGTGTCGCAGGTGATGTCGGGGTAGATCTCGGAGTAGGTGCCGTCCAGGTAGGCGTTGGCCACCAGGCCGGGCCCGCCGTGGCCGGGCCCGGTGATGTAGATGGTCGACTGGGCCCGCTCCTTGATGGCGCGGTTGAGGTGCGCATAGAGGAAATTCAGGCCCGGCGTGGTGCCCCAGTGGCCCAGCAGGCGAGGTTTGACGTCTTCACGTGCGAGCGGCGTGCGCAGCAACGGATTGTCCAGCAGGTAGATCTGGCCCACCGACAGATAGTTGGCCGCTCGCCACCAGCGGTCCATCCGGGCCACGGTGTCATCGCTGAGCGAGGAGGTCTCCACGGTCTTCCACGCCGCAGTTGTCACGGCGTCGGCGTCATGGTCAGTCGTGGTCGTCATCTCTCCATCCAACATCGCATCCGTGGTTTACCCAACCGGTAGCCGATGGCATCAACGTTAATTTTTCGCCCGCCCGCTACTGTGAGCCGCATGACCGACGGATCGTTGCTGACCGCTGTGCGGGTGCTCGATCTGGCTCTCGGCGACGGTTCGGGAGTCGGCAGGATCCTGGCCGACCTCGGTGCCGACGTGCTCAAGATCGACGTCACCGACGATACGCCGGCTCGCCGCGCGGCCCCCGCCGTCGACGGCTTCAGCCTGGGCTTCGCCGTCGACAATGCCAACAAACGCAGCGCCCGGCTGGACCCCCGCCGGCGCGCCGACCGCCGGGTGCTCACCGAGCTGGCCGGCACGGCCGACATCCTCATTGATTCCGGAAACCCCAGCGGAACAGCTCTTTTCGGCACATCGTGCGATCGGCTGTGCGAAGAATTCGGACATCTCGTTGCACTGTCGATCACCGACTTCGGCGTCACGGGACCCTACGCCGGGCGCCACGCCACCGACGCGGTGCTGTATGCGATGTCCTCGGCGCTCTCGCGCACCGGCCCCACATCGGGCACCCCACTGTTGCCGCCGGACGGGGTGGCCTCGGCGACCGCGGTGGCACAGGCGACATGGGCGGCGCTGGTCGCGTACTTCAACCGACTACGTTGCGGCCGAGGCGATTACATCGACTTCTCGCGGTACGAGGCCGTGGTTCAGGCGCTCGACCCGCCGTTCGGGTCCGAGGGCCAGGCCGTGGTCGGGCGCAAACCCGTCACCGCGCTGTGGCGTGGACGCCCCCGCAACCAGAACATCTATCCGGTCTTCGACTGCCGGGACGGACAGGTGCGAATCTGCCTGCTGTCGGCGCGGCAGTGGCGCGGGATGCGCAGCTGGCTCGGCGATCCGCCACAGTTCGCCGGAGCCGAATTCGACACCATCGCCACCCGCTATGCCGCCTCAGCGGACATCAACGCCGCCGTCGCTGCGTTGTTCGCGACCCGTCCGGTCGCCGAGCTGGTCGCCGAAGGGCAGCGGCGCGGGGTTCCGGTCGCCGCGGTGTTGTCCCCGGCCGAGGTCCTCTCGACCACGCACTTTCAGGAGGTGGGAACCTTCGATGAGCTCACCGTCCACGGCGCGACGACGGTGACCGCCCCGGTCGGCCCGCTGGTGATCGACGGGCGACACCGTGGATTCGTACGGGCCGCACCCGAGCCAGGCTCCGACGAGCCCAGGTGGTTGCGCCCTGGCGTCCCGAGCGCCATGGACGCCGTACCGCCCACCCGGCCGCTGTCCGGCATCCGGATCCTGGATCTCGGGGTCATCGTGGCCGGGGGCGAGCTGGGTCGGCTGTTCGCCGACCTGGGCGCCGAGGTGATCAAGGTCGAGAGCGCCAGCTACCCCGACGGGTTGCGGCAGACCCTTCCCGGCCAGCCGATGAGCCGCTCGTGGGCCTTGACGCACCGCAACCAGGACAGCCTCGGCCTCGATCTGCGCCACCCCGCCGGCGCCGAGTCGTTCGCCCGGCTGATCCAGTGCTCCGATGCGGTGTTCGCGAACTTCAAGCCGGGCACGCTGGGCGCACTCGGGTTCTCCTACGAGCGCATGCGCACGCTGAATCCGCGCATCGTGCTGGCCGAGAGCAGTGCGTTCGGCGACGGTGGCCCCTGGAGCGCGCACCTGGGTTACGGCCCGCTGGTACGTGCCTCGACGGGCATCAGCCGGCTCTGGACCGCACCCGGGGCCGCCGGGCAAACCTGCTACGACGCGACGACCGTCTTTCCGGACCACCTGGTCGCCCGACTCACCGGGATCGCGGCGCTGGCCGTGATGATCGGGCGCCGGCACACCGGCGCCGGGGGACACGTGCACATCTCGCAGGCCGAGGCCGCGATCAATCAGTTCGCGACCCGTTACGCCGTCGAATCCGCCCGGGCCAGGGGGATCCGGGTGGTCGACGACGCCTCCCTGCACGCGGTCCTGCCCTGCGTCGGGGACGACGAGTGGTGCGTCGTCTCGATCCGGTCCGCCGCCGAACGCTCCGCGGTGGCCTCGGTGATCGGGGTCGTGGAGCTGCCCGACGACCGAGCCGCGACCATCGCCGCGGTGTCGCGGTGGACCGCGACCCGCGACAAGGGCGACGTCGCCGACCGCCTGCAGCGCGCCGGGGTGCCCGCCGGCCCGATGAACCGGGCCGCGGAGGTCCTCACCGACCCCCAGCACCGCTTCCGCGCCCTGTTCGCTCCGATGCGCCATCCGCTCATCGACGCCGAGATGCCGACCGAGACCGCCCCCACCCGGTTCGCCCGGATTGCGCCCGCCCCGCTGCGACCGGCACCGATGCCGGGCCAGCAGACCCGGCAGGTCTGCCGGGCGCTGCTGGCCATGAGTGACGAGCAGATCGACGCGCTGATCGACGCCGGCGTGCTGTTCACCGACGACCCCGACCCCGACAGACCGAGAAAGGCTTCGCTTCATGCCTCTTGACCCCAGGACACCCGTGCTGGTCGGCTACGGCCAGGTCAACCAGCACACCGAGCGTCCCGAGGTGGAACCCGCCGATCTGATGGCGGCGGCGGCCCGCGCGGCGGCAGACCCCCGGGTTCTCGAGTCGGTGGACGGCATCCGGGTGGTCAATCTGTTGTCCTGGCGCTACCGCGATCCCGGGCTCGCCCTGGCCCAACGCATCGGCGCCGACAAGGCGGTCACCCGATACTCGGGGATCGGCGGCAACGTGCCCCAGACGTTGGTCAACTCCGCCTGCCTGGACATCGCGGTCGGCCGCGCCGAGGTGGTGGCGATCGCCGGGGCCGAGACGTGGCGGACCAGGAGCAAGTTGCGCGCCGCCGGACGCAAGCCGGACTGGAGCCGCCAGGACGAATCGGTACCTGTCGCGCCGGGTTCCGACGACGGGGTGCCGATGGCCGGGGCCTCCGACATGCGCATCAACCTCGACCGGCCCGCCTACGTCTACCCGCTCTTCGAGCAGGCGGTGCGAATCGCGGCGGGGGAGACACCCGAGGCGCATCGGCGGCGCATCGGCGAGCTGTGGTCGCAGTTCTCGGCGGTGGCCGCGGGCAATCCGCACGCGTGGAGCCGAGAGGCCCTGTCCGCCGAGCAGATCAGCCAGACCTCACCGGCCAACCGCATGATCAGCTGGCCCTATCCGAAGCTGATGAACTCCAACAACATGGTCGACCAGGCCGCGGTGTTGATCCTGACCTCGGCCAGTCGGGCTGACCACCTCCAGATACCCCGGGACAGATGGGTGTTCCCCTACGCGGGCACCGATTCCCACGACACCTACGCCATCGCCGAGCGCGCGCAGTTCCACCGCTCACCGGCGATCCGGATTGCCGGCAACCGGGTGCTGGAACTCGCCGGCCTCGGTATCGACGACATCGAACTCGTCGACGTGTATTCCTGCTTCCCGTCGGCGGTCCAGGTCGCCGCAGCCGAACTGGGGCTCCCGCTCGGCGATCCCGCCCGCCCACTGACGGTGACGGGCGGGCTGACCTTCGCCGGGGGGCCGTGGAACAACTACGTCACCCATTCGATCGCCACCATGGCAGAGCGGTTGGTCGCCGAACCCGGCCGGCGGGGACTGATCACCGCCAACGGCGGATATCTGACCAAACACAGCTTCGGCGTCTACGGCACCGAACCGCCCGCACACGAGTTCCGCTGGGAGGATGTCCAGTCCGCGGTGGACCGCGAGCCGACCCGCACCGCAGCGGTGGAGTGGAGTGGAACCGGACGCGTCGAGTCGTGGACCACACCGTATGACCGGGATGGCCAGCCGGAGAAGGCCTTTCTGGCGGTGCGCACCCCCGAGGACGCCCGGGCGCTCGCGGTGATCACCGACCCCCAGCAGGCCGCGGCAACGGTGCGCGACGACATCGCCGGCGCCGCCGTGCACGTCCGTGCCGACGGCACGGCATCATTGGGCTGACGGCGCGAACCGGCTCCATCCGGAGCCGTCGATGTGGCCGTCACGTCAGCTCCGCGCGCAGGTCGTCGTTGAGCGAGACCCGCACCAACGCCGCGGCCAGGGTGGCGCTGTGACGTGGTGCCAGCGCGGCGAGTTCGGCCGCATCGCGGGGCAGACCGAGGTCGGCGGCGGTGGCGCGGGCGCGCTCGTCGAAGTAGGGCCGTACCCACGTCCAGATGTCCTGGACTTCGCGCAGGAAGATGTCGGCTCCGGTGTCGCCGATGCCCTTGAAGGCCTCCAGCAGCTGTTTGGCGGTGCCGATGTCGCGCCGGGCTGCCGTGCCCAGGCGGCGCAGATCCCCGCCGTAGTCGTCGCGGACCGCGGCGGCCATGTCGACCGCGCGGGTCGCCGAACTCTCGTCATAACGCACGTAGTGGGCCCGGCCGAAGGCCTCGATCAGCGTCGACCGCTGCGCCTCGAGCATCGCGTGCGGGGTGCGCAGGCCGGCCCGGAACAGCTCGCGGGCGGCCCGTGTGGCGATGGTGGCGTCGATCGGCTTGCTGGCGAGCATGCACAGGATCAGCAGCTGGAACAGCGGCATCGGCTTGTCGCGCAGCCGGATCCCGGCTTCGTCGGCGTAGGTGCGTCCCGCCTTGTCCAGCAGCAGCCCGACGAGGCGCTCATCCGTCGCGGAGACCATGTGTTTCGGCGTACCCGAAGCCGCGGCGCGAAAACCGCGAAATCGCGGCTCACTTCGGGGGCAGGCTCCCGGCGACGGCGAGGCCCCGCCGCACCCAGCCGGCGAGGTCGCCGGTGGTGGCGATCCCGTCCGGGGCCACCCTCAGCCAGCGGCGCGTCTCCCGCCCCGCCATGACCATCGGCTCGACGTGCGGGCCGGCCAACAGGCGTTCGGCATCCTCCGGGTGCACCCGCACAATCAGCCCGCCGTTCCTGCTCACCGCCACCGACATGTGGCCGTTGAGCAGGAACGCCAGACCCCCGAACATCGGTTTCTCCTCGACACGACCTGCGGGCGAGATCAGTTCCCGTACGCGGTCAGCCAGCTCGGGGTCGTATCCCATGCCAGAAACCTAGCGCCACACTCCGACAGCTCACGCGCGATCAGGCCGCGACGGTGACCGTCTCGCCCACCGGCACCAGCGCCTGCTCGACGATGTCGGCCACGTCGGTCATCGGCTTGACCTCCAGAGCCTCGAGCACGTCGGCAGGGACCC
>JAXHTL010000168.1:0-10720 GCA_034190095.1 Actinomycetota bacterium
CGTCGGAGCCACCCTGCTTCTCGGTCATCGACATCCCGGCGGTGATACCGGGTTTGGTGGTGGGCACCACGAGGTTCGGGTCGTAGCTGCGGCTGGTCAGCAGCGGCTCGTAGACCGCGGCGAGGTCCGGGTTGTGGCGCAGTGCCGGCACCACGGCGTAGGTCATCGAGATGGGGCAGATGTGGCCCGGTTCGGGAGTCCACACCGAGGTCTTGGCCGCACGCACCACATGCGAGCCGGGCCGCTCGTCGGCCCACGGGGCGGCGTGCAGGCCGTGACCGACGGCCACGGTCATCAGTTCGTGATAGGCGGGGTCGTATTCGACCTCGTCGATCCGGTGGCCGACCCGGTCGTGGGTGTGCAGCACCGGACGGTTGCGGTCGGCGAGTTCGCCCCACCGCTGGGCCTGCGCGGACCCGGACAACGCGCCCAGCTCGAAGACCTCGTCGGCGCCCCACTGGCCGCCCTCGCGGGTCAGCGCCTCGGCCAGCACCGGGGAGGTGGCCGGGTTGTAGTTCTCCAGCGCCGGAACCTGGTTGGTGACGACGTGGGTGCCCGCGGAAGCGGGCGCAGAGATGACAGACATGCCACCAGTGTTACATTTTCTCTGCGATCGAACAAGGATCTGTAATAGCTATAGAATCCCTGGCTCATGGACCACGGCACGCCACCCCCTGCGGGACAGTTCCCGACCGGTCGGGCCGGCCTGCCGGTCACGGACATCGGCCGGCTGCTGCTGCGCTGCGCCGACCGGCCGGGCCTGGTCGCCGCGGTCAGCCGGTTCCTCGCCGCCGCCGGAGCGAACATCGTCTCGCTGGATCAGCACTCCACCGAACAGAGCGGTGGAACCTTCATGCAGCGCACCATCTTCCACCTGCCCGGCCTACCCGCGGCCCGCGACGAACTGGAGCGCTCGTTCGCCGCCGAGGTGGCCGCTCGATTCGAGATGGATTTCCGGCTCACCGAGGCGGCCAAGCCGAAACGGGTGGCGATCATGGCATCCCGCGAGGACCATTGCCTGCTCGATCTGTTGTGGCGCAACCGCCGCGGCGAGCTGGACATGTCGGTGGTGCTCGTCATCTCCAACCACCCCGACCTCGCCGACGACGTGCGCCCGTTCGGAGTGCCGTTCATCCACATCCCGGCCCACCGCGACATCCGCGACGAGGCCGAGCAGCGCCAGCTCGAGCTGCTGCGCGGCAACGTCGACCTGGTGGTGCTGGCCCGCTACATGCAGATCCTCACCCCGCGGTTCGTCGACGGGGTGGGCTGCCCGCTGATCAACATCCACCACTCCTTCCTGCCGGCGTTCATCGGAGCCGCACCGTACCGGCGGGCCAAGGAGCGCGGCGTGAAACTCGTCGGCGCCACCGCGCACTACGTCACCGAGGACCTCGACGAGGGGCCCATCATCGAACAGGACGTGGTCCGCGTCGACCACCGGCACAGCGTCACCGACCTGACCCGCCTCGGCGCCGACGTCGAACGCGCGGTGCTGTCCCGGGCGGTGCTGTGGCACTGCGAGGACCGGGTCATCCGGTTCGGCAATCAGACCATCGTGTTCTGAGCGCAGTTCGCATACTTGTCCGATGACACCCAACACCGCAGTGGACGCCGGCGCCCTCGCCCTCGACGCCCAGCCCGTCCCCGACGAGCAACGGGTCCAGGGCGCACCGGCCACGGCGGCCACCACGCTGACCGGGTTCGGCGGGCTCGAGGTCGGGGTGTGGGAGATGACACCTGGGACGATGCGCGACGTCGAGGCCGACGAGGTGTTCGTCGTGCTGTCGGGGTCAGCTCAGGTCGACTTCGCCGACGGCAGCCCGTCGTTGCAGCTCGGGCCCGGTCACGTGGTCCGACTGGCGGCGGGCACGCAGACGGAGTGGACGGTGCACGAGACGCTGCGCAAGGTGTATCTGAGCGGGCCGTAGCTGCCCGGGCGGGTCAGCCCACGTGTTCGCGCAGGAACGCGATGTCGTCCTTGCGTCCCTCGTCGGAGGTCTCACAGATCACCGGGGCGTCGGCAGCCTGAACGACAGCGGCCAGCAGCTGCGGGTCGATCTGGCCGGCCCCGAAGTTGGCGTGCCGGTCAGCACCCGAACCCGCGGCATCCCGGGAATCGTTGCAATGCACCAGATCGATGCGCCCGGTGATCGCCTTGATCCGGTCGACGGCGTCGATCAGGGCCTCCCCGGCCGCCCACGCGTGGCAAGTGTCCAGGCAGAACCCGATGCCCTTGTCTCCGATGTGGTCCCACAGCCTGGCGATGGTGTCGAAGTGCCGCGCCATCGCGTGGTCCCCACCGGCGGTGTTCTCCAGATAGACGGGCATGTCGGTGTCCAGGGCGGCGAGCGCCTTCACCCAGCGCTCGAAGCCGGCATCCATGTCGTTGTCGTCGGCGTGGCCACCGTGCACGATGACCGCGGTGGCGTCGATCGCCGCGGCCGCGTCGCAGGTGTCCTGCAGGATCTTGCGCGACGGGATCCGGACCCGGTTGTTGGCCGAGGCGACGTTGATCAGGTACGGCGCGTGCACGTAGATCGGGATCGGCGAGGCCTTGAGCACCTCGGCGTCGTCGCGGGGCGGGGGCTTCTTCCAGCTCTGCGGGTTGCCGAGGAAGAACTGCACCACGTCGGCACCGTCGGCCTGCGCCGCCGCCAACGGGTCGTCACCGTGAACATGGGATCCGATCAGCACGGCGTCGAGTCTAGGTGCCGGCCCCGACACCGCGGGGCCGCGGGCAGAATGGCCAGCCATGGATCGCGAAACCTATGAGAAGGGCCGCCGGATTCGCACCGCGGTGCTCGGCGAAGCCTATGTCACGCGCGCGGAGGCCACCGCCGACGAATTCAGCGCGCCGTTCCAGGAACTGCTGACCGAGTACTGCTGGGGCGCCGTGTGGGGCCGCGACGGCCTGCCGCTCAGCACCCGCAGCCTGCTCAACATCGCGATGATCTCGGTGCTCAACCGGCCCAACGAGCTGCGCACCCACATCCGTGGGGCGCTCACCAACGGCGTCACCCGCGACGAGATCCGGGAGGTGCTGATCCAGGTCGCGGTCTACGCCGGGGCGCCGGCCGGCGTCGACGGGTTCCGCGCCGCCCGTGAGGTGTTCGCCGAGCTCGACGCCGACGAGACACCGTGACCGGCATGGACCTCGGGTTCATCGGGCTGGGCAACATGGGCGCCCCGATGGTGCGGCGGCTCCTCGGTGCCGGACACCGCGTCGTGGTCTACGACCCGCGAGGCGAGGCCGTCGACGAGGCGGTGCGGTCGGGAGCCCAGCGCGCCGAGTCGGTCCGCTCGGTCGGCGACCGCGCCGAGACCGTGCTGGCCAGCCTGCCCACTCCGCAGGTGTCGCGCGAGGTGGTGACCGAACTCGCCGGCGGGCAGCGGGTCCGGCGCTTCGTCGACCTGTCGACGGTCGGCGCCGAGACCGCCCAGGACAACCACCGGGTACTGGCCGGCCACGGCATCGCCGCGTTCGACAGCCCGGTCAGCGGCGGCGTCGCGGGCGCCGGGCAGGGCAGCCTGGCGCTGATGGTCGCCGGCCCGACCGACGGGTACGACGTGATCGCGCCGGTCCTGGAGGTCCTGGGCAGGCCCATCGTGGTCAGCGACCGACCCGGTGCGGGGCAGACCATGAAGCTGGTGAACAACCTGATGGCCGCCACGACGTTGGCGGCCACCGCGGAGGTGATGGCGATGGGTGTCCGGGCCGGGCTGGACGCCCAGGTGATGATCGACGTCCTCAACGCGGGCTCCGGCGGCACCCACGCCAGCCGCGACAAGTTCCCCCGCGCCGTGCTGCCCCGCAGCTTCGACTACGGCTTCGCGACCGGGTTGATGGTCAAGGACGTCCGGCTGTACTTACAGGAGGCCGAGGCACTGGGGACGCTGAACCCGATCGCCACCGCGGTGCGCGACCTGTGGGAGACGGTGCTGGCCGAGCAGGGACCCGAGTCGGACTTCACCACCGTCGTCACACCGTACGAGGACGCCGCCGGGGTGGTCGTCGAGGGCCGCTGACCCCACGCCGGGCCGCCGATACCTGCACGCGCGGCGCG
Source organism: Actinomycetota bacterium (assembly GCA_034190095.1). Taxonomy (GTDB): domain Bacteria; phylum Actinomycetota; class Actinomycetes; order Mycobacteriales; family Mycobacteriaceae; genus Mycobacterium. The sequence goes on from JAXHTL010000168.1 coordinate 4,068, forward strand.
CACGAAAAAGCCCCCGCCTCCCAACACGGGAGCGGGGGCTTTCTCGTGACGAACTAGCGGTAGTCCGAGTAGCCGTAGTCGTCCAGCGGCACCGCGGCACCGGTGGCCTGGCCGAAGTCCGGGCTGTAGTACTGATCCTCGTAGGACGGGATCGTGTACGCGGCGGCCCGGGCCTCCTCGGTCGGCTGCACCTGGATGTTGCGGTAGCGGTTGATCCCGGTGCCGGCCGGGATCAGCTTGCCGATGATCACGTTCTCCTTCAGACCCATCAGCTTGTCGCTGCGGCAGTTGATCGCCGCATCGGTCAGCACGCGAGTGGTCTCCTGGAACGACGCCGCCGACAGCCACGAATCGGTGGCCAACGACGCCTTGGTGATCCCCATCAGCACCGGGCGACCCGCGGCGGGCTCGCCGCCCTCGGCCACCACCCGACGGTTCTCGGCCTCGAACTCGCTGCGCTCGGTCAGCGAACCGGGCAGGAACTCCGTGGCGCCCGAATCGATGATCGTCACGCGACGCAGCATCTGCCGCACGATGACCTCGATGTGCTTGTCGTGGATCGACACACCCTGGGCCCGGTAGACCTCCTGGACCTCCTTGACCAGGTGGATCTGCACCTCACGCGGCCCCTGCACACGCAGCACCTCGTGCGGATCGGCCGAACCCTCCAGCAGCTGCTGGCCCACCTCGACGTGGTCGCCGTCGGTCAGCAGACGCTCGGAGCCGTCCTCGTGCTTGAACACCTTCAGCCGCTGACGGCGGGAGAGCTTGTCGTAGACGACCTCCTCGCCCCCGTCATCGGGGACGACGGTGATCTTGTAGAACTTCTCGCTCTCCTCCAGCTGCACCCGTCCGGTGACATCGGCGATCGGGGCACGGTTACGCGGAACGCGGGCCTCGAACAGCTCCTGCACACGGGGCAGACCACCGACGATGTCGGCGCCACCGGTGACGCCGCCCTGGTGGAAGGTACGCATGGTCAGCTGCGTGCCCGGCTCACCGATGGACTGCGCGGCCACGATGCCGACCGCCTCGCCGATGTCGACCAGCTTGCCGGTCGCCATCGAACGCCCGTAGCACTTCGCGCACACGCCGGTGCCGGTGGCACAGGTCAGCACGGAGCGGACCTTCACCTCGGTGATACCGGCCTCCAGCAGCGCCTCGATGGCCGGGTCGCCCAGATCGTGGCCACGCTCGACGACCACGTTGCCGTCGGCGTCGACGGCGTCGGTGGCCAGCGTGCGGGCATAGGCCGACGTCTCGATGTGCTGATCGCGCACCAGCGTGCCGTCCTCGGCGCGCTCGGCCAGCGTGACGTTGATGCCGCGCTCGGTCTCACAGTCGGTCTCGCGCACGATGACGTCCTGCGACACGTCGACCAGACGCCGGGTCAGGTAGCCCGAGTCGGCCGTACGCAGCGCCGTGTCGGCCAGACCCTTGCGGGCGCCGTGGGTGTTGATGAAGTACTCCAGCACCGTCAGGCCCTCGCGGAACGAGGACTTGATCGGACGCGGGATGAACTCACCCTTCGGGTTGGTCACCAGACCCTTCATGCCGGCCAGGGTCCGCGTCTGGGTGAAGTTACCCGTGGCGCCCGAATCCACGATCGTGATGATCGGGTTGTCCTTCGGGTAGTGCGCCCGCAGCGCCTCGCCGACCTCTTCGGTCGCGTCCTGCCAGATCTTGACCAGGGCCTCGTTGCGCTCGTCGTGGTTGAGCGCACCGCGCTGGTACTTCTTCTCGATCCCGTCGGCCTCCCGCTCGTAGCGGTCCAGGATCTCCTTCTTGGTCGGCGGGACGAGCACGTCGGCCATGGAGACCGTCACACCCGAACGGGTCGCCCAGAAGAAGCCCGCATCCTTGAGTTTGTCGACGGTCTGCGCGACGACGATCATCGGATAGCGCTCGGCGAGATCGTTGATGATGCGCGCCTGCACCTTCTTGTGCATCTGCTCGTTGACGAACGGATAGCCCTTCGGCATCAGCTCGTTGAACAGCACCCGGCCCAGCGTGGTGTCCGCGGTCCAGGCGTCGCCGTGGTTCCAGCCGTCCGGGAACAGCTCGGCTTCGACCTCGGCCGGCGGGCGCAGCTGGGTCAGCCGCACCCGGATCTTGGCCCGCACGCTCAGCGCGCCGCGGTCCATGGCCATGATGGCCTCGGCCGGTGAGCTGAACACGCCGGTCTCCGGCTGGTCCTTGCCGGCCGCGACGTACTCGCCGGTGTCACCGTCGACCTCGGTGGTCAGGTAGTACAGCCCGGTCACCATGTCCAGACGCGGCATGGCCAGCGGGCGACCCGAGGCCGGCGACAGGATGTTGTTCGAGGACAGCATCAGGATGCGGGCCTCGGCCTGCGCCTCCGCACTCAGCGGCAGGTGCACGGCCATCTGGTCGCCGTCGAAGTCGGCGTTGAACGCCTCACAGACCAGCGGGTGCAGCTGGATGGCCTTGCCCTCCACCAGCTGCGGCTCGAAGGCCTGGATGCCGAGGCGGTGCAGCGTGGGCGCGCGGTTGAGCAGCACCGGGTGCTCGGCGATGACCTCTTCGAGGACATCCCACACCTGGGGACGCTGCCGCTCCACCATCCGCTTGGCGCTCTTGATGTTCTGCGCGTGGTTCAGGTCGACCAGACGCTTCATCACGAACGGCTTGAACAGCTCGAGGGCCATCAGCTTGGGCAGGCCGCACTGGTGCAGCTTGAGCTGCGGGCCGACCACGATGACCGAACGGCCCGAGTAGTCGACACGCTTGCCGAGCAGGTTCTGCCGGAACCGGCCCTGCTTGCCCTTGAGCAGATCCGACAGCGACTTGAGCGGACGGTTGCCCGGCCCGGTGACCGGGCGGCCGCGGCGGCCGTTGTCGAACAGCGCGTCCACCGACTCCTGCAGCATGCGCTTCTCGTTGTTGACGATGATCTCGGGCGCACCGAGGTCGATCAGTCGCTTCAACCGGTTGTTGCGGTTGATGACGCGGCGGTACAGGTCGTTGAGGTCGGAGGTGGCGAAGCGGCCACCGTCGAGCTGGACCATCGGGCGCAGCTCCGGCGGGATCACCGGCACCGCGTCGAGCACCATGCCCATCGGCGAGTTGCTCGACTGCTGGAACGCCGCGACGACCTTCAGTCGCTTGAGCGCACGCAGCTTCTTCTGGCCCTTGCCGCTGCGGATGACCTCGCGCAGGTTCTCCGCCTCGGCCTCGATGTCGAAGTTCTCGATGAGCTTCTTGATCGACTCCGCGCCCATGGCGCCCTCGAAGTACTCGCCGTAGCGGTCCTGCAGCTCGCGGTAGAGCAGCTCGTCGACGATCAGCTGCTTGGGGGCCAGCTTGGTGAAGGTGGTCCAGATCTCCTCGAGCCGGTCCAGCTCACGCTGGGCCCGGTCGCGCAGCTGGCGCATCTCGCGCTCGCCGCCGTCACGCACCTTGCGCTTGACGTCGGACTTGGCGCCCTCGTCCTCGAGCTCCTTCATGTCGGCCTCGAGCTTCTGCGCGCGGGCTTCGAGGTCGGCGTCCCGCTGATCCTCGACGGCCTTGCGCTCGACGGCCATCTCGGCCTCGAGGGTCGACAGCTCGTTGTGCCGCATCTCGTCATCGACCGCGGTGATCACATAGGCCGCGAAGTAGATGATCTTCTCGAGATCCTTGGGCGCCAGGTCGAGCAGGTAGCCCAGGCGCGACGGAACACCCTTGAAGTACCAGATGTGGGTGACCGGCGCGGCCAGCTCGATGTGGCCCATCCGCTCACGCCGCACCTTGGCCCGAGTGACCTCGACACCGCAGCGCTCACAGATGATGCCCTTGAACCGGACGCGCTTGTACTTACCGCAGTAGCACTCCCAGTCGCGAGTCGGTCCGAAGATCTTCTCGCAGAACAGGCCGTCCTTCTCCGGCTTGAGCGTGCGGTAGTTGATCGTCTCCGGCTTCTTGACCTCGCCGAAGGACCAGTTACGGATGTCGTCCGCGGTGGCCAGGCCGATGCGGAGTTCATCGAAGAAGTTGACGTCTAACACGTAACTCCCTTTCCCCTTTCGGGATTAGACAACTATCAGTTCAAACGGCTGAGGACTACGCGAGATCCTCGACGGACGCGGACTCGTTGCGCGACAGGTTGATGCCGAGGTTGGCAGCGGCGCGCTCCAGGTCCTCGTCGTCACCGTCACGCATCTCGATCGCGGCCCCGTCGCTGGAGAGCACCTCGACGTTCAGGCACAGCGACTGCAGCTCCTTGAGCAGCACCTTGAACGACTCCGGGATGCCCGGCTCGGGGATGTTCTCGCCCTTGACGATCGCCTCGTACACCTTGACCCGGCCGACGGTGTCGTCGGACTTGATGGTCAACAGCTCCTGCAGCGTGTAGGCCGCACCGTAGGCCTGCATGGCCCAGCACTCCATCTCACCGAAGCGCTGACCGCCGAACTGCGCCTTACCGCCCAGCGGCTGCTGGGTGATCATCGAGTACGGACCGGTCGAGCGGGCGTGGATCTTGTCGTCCACCAGGTGGTGCAGCTTGAGGATGTACATGTAACCGACCGTCACCGGGTACGGGAACGGTTCGCCACTGCGGCCGTCGAACAGCACCGCCTTGCCGTCGGAGTTGACCATGGTCTCGCCGTCGCGGTTGGGCAGCGTCGAGCCGAGCAGACCCGACAGCTCGTTCTCGCGGGCACCGTCGAACACCGGGGTGGCGACGATGCTGTCGGACGGCGCCGAGAGCAGATCCTCCGGCAGGTTGGACGCCCAGTCGGGCGTTCCATCGGCCACCTGGATGTTCCAGCCGGCCTTGGCGACCCACCCGAGGTGGGTCTCCAGGATCTGGCCGATGTTCATACGACGCGGCACACCGTGGGTGTTCAGGATGATGTCCACCGGGGTGCCGTCGGGCAGGAACGGCATGTCCTCGACGGGCAGGATCTTGCCGATGACGCCCTTGTTGCCGTGGCGCCCGGCCAGCTTGTCGCCGTCGGAGATCTTGCGCTTCTGCGCGACGTAGACGCGCACCAGCTCGTTGACGCCGGCCGGCAGCTCGTCGTCGTCCTCGCGGGAGAACACCCGGATGCCGATGACCTTGCCGGACTCACCGTGGGGCACCTTCAGCGACGTGTCGCGGACCTCGCGCGCCTTCTCACCGAAGATCGCGCGCAGCAGCCGCTCTTCCGGGGTCAGCTCGGTCTCACCCTTCGGGGTGACCTTGCCGACCAGGATGTCGCCGTCGCGGACCTCGGCACCGATGCGGACGATGCCGCGCTCGTCGAGGTCGGCGAGGACCTCATCGGAGACGTTCGGGATGTCCCGGGTGATCTCCTCGGCGCCCAGCTTGGTGTCGCGGGCATCGATCTCGTGCTCCTCGATGTGGATCGAGGTCAGCACGTCCTCTTCGACCAGACGGTTGGAGAGGATGATCGCGTCCTCGTAGTTGTGGCCCTCCCACGGCATGATCGCCACGAGCAGGTTCTTGCCCAGAGCCATCTCACCGTTCTCGGTGCACGGCCCGTCGGCGATGACCTGGCCGGCCTCCACCCGCTCGCCGGCGTCCACGATCGGGCGCTGGTTGGCGCACGTGCCGTGGTTGGAGCGGGCGAACTTGCGCATCCGGTAGGTGTGCCGGCTGCCGTCGTCGGCCATCACGGTGACGTAGTCGGCCGAGACCTCCTCGATCACGCCCGCCTTGTCGGCGACGATGACGTCGCCGGCGTCGATCGCGGCGCGCAACTCCATGCCGGTACCGACCAGCGGGGCCTCGCTGCGCACCAGCGGCACCGCCTGACGCTGCATGTTCGCACCCATCAGGGCACGGTTGGCGTCGTCGTGCTCGAGGAACGGAATCATGGCCGTGGCCACCGACACCATCTGGCGCGGGGAGACGTCCATGTAGTCGACCTCGGCCGAGCTGACGTACTCGACCTCGCCGCCCTTACGGCGGACCAGCACACGATCTTCGGTGAAGCGCTGGGTCTCCAGATCCAGCGGCGAGTTGGCCTGCGCCACGACGTGGCGGTCCTCCTCGTCGGCGGTCAGGTAGCGGATCTCGTCGGTCACCACACCGTCGACGACCTTGCGGTAGGGCGTCTCGATGAAGCCGAACGGGTTGACCCGCGCGTACACCGACAGCGAACCGATCAGGCCGATGTTCGGCCCCTCCGGGGTCTCGATCGGGCACATCCGGCCGTAGTGGCTGGGGTGCACGTCGCGAACCTCGAGGCCGGCGCGCTCACGGGACAGACCACCGGGGCCCAGCGCCGACAGCCGGCGCTTGTGGGTCAGGCCCGACAGCGGGTTGTTCTGGTCCATGAACTGCGAGAGCTGGCTGGTGCCGAAGAACTCCTTGATCGCCGCCACGACGGGACGAATGTTGATCAGGGTCTGCGGGGTGATCGCCTCGACGTCCTGGGTGGTCATCCGCTCGCGCACGACGCGCTCCATCCGGGACAGGCCGACCCGGATCTGGTTCTGGATCAGCTCGCCGACGGTGCGCAGGCGACGGTTGCCGAAGTGGTCGATGTCGTCGACCTCGACCGGGACCTCGATACCGCCGGGAACGGTCATGGCGGTGTCGCCGGCGTGCAGCCGCACCAGGTACTCGATGGTGGCGACGATGTCCTCTTCGGTCAGCGTCGAGCTGGTGATCGGCTTGTCGGTGTTCATGCCGAGCTTCTTGT
>JAXHTL010000169.1:0-10649 GCA_034190095.1 Actinomycetota bacterium
CAGCATCCGCACTGGCTGGTCCAGCGCACCGTGATCGACGTCATCGAGCCGATCGCCTTTCCCAACGAGGTCGCCTTCAGCCGGTGGTGCTCGGCGCTGTCGCTGCGCTGGTGCACCATGCGTGTCGACCTGGACGGCAGCGACGGCGGACACATCGAGACCGAGGGTTTCTGGATCGCGATGAACGCCAAAACCCTTACCCCGCAACGCGCCACCGACACGTTGCTGGAGCGTTTCGGCTCCACCACCGATGAGCACCGGCTCAAATGGCGCCCCTGGCTGCAGAACCCGGCCGGCACCGACGCCGAGATGACCTTCTCGCTGCGCCGCACCGACATCGACCTGTTCGAACACGTCACCAACACCGCCTACTGGCATGCCATCCACGAGTTGACCCCGCTGGTGCCCGACGTGGTCTGCGCCCCCTACCGGGCGGTGATCGAATACCGTCGCCCCATCAAGTACGGCGAGGACGTCACGATCCGCTGGCGTCGCAGCGGGCCGGAGACCACCGCAGACATGCAGATCGCGCTGTGCGTCGGCGACGAGGTACGGGCCGCGGCTCTGCTGCGCAAGCTCTGAGCCGACCACCCGCCGATCTCCAGCCAATCTCCACGAAGGCTCCAAGCCCGGGCCGGCGCCGTCGACAACTCTGGTCGCCATGAACGACAACACCCAGACCCTGCCCCGCGGAATGCGTGCGCTCGATCCCGCGCACGCCCCCGTCCATCCAGAGGGAACCCGGTTGGTCAGCGTTGCCGAGGTGATGCTGGCGACCGCCGCCGCCACCGCGGCGCAGCCGACGACGAGCCCGGTGCGCGGCTGGTGGGTCCGCTACCTGGAGGGCCGGGAACGGCGCCGCCGTGCCGCGCAGAGACGCCCGGACTGCTTCGAGGCGGCCGCGATGGCACGGGAGATGCACCGGCTCTGAGCACCCGGCACCCGGCGACGATCAAAATCGCCCCGGTGCAGGCGGGCCCGATGGAGCGGCGGCGCAAGGCGCCGAGGGCACGCATTCTCCCCCGGGAGCCGACGGATCCTGTCGGTACTCTGAGAGCCATGGAAGGTGCCCTTCTCGTTCTCATCCTGTTGGTCGTGGCCGCCATCGGCATCGCGGTGTACGCCACCTCGAAAGCCTCCGGCAACCGCAACGCGGCATCGCTGGCCGACGCACAGGCCGATGCCCGTCGCGTCATCGAGCGGCTCGGCGGCCAGGTGTTCGCCCTGTCGGCCACCGACGACGCCGCCAAACAAGCCCTGGCCGACGCATCCGAGCGTTACACGGCGGCCTCCTCGCAGATCGAACAGGCCACCACGCCGCGACAGGCCGAGCTGGCCAAGGAGAGCGCGATGGAGGGGCTGTACTACATCCGGGCCGCGCGTACCGCGATGGGCATGGACCCGGGTCCCGAGCTGGAGTCCCTCAACGGTCAGCGCAGCGCGGGCACGGTCACCGAGGATCGCAGGATCCAGTTCGAAGGCCGCGAGATCGAGGCCTCGCCCTCGCCGTCGGAACGCACCCCGAACTACTACCCGGGCGGCCGGGTCGCCGGGCGCCCGGTGCCGGCGGGCTGGTATTCCGAGCCGTGGTGGAAGCCCGCGCTGGTCGCCGGCGCCTGGGGCGTGGGTTCGGTGTTGTTGTTCAGCACGCTGTTCTCCGGGATGGCCGGCGTCGGCTACGGCGCCCAGGGCTTCGAGAACGGCTACGGCGAAGGGTTCGCCGACGGTATGGCCGCCGGCGACGGAGGCGGTTTCGACGGCGGTGACGGCGGCGGCTGGGACTCCGGCGGCGACTGGGGCGGCGGCGAGTTCGGTGGCGGCGACTTCGGCGGCGATCTCGGCGGATTCGGGTTCTGACCCCCAACGTTCAGACTGCAACCAGGCAGGCCGCTACTCGCACTTCGGCGCCCTGAGCGCAGCCTCAACAGTCGGTTCTAGGCGCCCTGGCACTTCGGGCACCAGAACAGGTTGCGGCCCTCCAGTTCGGTGGTGCGGATCGTGGTGCCGCACACCCGGCACGGGTCGCCGGCGCGCCGGTAGACGTAGGTGCGCGGCCGGCCCTGCCGGTACGACGGCGCCCCGTGGTCGTGCTCGTCACGCACCACGACGATCTTGCCGCGGCGCACGCCGATCTTCATCAGCGTGACCAGATCTCGCCACATCGCCTCGAACTCGTCGGCGCTGATCGTCGTGCCGGGTCGCAACGGATCGATCCGGTGCCGGAAGAGCAGTTCGCTGCGGTACACGTTGCCCACCCCGGCGATCACCGTCTGATCCATCAACAGCGCCCCGATCGCTCTGCGGGACTTGCTGATCCGTTTCCATGCCGATGCCGGGTCGGCGTCGGGACGCAGCGGGTCCGGACCCAGCTTGGCGACCACGTCGGCGATCTCGGGCTCCTCGATCACCTCGCACACCGTGGGTCCGCGCAGGTCGGCACCCAGCTGTGCGCCGATCATCCGCATCCGGATCTGGCCGGTCGGTTCGGGCTCGAGCCCGTTCTCGGGCAGCGGCCACTCGGTGAAGGTGCCGTACAGACCGAGGTGCACGTGCACCACCCGCCCACCCTCGTAGTGGTGGAACAGGTGCTTGCCCCAGGCGCTGGCCTTGGTGAAGACCCGGCCGCTCACCGCGGCGGCACCGTCGACGAAGCGACCCTGCGGACTGGACACGACGACCGGGGCACGGCCGAATCGACGTTGGTGCCGGCGTGCCAGCCGGTGCAGCGTGTGACCCTCGGGCATGGGATCAAGTCTGGCCTACCACCCCGGCAGCCAGCGCGGCAGTCCACCCGCCGTAGCTGCTGATGTCGAGGCCGCGGGCCGATCCGTCGCTGCCGAACGCGGTTCGCCAGCTGCCGTCGTCGAACTCCACCTTGCCCAGCTGCATGGGCGCCGGCAAGGCGGCGAGGAATCGTCCCAGCGCAGCCGGGGACATGATCCAGCGATGACCTGCCAGCGCCGCCCCCGGTTGACCGTCGGGTACCCGCGCCACCGCGGGCTTGGCCGGCGTGGTCGCCAACGCGGCCATGCGATAGCGCGGCGCAGTCGTTATCTCGCCGACGAAGCGGGCACCGAGGCCGGTGAGTTGGTGGGCCAGCGGGCCGCCGCGCAGATGCGCGCCGAACACCACCAGTTCCGCCTGCTCGGCGACAGCCAACGGCCAGGGCTGCGGCATCGGCGCCGATCCGGTGACCAGCGCCGCCACATCGGCGGCAACCGCGTCGTGGAACGCCGGGGCCAACACCGTGACCCCGAACTGGGCATCACCGGCGGCGCCCGCCGGCACCGAGACCCCGCACATGTCGAACAGGTTCGTGAAGTTCGTATAGGTGCCCATCCGGGAGTTCACGCCGACCGGGTCAGCCACCACTTCAGCGACACTCGGGTGCATCGGCGCCGTCGGCACCAGCAGCGCATCGGTACCGTCGAGCGAGGCCATCGCTGCGGCGCGCAGGCGCCGCACCTCGGCCCGGTCGCGAACCAGCCGGTGCGCGGGAATGTCCCGGGCGGCACGAATGATCGCCGCGACGGTGGGGTCGAAGGTGGCGTCGGGATGCGCGTCGATGAATTCGCCGACCGCAGCGTAGCGTTCGCTGACCAGTGCGCCGTCGTAGAGCAGTTTGGCAGCGGCCAGGAACGGGGCGAAATCGACCGGAACGATCGTCACACCGGCCGCTGCGAGGCCCGCCACCGACGCGTCGAATGCGGCACGCCACTGCCTATCCAACCCTGGCAACTCGGCGGGGACGGCCACCACCGGATCGGGTGGTGCGGCCAGCTTGGTTTCGGCAGGCCAGCACCGCCCCTGCGCCCCCGCCGCCAGCACGCCCATCGCCCGGTTCGCAAGCTCCAGATCAGCGGCGAAAATCGTGATGCAGTCATAGGATTCACAGGCCGGAACCGTCCCCTCCGTGGAGATCACCCCGACGGTGGGTTTGATACCCACGATTCCCTGCAGGGCGGCGGGAACCCGCCCGGATCCGGCGGTGTCGGTGCCGATCGCGATGTCGACCGCACCAGTGGCAACAGCTACCGCCGAGCCGGAACTCGAACCCCCGCTGACGAACTCGGGACGCCGACTGTCCCGCACGCTACCGTACGGCGAGCGCGTTCCGACCAGCCCCGTGGCGAACTGGTCGAGGTTCGTCTTGCCGACGACCACCGCGCCCGCCGACCGCAACGCGGCCACGGCCGGGGCGTCCGCCTCGGGCGTATAGGAGTACTCGGGGCAGCCGGCAGTCGTCGGCAGCCCCGCGACGTCAACGTTGTCCTTCACCGCCAGCGTGAGGCCCGCCAGCAGTCCTTCCGCACAACGGCTTTCGGCTAGCTCGGCGGCTACGACACGGTCGTCTCGCCGACTGATCCACACGGTCATCTCTTCCACCTCACACTCGGGACGCCGGGTGCCGTAGTCAGAAACCTGGATGTAACACAGTTCATCATCTGGCAACGGTCGCGTAGCGTCTGTCGAACCTGTATCCGTAATCGTATACACAGCAGTACACCAAAATGTATACCGACAAAGCGACAGGTAGCCATGTCCCGAAAACTCCCCCACCGCCTGCGCGGCCACGCCGTCGCCGCGCTGCTGACCCTGATGGCGGCAGTGACCGGATGTTCCAATATCGACTCCACCTTCACACCACAGGCCGGAGGCGGTGACAGTCAGCAGGTCTTCCGGGTGGGCACGCTGCGTGGCCAACCCCACCTGTTCATGCCGTTCTTCTACCAACAGTTCCTCGACGACGGAACCCAGGCCGAGGTGCTGGTGTTCGACTCCTCGCCGGATGTGAAGAACGCCTTGGTCTCCGGCCAGATCGACGCCGCGGTGATGGGTGTGCCGGCCATGCTGGCCGGTGCGGCCGCCGATCAGGACGTCCGGCTCATCGCGTCCTCGGCCGACGGCGGGTCTGCCATCGTCGGCCTGCCCGACATCACCGACGTGAGTGACCTGCGCGGAAAACGGGTGGGCTACCCGATTGGGTCGTCCCAGGAGGTGATCCTGCGTTCGACGTTGACCCAAGCAGGAATCGACCCCGATCGCGAGCTGACGCTGGTCAACCTCGCGTTCTCGGACATGGCCAACGCCTACGGCAGCGGGCAGATCGACGCCTTCTCCTCGGCTGAGATCGGCCCGTCGGTGGCCAAGCAGAACGGCGCGCACGACATCGTGTCGCCCTACAACACCCCAATCGGCAAGGTCAACATCGGCCTGGCCGCCACGCAACGTGGCATCGACGCCGACCCCGAGCTGATACAGACCATCGTCGATGCCCACGCCGCCGCAGTCGCCTACATGGACACCCATCGCGACGACTGGCGTGACCGCGTCGTCGGCGAGTTCGGCCTCGATCCCGCAGTTGCGGCAAGCGCGATCGCCAATACGTGGCCGCGCGCCGATCTCTCCGACGAATACGTCTCGCAGGTCGACGCGTTGACCCGCGAGATGTTCGCACTCGACCAGCTACCCGCCCAACCGGAAATGTCCACCTTCGTCGACGACACGTTCATCGAGTCGGCGGCCGTCAACGACACCACGGAGGACCAGAAATGACCGCCACCGCAGAAGCACCTGCCGCACCGGCCCCCACACCGCAGGCGACGACCGTCGCGACGCCATCACACCTGGCCAGGCACGCCAAGAGCCTGCTGTTCGTGGTGGCGCTGCCGTTGCTGCTCGTCGGCCTGTGGGCGCTGGCGGTGCGCGGCCAGTGGAACCTGCCGCTGGGCATCGACATGCGGTTCGTGCCGTCCCCGTGGGAAGTGCTGGTGCGCACCTGGGATCTGGCGTTCGGATCCAGTGAGGCCACCAGCGGTTCGCTGTGGCGGCACACCGCGGCCAGCACCCTACGGGTGGCCAACGGCTTTCTGATCGCCGCGGCACTGGCCGTTCCGATGGGCCTACTGATGGGCCGGATCAAGTTCGTGATGAACATGTTCGACTCGACGGTCAGCCTGCTGCGTCCCATTCCGGTGACGGCATGGGCACCGCTGGCGCTGCTGCTCATCGGATTCGGCGACCGCTCGACAATCTTCCTGATTCTCATCGCGGCGTTCTTCCCGATCCTGATCAACACCATCGCCGGGGCCGCCAACGTGCCACCGCGCCTGCTCGAGGCCGCCGCCATGCTCGGGACGCCGGCATGGAAGAGCTTCTTCACCGTCGTGCTGCCCAGCTCGATGCAGTCCATCACATCCGGCCTTCGGGTCGGGTTGGGACTGTCCTGGGTGGTGCTCGTCGTCGGTGAAACCGTCGGCATTCGAACCGGACTCGGCGCACTGATCACCCAGGCCCGGGACATGAGCCGCACCGACATCATCATTGCGGGCATGGTCGTCATCGGTGTTGCCGGCCTCCTCAGCGACCGACTCCTGACCCTGACTTTGCGCCTGATCACCCGTGGCCGTCCCGGTCTCATGTGAACCGTCACCAGAAAGAGGATGAAATGACCGCAATGACGACAACACTGGGCGCGCCGATCACGATCGACGGCCTGACCAAGACATTCCCGTCGGAGGCCGGACCGGTCACTGCACTGGCGGATCTGGATCTCGACATCGCCGCTGGTGAGTTCATCGCCATCGTCGGCGCCAGCGGATGCGGCAAATCGACCCTGCTGCGCATGCTGGCCGGCTTCGAGCTACCCACCTCGGGAACCCTGGAGGTCGACGGGAAGGCGGTGACCGCGCCGGGACCGGATCGCGGCGTGGTGTTCCAGGACTACGGACTGTTCCCGTGGCTGACCGTGTTGGAGAACGTAGCCTACGGACCGCGCCAGAATGGCGCGTCGCGCAAGGAGGCTGTCGAGCGCGCCGAGCGCTTCATCGAACTGGTGGGGCTGACTCGGGTTGCGAAGCGGTTCCCCAGCCAGCTCTCCGGCGGCATGCAGCAACGGGTGGCCATCGCGCGGGTGTTGTGCAACGAGCCGGCGCTGATGTTGATGGACGAGCCGTTCGGCGCGCTGGATGCGCTGACCCGCGGCTCCATGCAGCGTGAACTGGACCGGATCCACCACGATATGGGCACCACCACCGTGTTCGTCACACACAGTGTCGAAGAGGCGGTGTACCTGGCCAACCGGGTGATCGTGATGGCGGGCGGAATCTCACACGGCCGGCCGGGCTACATCAAGGACGTCGTGCCGATCGAGTTGGACCGGCCGCGTGACGTCAACGCCGCCCAGTTCAACGACTACCGGCGCCGCATCAGCGGGTTGATCGAGCACGACAGCGACCACTGAGAACGCCGCACCGCAGCGGCCGGTAGGGACTCCCTACCGGCCGCGCGAGCGTCGCTCCGCCGCAATCGGGGGTGGGACGCTCGATTCAGTCACGAAGCGCCATGACGACATCGAACATCGCCATGGCCTCGCGGGCACGCTGGACCACCACCGTGCGGGAGGCGTCGATGTGGGCGTGCAGCAGGGTCTGCGCCTCGGCCAGATCGCCGTCGAGCACCCGCTCGGTGATGTGGATGTGCTCGTCGATGGTCGCCCGCACCCGGTCTTCGGTCAGGTAGTCGAGCATGCGCATCGGGCGGATCCGCGCGTTGACCGCCTCCAGCGCCGTCACCAGCGCCTGATTTCCGGAGGCCGACAGCAGCCGACAGTGAAACTGCTCGTCTGCCTTCACGATTCCGGCATCGGGATCCGGTGGAGATTTCCGGAATTCACGCCACGTGTCGAGCAGCGCCTCCAGCACGTCGGCATCGTGGCGAGGCCCTCCGACAGCCTCGGCACGCTGGATGCCACGTAGTTCCAACGTGATCCGCAGTTCGTAGAGATCTTCCAGGTCGTCGAAACGAGGACGGTACGGGTAGAGGCCGCGGTCGCGGCGCTCGATCAACCCATCGGCGAGCAACCTGGCCAGCGCCTCGCGCACCGGAGTCCGGGACACGTCGTAACGCTCGGCCAAATTGCTCTCGGCAAGACGGTCAGTGGGCCGGAATCGCCCCCACATCAGGTCGTCGCGCAACGCCACGAAGACCCGGTCCGCCAAACTTTCGGTGTCGCTCATCTCGCCTTTCACCGCCGCGTATCCAGCAGTGTATACGAATCGGTATCCTGAATTCAGGCTCCGGGAACCGGCGGTGCGACGTGGGTCTTCTCGTAGTCGGCCAGGATGTCGATGCGGCGCTGATGCCGCGGGGCCTGCGACCACGCCGTGCCCAGGAACGCGTCGACGATCGCGAGCGCCTCCTCGGTGCTGTGCATACGGCCGCCGATGCCGATCAGCTGGGCGTTGTTGTGCTCACGGGCCAGCGAGGCGGTCTCGGTGCTCCAGGCCAGGGCGCAGCGGGCACCGGGCACCTTGTTCGCCGCGATCTGCTCCCCGTTGCCCGAGCCGCCGAGCACGATGCCCAGGCTGCCCGGGTCGGCCACCGTCTTCTCCGCCGCGGCGATGCAGAACGCGGGGTAGTCGTCCTCGGCGTCATAGCTGAACGCCCCGCAGTCGACGGGCTCATGACCCGTCGCCTTCAGGTGCTCGATGATCGCCTGCTTGAGCTCGTATCCGGCATGGTCAGAACCGAGGTAGACGCGCATGGCGCTTACCCTACTGCCCCCTCGCTCGCACCGGTTCCGACCGTCGGCTCAGCCGACCCCAGCCCGATCGTCGGCTCAGCCGACCCCAGCCCGATCATCGGCTCAGCCGACGGTGATGGCGTCGAGCCGTTCCTTGATGAACGCCGACGAGGTGACCGGGGGCAGGCCCGCGACCTTGCCGGTCGGCGGCTCCAGCGGGGTGACGAGAGCGTCGTGGTTGGCCTCGTAGAAGTAGATCAGCGAGACCAGATCCTCCTCGGGGGCGTGCGACTGCGGGGGCAGCACCCGGTGCCGGCCCGACGGCCACCGCCGTCCGCTCCAGTACTCCAGCAGGTCGCCGATGTTGACTGTCAGCGCGCCGGGCTCGTACGGCGCGTCCTGCCAGCCCTGCGCCTCGGAGTACACCTGCAACCCGCCCGCACCGGGTTCCCGGTCCAGGATCGTCACGGTCCCGAAATCGGTGTGCGGGCCGATGCGGAACTGCCCCGGCTCCGGTTCGCCCACCGCGCTGAGCGGCGGATAGTGGTTGATGTTCATCGTCCACGTCGGCCTGCTGGCCAGGTCGGCGAACGGGTTCGCCGTGAGCTCGAGCGCGTGGGCGAACAACGCCAGCAGGTCGTCGGAGACCCGGCGCATCGCCGCGGTGTACTCCCCCACCAGCGACTGCAGTGCCCCGACTTCGGCCGGCCACACGTTGGGGGCGAACCAGATCCGGTCGACCTCGGGATCGCCGGTCGCGGTCTCGGCGCCCAGGCTGAAGCTCTCCTTGAGGTCCGGCGGCGTCTCGGTTCCCTCGGCGTAACCGTTGGCCTCGGCGCCGGGGCCGATCCATCCGTGCCCGCCGACCGGCACCGAGTAGGTGGCCTTGACGTGCTCCGGCAGCGCGAAGAACTCCCGGGCGGCGGCCCGCACCCCGGCCGTCAGCGCCGGGTCCACCCCGTGACCGGTCACCAGGATGAACCCCGCCTGCTGCAGTCCCTCGTCGACCGCGGCGGCCACGTCGTCGGCAGCCTGCCCTCCGGCGTACCAGCGGGAAAGGTCCACGCTCGCAATCACACTCATTCGCCGATGTCCTCCGCCCACAGATCCGGGTTCGCGGCGATGAACTCGCGCATCAGCGTCACGCAGCGCTCGTCGTCGAGCAGCACCACCGCCACCCCGTTTTCGGCCAGCCAATCGTGGCCACCGGTGAACGTCCGGCTCTCCCCGATCACCACCGAACCGATGTTGAACTGCCGCACCAGGCCGCTGCAATACCAGCAGGGCGACAGTGTGGTCACCATGGTCATCGAGCGGTAGCCGCGCTGACGGCCCGCGTTGCGGAACGCATCGGTCTCGGCGTGGATCGACGGATCGTCGAGCTGGACCCGCCGGTTGTGCCCCCTGCCCAGCAGCGCCCCGTCGGCGGCGAACAAGGCAGCGCCGATCGGGATTCCGCCCTCGGACAGGCCTTTCCGGGCCTCCTCGACAGCGACATCGAGCATCTGTTCGGGTGTCTTCATACCTTCTCGCCGGCGATCCGGTTCCGACACAGCACAATGTACGCCCACGATGCCGGCAAGAAGGCCACGAAGCAGGACGTGGCGCCACCCCTGGTCGTCGACTCGCCCATGGTCATCGCCTAACGGTGATGCCAGAGGCGCTCCCGCGCAACCGGAGTCAACGAGGAGGGAACAACGACGCGGCGACGGCCGGCCGGTACGGGCCGCTCAGTCGAAGGTGGGCGACTCGGTTCGGGTGCGCTTGAGCTCCCAGAAGTGCGGATAGGAGGCGAAGGTCACCGAGGCGTCCCAGAGCTTGCCCGCCTCTTCGCCACGCGGGATCCGGGACAGCACCGGCCCGAAGAAGGCCACCCCGTTGACGTGGATGGTCGGGGTGCCGACGTCCTCGCCGACGGCGTCCATGCCGGCATGGTGGCTGTCGCGCAGGTCCTGATCGTAGAACTGCGACGTCGCGGCCTCGGCCAGTTCGGCGGGCAGTCCGACCTCGTCGAGGGATTCCTTGATCACCTGATCGAAGTCCTTGTTCTCCTGATTGTGGATCCGGGTGCCCATCGCGGTGTAGAGCGGGCCGAGCACGTCGGCTCCCTTGGCCTGCTCAGCAG
>JAXHTL010000017.1:0-44937 GCA_034190095.1 Actinomycetota bacterium
GCCGTCGGGGCGACGGGCGCACTGATCCTGCTGCCCGGGTGCACCCGCCACATCGAGGAGGCGACCCCCAGGGCGGGGTCGGTGGCAGCACCGATCGTCGCCGCCCAGGTCGTCGACCTTCTCAGTCCCAATGTCCTTGGTGCAGAAGGCAACCTGTTCGCCGACGCGCAGCCGGAACGGTGCGCTGGACTGGCCCGGGAGGTGGATCCGCCCTTCATCGAGGCGCAGAGCCCGGTGGCCACCGACGGCGGCCACTGGACCACCCCCGACGCTGCGGTCTACATCGAGGAGATGGTCGCGGTCTACCGCTACGACTTCGATCCGTCCGCGGCGCTGGATCTGGCCCGGCAGACCCTCGACGACTGCCGTGACGTCTCGGTGACGGTGACGACGATGCAGGACCGCACCTATGTGTTCGACGCCTTTCCGGCTCCTGCGCAGCAGCCGGACGGCAGCGTGATCTGGCAGCTGCGTGCGGTCGACTGGAACTGCGACAACACCTTTGTGGCCGCCTACAACGCGGCTATCGAGATCACCGCCTGCGGAGCGGCGGGCGGATTCGACATCGCCGAGTTGGCCGAGGGGGCCCTGGCCCGGATCGAGGCGCTGGCCAACACCACCGCCTAGCCGGGTCCGGCTCAGCCGGCGGTGATCTGACCGTCCCCGCCGCCGGTCAGGGTCGGCGAGGTGTCCTTGAGGGCGACCCCCGAACGGCCGAGTTGGCGGGCACCGGAGATCAGCGCGGCCGTGGTGCGTGCGGCGCGCTGATAGTCCAGCCCGTCGGGCGGGTGGATGTTGGAGATGCAGTTGCGATCGGCGTCGGTGCGGCCCGGTCTGGGCAGGTGGGTCAGATAGATGCCCAGGCTGTCGGCCACCGACAACCCCGGCCGTTCCCCGATCACCACGACCAGCGTGGCCACGCCCAGCGCGGCGCCGATGTGGTCGCCCAGCGCCACCCGGGCCTGGGTGGCGATCACCGGTGGGGCCAGCCGGTAGCGGCCGTCGAACTCGTCGACCAGCGCCGTCAGCAGACCCACCCCGTGCTCGGCCAGCGCCCGCGGCGAGAGCCCGTCGGCCAGCACGATGCCGACATCGGCGTCGGTGGACGGCAGCGCGCTCACGTCGGCGGGCGTGCGGCCCAGATCGGGCCTGCGCAGGTACTCGCTGCGGGTCTCGGCGCAGCTGCGCACGACCAGCGGTGCGCCGAGGCCGACCGCGTCGACCCGGTGGGCGAGGTCGTCGGCGTCGAGCGGCTCGTGCACCGCATCGCGGGCCGCCGCGTGTGCGGCTTGGAACTCCAGGACCCGCTGGGTGGGAAGCGCGTTGCCGGCCCGGCCCAGCCCGATACGCGCCTGGGTGCTGCGCCGCAGCGGAGCCCACACGTCGTCGGCGGGGCGGTGGTCGCCGGCGCTCACTGGCCGGAGGCCAATCCGAGCAGGGGTGAGGCCGCAGGATCCACCGGCAGCACCCGACCGTTGCCGTCGGCCATCCCCAACTGGGCCAGCCAGGCCTCGAACTCCGGCGCCGGCCGCAGATCGAGCGCCTTGCGCACATACAAAGCGTCGTGAAAGGACAGGCTCTGGTAGCCGAGCATCACGTCGTCGGCGCCGGGCACGGTGATGACGAAGGCCGCGCCGGCCACCCCGAGCAGAGTCAGCAGGGTGTCCATGTCGTCCTGGTCGGCCTCGGCGTGGTTGGTGTAGCAGACGTCGACACCCATCGGCAGGCCCAGCAGTTTGCCGCAGAAATGGTCTTCCAGACCGGCCCGCACGATCTGCTTGCCGTCGAACAGGTACTCCGGACCGATGAAGCCGACCACGGTGTTGACCAGCAGCGGTTCCAGCGCGCGCGCCACGGCGTAGGCGCGGGTCTCCAGGGTCTGCTGATCGACCGGGCGGCCGCCGGTGCCCAGATGGGCGCCCGCCGACAACGCCGACCCCTGACCGGTCTCGAGGTACATCACGTTGTCGCCGACGGTTCCGCGGCCCAGTGCCCGTCCGGCTTCGTTGGCTTCCCTCAGCATCGACAGCGTGACACCGAAACTCGTATTGGCGCCCTCGGTTCCGGCGATCGACTGGAAGACCAGATCGACCGGCGCCCCGCGCTCGATCAGCTCCATCGTCGTGGTGACGTGGGTCAGCACGCAGGACTGCATGGGGATGTCGAACCGCTGCCGGATCTCGTCGAGCAGCTGCAGCAGATCGGAGGTCGTCTGCGGGGAATCGGTGGCCGGATTGATGCCGATCACCGCGTCCCCGCACCCCATCAGCAGGCCGTCGAGGGTTGCCGCGGCGATCCCGCGGGCATCGTCGGTGGGGTGGTTGGGTTGCAGCCGGGTGGCCAGCGTCCCGGGGACCCCGATCGAGGTGCGGAACCCCGCGCTGACGGTGCTGGCCGCGGCGACCGCGATCAGATCCTGGTTGCGCATGATCTTCGACACCGCAGCCACCATCTCCGGGGTCAGGCCGGGGGCCACCGCGGCGATGCGCTCGGCGCTGTCGGGCTGCGACGCCGTATCGAGCAGCCAATCCCGGAATCCGCCCACGCTCAGATGCGAGACCGCGGAGAAGGCTTGGCGGTCGTGGGTGTCGATGATCAGCCGGGTGACGTCGTCGGTCTCGTAGGGCACGACCACTTCGTTGACGAAGGTCGACAGCGGCAGGTCGGCCAGCACCCAGGCCGCCGCGGCACGCTCGGCGTCCGACTCGGCCGCGCAGCCGGCCAACTCGTCACCCGAGCGCTGCGGAGTCGCCTTGGCCAGTACCTCGACGAGTCCGTCGAACTGATAGGTGTGCCCGGAAACCGTCTGGCTGTAGGTCATTTCAACTCGTCTTCGGCGGCGGCGAGGGCGGCGAACTCCTCGTCGGGGGAGTTGGCCACCAGGCGGTGACGGCTGTAGAGCCCGAAGTAGGCCATGAACGCGGCGAAGACGAGCAGGCAGCACAGCGCGGCGATGCTGTCGACCAGGAAGGTCGCGATGACCGCCAGCACGGCGATGACGAGGGCGAAACCGGTGGTGGCGATGCCCCCGGGCGTGCGGTAGGGCCGGTTCATCTCAGGGGCCCGGAACCGCAGCGTGATGTGGCTGACCATCATCAGGACATAGCTCAGCGCCGCGCCGAACACGGCCATGTTCAACAGCAGGTCACCCTGTCCGGTCAACGACAGCGCGAACCCGATGGCGCCGGGCACCAGCAGCGCCAGTGTCGGCGCCTTGCGGGAGTTGGTCACCGACAGCTGGGTCGGCAGATAACCGGCCCGCGACAGGGCGAAGAGCTGCCGGGAATAGGCGTAGATGATGGAGAAGAAGCTGGCGATCAGCCCGGCCAGGCCGATGTAGTTGACGACGGTCGCCATCGTGCTGCTGCCGAGTGCCTCGACCAGTGGATTGCCGGATTCCGACATCGCTGCCGCGCCACCGGCGCCCGGGGTGAGCACCAGTACGGTCAGGCAGGTCACCAGCAGCACGGCGATCGCGGCGATGATGCCGCGGGGAACGTTGCGGGCGGGGTCGGCGGCCTCCTCGGCGGCCAGCGGCACACCTTCGATGGCCAGGAAGAACCAGATCGCGAACGGGATCGCCGCCCAGATACCCAGGTAGCCGAAGGGCAACCACTCGGAGGCTCCGGCCGCGGTGGTGTCCACGGCGATGTCGGTCAGGTTGGCCGCATCGAACTGCCCGATCGCCGCGATCGCGAAGACCACCAACCCCACCAGTGCGATCGCGGTGATCACGAACATCACCTTGAGCGCTTCACCCACACCGGCCAGATGGATCCCGATGAACAGGGTGTAGGCGGCGAGATAGATCCACCACCCGTCCTGGATGCCGAACAGGTTCAGGGACTCGACGTAGGCGCCGATGAAGGTGGCGATGGCCGCCGGGGCGATCGCGTACTCGATCAGGATCGCGGTTCCGGTGGCGAACCCGCCCCAGGGGCCAAGGGCGCGGCGGGCGAACGTGTAGCCACCGCCTGCCGCGGGCAGCGCCGAGGACATCTCGGCCATCCCGAGCACCAGGGCCAGGTACATGCCGGCGATGATGACCGCGGCGATGGCCAGGCCGCCGAAACCGCCCTGACCGAGGCCGAAGTTCCAGCCGGAGTAGTCGCCGGAGATGACGTAGCCGACTCCGAGGCTCGCCAGCAGCACCCAGCCGGCCGAGCCCGACTTGAGCTGGCGCTTCTGGAGATAGGCGTCTGACTCGTCGTGCTCCTCGACGCCACCTCTGCCGTGACTGTCACCGCTCATGATCTCAGACTCCGTTCGTTGGTGTGATCTAGCACACTACGCGCCCCGGGGTTGCGGCAACGTTGCTTTCTGGAACGAAAACTATTGCAGCACAGATTGTTTCGTTACCACACCGGGCATGGCAATAGCGGGCGACGGCATCGTCGCTTCGCCAGGGCGCGCGAAGTGCACGCGCCGGCGTTAGGCTCCTGCCGGTTTGTTGATCGCCGGAGCAGAGCTCAAAGGTCGAACAGTCGACCTTTAAAAGGCAGCCTATGGGTTGCCGCACGCCTTGTCCAGCCCTGCGTCGCTGTAACAGCACGTCGGGGGCGTCCGATACATCCGACACACCGGGTGCGAGAACGGAAGGGGTCCGCCGTGGGCACGGTGATGGGCTTGTCTGTGACCTCCGGCGCGTTCGGCTGGGTGCTGGTGGACGCCGACGAGGGCACCGTTCTCGACCACGACGTCCTCGAGTTCGCCGCCGATGCGCACACCGCCGTCACCGCCGTGCGGGGTGCGCACGCCATCGCCACGACCGCGGGGTTGCAGATCGACCGCGTGCGATTGGCCTGGACCGACGACGCCGCCGTGGACGGCCTGCGGCTGCTCGGCAGGCTGCAGAGCCTGGAGTGGGCGCCGGTCGAGGCGATCCCGCACAGCTGTGCACTGAGCGCCGCGCCGCCCCCGGGCGACGCCGACATACCCGGATTGGCCTACGGCGCCGCCACCGTCGTCGTCGACCCTTCCGAGGCCATCACCGAACCGGTGGCCCAGCGACCGGTTCGCCCCGCCCGTCCGCGCCGGCTCATGTCGACCGCGCTCGGCGTCGCAGCCGCGATCACCCTGGGAGTGCTGTGCCTCGGTGCGGCGGGGGCACCCGAGATCGCCCCGGCCGCGACATCGGTCGAACAGCCACCTGCCGCCGATCCCGGTTGGGTGGCCGTACCTGTGGCACCGGCGAACCCGGTCGCAACGCCGGCCCGCAAGGTGGTCGACCTCCGCTCGCCCCAGACCACGTCACCGAGTGCGCCCACCTACTACCCGGTGCAGACGTACACCGCCCCCGCCCCGACGGCGGCACCGCCGGTCGTCACGCCACCGGCGCCTGCCGCGCTGCCGGTCGAGCTCGGCGAGCAGCCGGCGGCGGCCGGACAGCCGCACCTCTCCGAACCCGCCCCGGCTGCGGCGCCGGTTGCAGTGCCGCACGCCACCGACCCGCTGGCCCCGCCGGCGCCCGGACCCCAGCTTGCCCAGGCGCCGGCACCGGCGCCTGACACCCAGATGACAGATCCGCTGAATCTGTTCACTGCTCTGCCCTGAGGCAGTACCGTCGAGCCGTGACCGCGGCACGCCAGACGATCTCGGCCGACGACGGGCTCGTCGGCACCGCCCGCTCGATGCGTGATCTGGTGCGCGCCCACGCCGACGATTGCGAACGCAGCCGCACCCTGACGACGCCGGTCGTGGCGGCGATGTGGGCGACGGGCCTGATGTCGGCGTTCAACCCGAAGGCTGCAGACGGGCTCGAGCCCTCGTTCGCCGAGATGATCGAGACCTGGATCGAAATGGCCTGGCAGGACGGCTCGTTCGGCTGGATCGGGATCGCGAATCTCCCTTCGGCATTCGCCGCGGCGACCTACCTGCCGGACGACGGATTCGCCGAGGTGTTCACCGCCCACGGCAACCGGGTCACCCTGGGCGGGCAATTCTTCCCCAACGGTCAGGGCACCTCCGTCGAAGGCGGCTACCGGTTGACCGGTGCGTGGAGTTTCGGATCCGGCACCGGGCACGCCGAGTACGTCGCGGCCGGGTTCCTTCCGATGGACGCCGGCGAGATGCGTTGGGCCGCAGAGGGGATACCGGACATGCAGGTAGCCGTGGTGCCGCGCCAGGAGGTGAGGTTCAACGATGGCTGGCATGTGCAGGGCCTCAAGGGAACCGGCTCCTACGACTACGCCCTCGACGACGTGTTCGTCCCGCACTGCCGGACCTTCGCCCTGTTCACCCGCGACCCGAAGCGGGGCAGTTCTGCGGCGACCCGGATGGGCCTCATGGCGGTGACCGCGGCCGGGCACGCCGCCTGGGCGCTCGGAGTGGCCAAGAGCATGCTCGACGACGTCGCCGAACTGGCGGAGACGAAATTCCGGATGAGCGACATGGCCGCGCTGGCCACCCGCCCGACCTTCCAGAAGGGCCTCGCCCATCACGTGGCGGCATGGCGGGCAGCCCGTTTGCTGGTGCACGACGCGTTCACCGTCGCCGAATCAACGGTCGCCGCAGGCGGAGAACTCACCCCGACACTGCGCGCGGACATGCGGGTGGCGGCGGTCTTCGCCACCGACACCGCCCGCGAATGCGCGCAATGGGCCCACCTGGTGGCCGGGACCAGCGCCATCCGTGAGGGCAGCCGGCTCGAACGCGCCTTCCGCGACGTCTACACCGGCACCCAGCACGCCTTCGTCAGCGAGAAGGTGGCCATCGACGCCGCCCAGATCTGGCTGGGCATCGTCGACGACCAGTTCGGGCTGTAGCGGGCTCAGGCCACGATCTCGCGCAGGTAGCGCCTGCTGGCCAGCAGATAGCAGGCGATGGCGGCCAGGTGCATCGTCGGCACCACCCACAGCAACGCACGCCCCAGCGACATCGCTCCCATGTCGTCTTTGAGCGCATCGCTGATCACGCCGGTGACGAACGGCCCCAGCGAACCGAGGATCGCGCTGAAGAACAGGAAGATCGCCGAGGCCGTGGCGCGCTGTTCGGGAGGCACCAAGCGCTGGATGGCAGCGATCGAGGGCGCCATGTAGGCGGTGCCGACGACATAGCTCAGCGCGATGAAGCAGACCGCCAGGGTGCTGCTCCCCACCAGGAAGCCGAGTGTCGAGAACGGGATCAGCACCGCGGTCATCGCGGCCACCAACCACAGCAGCCAGCGGGCGTCGACGCTGGAAAGCCTGTCGGCCACCCGGCCGACGAGGATCAGCCCGACGATGCCGGTCAACCCGCTCGCGATGCCGTACTGCAGGCCGACATCGCCCAGCGACATCCCGCGTGCCCGCATCAGGAACGCCGGCGCAAACGTGGTCAACGCGTAGCCCGCCACCGAGATGCACGCCGCCCCGGCCACGATCGCGAGGTAGCTCGGCTTGCGCAGGATCGCCCACCAGTTCGCCGGGACTTGCTGCACGGCAACGGGTTCAGCGGGCGCGGGTGGCGGGCTCTGTCGGCGACCGACCACCGCGAGCACCAGCGGAACGAACGCGACGCTCAGCGCGCCCATGACGACGAAAGCGGTTCGCCAGCCCAGGGCCGCAGCGAGCAGGCCGCCACCGATCAGACTGGCCGCCGAGGCCAGCGGGATGGCCAGCGTGATGACCGCCAGCGGCGCGGCCCGTCGCTCGGGGGCGAAGTTACGTGCCACGTAGGCGTGGGCGGCCGGTGTCGACCCGGCCTCTCCGACGGCCACGCCGACCCGGGTCAGGGCCAACTGGAAGCCCGACTGCACGGCCCCGCCCAGCATGGTCATGGCACCCCACAGCGTCAGACACCCCGAGATCACCAGGCCGTAGGAGCCGCGGTCGGAGATGCGCGCGATCGGGATGCCGATCAGTGCGTAGACCACCAGGAAGCCGAAACCGTTGATGATGCCGATCGCGGTGTCGGAGAGGGCGAGGTCCTGTCTGATCGGCTCGGCCAGCACCGCCGGCAGGAAACGGTCGGCGTAGTTGAGGGTCCCCACGACCGCGAGCACCGATACCGCCGCCCAGGCCCGGCGCGGGGGATGGGCGGCGGTATCGGGTACGACGGCAGGCAAAGGTGCGGGCATCCGATCCCCTCGATCGCGAAGAGCGTTACAGATCGGAGTCACAATGTCATGCTGCAGGAGCTGCGGGCGCGTGAATCGCCGATCAGGTCCACTCGAGCTGGAAGGTCCGCGCACCACACGGCATCGTGAACGGAACGCCCATGCTGAACGCCTGACGGATCCGCTGCCAGCTGTCGTCGGTGAGCTTGCAGGAGTAGCCGTCCTCGATCATGTTGCATTCGTCTTCCGGCTGCTGGGGCACGAACAGCATGAAACACCCGGAGACGCACGCCCCCGCCGTGTCGGGAAGCGAGATGGCCGACGGCGCCTGCTGCCCGGGTGTCCAGACCAGGCAACTGTCGGCGTCGGGCGCCAACAGGGTGGCCAGCGCAAGCGGCATCTCCGCCGGTGGCAGGTTGGCCGCGAACATCGCCTGCGCCGACCTCGGGATCGACAGCGTCAAGGTGTCCCCCCTGGCCGCCACTCTGGCGGTACTGATCGCCAGGGCGGTGTGCTCCAGAACCGTCTGGGTTTCCGGCCCGAACGCGACATCGCGCTCCACATCGCACCACACCGCGGTCGGAAAGAACCGGAAGGCGCTACCGAGCCGGGCCAGGACCCGCAACGAACCGAACCGCTGCGCGGTGTCCATCTCATGTCCGACGAGCGGGATCGCCGCCAGCGCCCCCTCGGGGAGCGGGACCCCTTCCATCGGCCATGCGCGTTGATAGGTGACGCCGCGAATCTGCTCCCGGCCGAACAGCCCGGGCGGCCCGACCGGGGTGAACCCACCTTCGTCGACGAACCGCCGCTGCTGGGCGAAGTTGGCGATGGCCTGGAGAAACCCGAGCGGGTCGAGGCCGGCGGGCACCGTCATCACGAGTTCGGCCTGTCCGTACGAGCGCATCCCCTCGGTCACATACGAGGTGCACTCGCCGATGCTGAGCAGCTGATGGGGGTGCGCATGGGCGACCACCCCCGGAACCAGTTCGGTAGCCATGACCGGAGAATAGGGGAGATCGGGACGGGCAGCGCCGCGCGCACGGTTGCGGTGGCCGGCTTCGGGGCACCCGGTCCTGGATGCTTCGCCACCCAATGCGCCGATATCGGCGCCCCGGGGTGGTAGGTGTTGATCGTCACCCTCGACCGGGGTGACCAACACGCCGTCTGGTTATATATGCTAAGCATTCTGCTCGTATCGAAGCGGGAGTGATGTGATGACCTTGACCAAGACCACGTTCTCGGCAGCCTTGGTCGCAGGCGGGCTGACTGCGGGACTGCTGTTGGGTGCGAGCTCGGCGAGCGCGCAACCCCCGGCGCCGCCGGCCCACGGCGAACCGGTTCCGGCCTGGGCGCCACCGAAACCCGCCGAAGTCTGGAACGGACAACCCGTGGTGTGGACTTCGGGCTGGGGCGGCCGCTGGGGAGTGTGGATCAACGGCAGCTTCATCATCCTCAGCTCGAATCCGGTCACCGGTGGCGGCTGATCCGTCGAGGCCAACCCGCAAGCTGCTAGCTGGACTATATAGTCAGGCCATGGTCGGGCCGAGGTGCCGAACGCCGTGAGGCCCGACCGATCGAACAATGAGTCAGGAGAAACGATGACTGCACTGCGGAGTCGCGTCGCGCAGGTGGGTCTCGGGCTGGCCGGCGCCGCGGCGATGCTCTTCGGCACCGCCGGCCCGGCGCTCGCCGATTCCACCGATGACTATCCGATCCCGCGTCGGATCATCCACACCAGCTGCGACGTCGAGCAGTATCTGGCCGCGGTGCGCGACACCAGCCCGGTCTACTACGAGCGCTACATGATCGACCGGAGCAACCGGCCGCCAGACGTCCAGCAGATGGCCTTCGACCGCATCCACTGGTTCTTCTCGCTCGATCCGGTCGGGCGCCGCCAGTACTCGGAGAACACCGCGACCAACGTCTTCTACGAGCAGGTGGCGACCCGGTGGGGTAACTGGGCGAAGATCTTCTTCAACAACAAGGGTGTGGTGGCCCACGCCACCGACGTCTGCATGGAATATCCGCGCGGCGACATGTCGGTGTGGCACTGGCCGGTCTGACCGGTCCGACGAGAACGACCGAGCGCCGGCGGAGAATCCGCCGGCGCTCGTCTGTGCTCGGGGCTGCCGCGCCGGTGCTCTAGCGAGCCTGGTCGAGGATGGGCAGCTTGTCCGGACAGTAGATCCGCAGACCAGCGGCCAGGAACTGCCACGCCTGCTCGGTGGTGGCGTCCTTGTGCAGCTGTGCGTGCACGAAATCGGCCGCCTCGAACGCATCCGCATCGACCCCTGTCGCGATGCGCTTACAGGTGATCTTGCCGATCCAGGCGTTGTAGTCCTTCTGGCCGTAGATGCCGTAGGTGTTCAGCTCGTTGGTGAACGCGGTGTCGGGATCCGCGGCCGCGGGCGCGGCCAAGCCGAGTGCCGACCCCAGCCCCAGTGCCGCGGTGGCCGCCACCGACGCCACGCCGATGCTCAACTTCCTCATGGCTTCACTCCCTCTGACGGATCGGTCTGCAGCCCATCGACTCTCGGCCACGGC
This sequence comes from Actinomycetota bacterium, assembly GCA_034190095.1. Lineage (GTDB taxonomy): Bacteria > Actinomycetota > Actinomycetes > Mycobacteriales > Mycobacteriaceae > Mycobacterium. The sequence continues at coordinate 10,583 of JAXHTL010000017.1, forward strand.
GACGGCCTCGGCCTGGTCCGCACCCGCTGCGGCCACCAGAACCAGGGCCCCAGCAGAGCGGCGATCGACGGGGTCATGAACGACCGGACCACCAAGGTGTCGAACAACAGACCCAGGCCGATCGTCGTGCCCACCTGCGCGATGACGGTCAGCTCGCTGATCGCCATCGACATCATGGTAAGCGCGAAGACCAGACCTGCGGCCGTTACCACCGAACCGCTGCCACCCATGGCCCGGATGATCCCGGTTCCCACCCCGGCGTGGATCTCCTCCTTGAGTCGTGAGACCAACAGCAGGTTGTAGTCGGCGCCCACGCCCAGCAGCACGATCACCGCCATCGCGAACACCATCCAGTGCAACTCGATGCCCAGGATGTGCTGCCACAGCAGAATCGACAGACCGAACGAGGCGCCCAGCGACAACACCACCGTGCCCACGATTACCGCCGCGGCGACGATGGCCCGGGTCAGGATCAGCATGATGATGAAGATCAGCGACAACGCCGAGATCCCGGCAATCAGGAGGTCGTAGTTGTTGCCGTCCTTCATGTCCTTGAAGATCGCCGCGGTGCCGCCGAGGTAGATCTTCGAGCCCTCCAGCGGAGTGCCCTTGACCGCCTCCTTGGCCGCGGTCTTGATCGCCTCGATCTTCGCGACGCCCTCGGGGCTCAGCGGGTCGCCCTCGTGGGAGATGATGAACCGCACCGCATGCCCGTCGGGGGACAGGAACTGCTCGAGGCCGCGCTGGAAGTCCTCGTTCTCGAAGATCTCCGGCGGCAGGTAGAACGAGTCGTCGTTCATCGAGTCGTCGAACGCCTCACCCATCGCGTCGGCGTCCTCGGACATCGCCGCCATCTGGTCCTGCATGCCCTTCTGCGACTGATACATCGTCAGCATCATCGTGCGCATGGTCCGCATGGTCTCGATCATCTCGGGCATGAGCTCGACCATCTGCGGCATCAGCTCGTTGAGCCGCCGCATCTCGGGCAGGATCTCCTGGAAATCGTCGGTCATCACGTTGATGCCGTCGAGGGTGTCGAACACCGACCGCAGCGCCCAGCAGACCGGGATGTTGTAGCAGTGCGGTTCCCAGTAGAAGTAGTTGCGGATGGGCCGGAAGAAGTCGTCGAAATTGGCGATGCTGTCGCGCAACTCGGCGATGTCGACGTACATCCCCTCCATCTTCTGCACCATGTTGTTGGTGATCGCCGCCATCTGAGTGGTCAGATTCGACATCTTCTGCATGGTCTGGATGGTGTCGGCCATCTCATCGGCCTGCACCAGCATGTCGGCCATCCGGTCCTGCATATAGGACTCGTTGAGCCGTTGCGTGGTGCTCTGCATGCTCATCTGGAACGGGATCGACGTGTGCTTGATCGGCTTGCCGTCGGGCCGGGTGATCGCCTGCACCCGGGCGATGCCCTCCACCCGGAAGATGGCCTTGGCGATCTTGTCGATGACCAGGAAGTCCGCCGAATTACGCATGTCGTGATCGCTCTCGATCATCAACAGCTCCGGGTTCATCCGGGCCGGATCGAAGTGGCGATCGGCGGCCGCGTAGCCCTCGTTGGCCGGCAGGTCGGAAGGCAGGTAGTCGCGGTCGTTGTAGTTGGTCTGGTATCCGGGCAGGGCCAGCAGGCCCACCAGGGCCAGCGCGATCGTGGCCACCAGGATCGGGCCCGGCCAGCGCACCACCGCGGCGCCCACCTTGCGCCAGCCGCGGATGCGCATGGCGCGTTTGGGGTCGAGAATCTTGCCGAAGCGGGTGACGACGCTGATGGCCGCGACCATCATGACCACACCGGCCATCACGACGACGAACATGCCGATCGCCAACGGGACGCCGAGGGTCTGGAAGTAGGGCAGTCGGGTGAAACTCAGACAGAAGGTCGCGCCGGCGATCGTCAGACCGGACCCCAGCACCACGTGCGCGGTGCCGTTGAACATGGTGTAGAACGCGGTTTCCTTGTCCTCGCCGACACCTCGCGCTTCCTGATATCGACCGATCAGGAAGATCGCGTAGTCGGTCGCCGCCGCGATCGCCAGCGTCACCAGCAGGTTGGTGGCGAACGTCGAGAGCCCGATGATCTCGTGGTAGCCGAGGAAGGCCACCACGCCACGCGCCGTGGCCAGCGACAGCACCACCATGATCAGCGTGATGAACACCGTCACGATGGACCGGTAGACCAGCAGCAGCATCGTGATGATCACCGCGAAGGTGACCAGCTCGATGGTGCGGACGCTGCGGTCGCCGGCGATGTGCTGGTCGGCGGCCAGCGCGGCGGGGCCGGTCACGTAGGCCGTCACACCCGGTGGCGGCGGCAGCCCGTTGACGATGTCCTGGACGGCCTCGACCGATTCGTTGGCCAACGCCTCGCCCTGGTTGCCCGCGGTCTTGACCTGGACGTAGGCGGCCTTGCCGTCGGTGCTCTGCGATCCCGACGCGGTCAGCGGATCGCTCCAGAAATCCTGCACCGACTGGACGTGGGCGGTGTCGGCCTCCAACTGCCGGACCAACTCGTCGTACCAGTCATGTGCGGCGTCGCCGAGGGGCTCCTGACCCTCGAAGACGATCATCACCGAGCTGTCGGAGTCGCCCTCCTCGAACAGCTCGCCGACCTTCTTCATCGAGATCATCGACGGTGCGTCGTCGGGGCTCATCGACACCGCGCGCATTTCCCCGACCTCTTCGAGCTGGGGAACCGAGACGTTCAGGAAGACGATGAGCACGACCCAGCCGATGAGCAGCGGCACGGCGAAGGCCCGGATCATCCGGGGGATGAACGGGCGCTTCTGCTGGCGTGCAGGAGGGATCGCGTCGGTGGGCGCGTCGCTGACGGGGGTGCTCATGCCGACTTCACAAAGCAGAAGGTCTGGGCGTTCAAGCCGGTGTTGGTCCTCTCGTCCTCCACGACGTCGTCGACGATGATGCGGCAGGTGATGGTGCTGCTGTCACCCTGGGCGACGATGTTGGGCGCTGCGGACGGCTCGGTGGTCTCCAGGGTCAGGGACCAGGGCAGGGTGGCGCCGTCGACCCGCTGCGGCTTGGCGTCGAGATCGAGATAGTTGATGTCGGCATAGCTGCCGTCTCCGACGATCTCGTACCGGACCACCTTCGGGTCGAACGGTTCGGGCAGGTCGGCGAAGTTCTCCGGCGTCTCGATGATGCCCTCGGCGCCGAAGAAGGTCCGGATCCGCGAGACCGTCAGCCCGGCGATCACCACGACCACTATGATCAGCAGCGGAAGCCACACTTTCTTGGCGACTGCGATCACGACTTTTGCCCCCGACTTCTGTCGCGCATCCGACCTCTGGTTTCGTCACTATTGTCTGGCTGATCGTAACTTAGCCCGTATAAGTTCTCACTCGGCCACAGGCTAGCTCAAGTCATTGTGTCGCTGCTAACTGCATTCCGGCGAGTGCGTGCCAGGTCACTCCCGCCCGCCCTTGACACGCCTGTTGACCCCCGCCTACGGCACTGCTAGACATAGCGGCAGCGCAATATGCTGAGCGGTCGCCCAACATCAGGTGGCCGCCGCCGAGCAGGAGTAGCCCATGGCGGAGCGAACGGCAGGCACCACCACTGAGGTCTATTACGACCCCTACGACATCGCCATCACTGCCGACCCGTACCCCACGTACGCCCGGCTGCGCGACGAGGCCCCGCTCTACCACAACGAGCGCTACGACTTCTGGGCGCTGTCCCGCCACAGCGATGTCGAGAAGGCGCTGCTGGACTGGCAGACCTTCTCCAACAGCCGAAGCGACATCCTCGAGCTGGTCAAATCCGATTTCGACATGCCCAAGGGCGTGATGATGTTCGAGGATCCGCCGGCGCACACCATGCTGCGCGGGCTGATGTCACGGGTGTTCACACCGCGCCGGATGGCCGAGATCGAGGACCAGATCCGCCGCTATTGCATCAACTGCCTCGACCCGCTGGTCGGCTCCGGAGGCTTCGACATCATCGCCGAACTGGCCGCGATGATGCCGATGCGGGTGATCGGCATGCTGCTGGGGATCCCGGAATCCGAACAGGTGTCGGTGCGCGACGCCAACGACGCCAACCTGCGGACCCGTCCCGGCACCCCGATGAAGGTCGCCGACGCCGACCGGATCGCCGACGGTCGCATCTACGCCGACTACGTCGAATGGCGGGCGGCCAATCCCTCTGACGATTTGATGACGGCCCTGCTCAACGTCGAGTTCACCGACGAACAGGGCGTGCACCGGAAGCTGACCCGTCCGGAGGTGCTGCACTACACCCAGGTCGTCGCCGGCGCGGGCAACGAGACGACGGGGCGGCTCATCGGCTGGCTGGCCAAGGTGCTCGCCGAGCATCCACAGCAGCGGCGCGAGGTCGTCGAGGACAGGACACTGCTGCTGCGGGCCGTCGACGAGACGCTGCGCTTCGAGCCCACCGGGCCCCACGTGGCCCGCTATCTGCTCCGGGATCTCGACTACGACGGCACCACGGTGCCGGCCGGAAGCGCCATGCTGCTGCTGTTCGGGGCCGCCAACCGCGACGAGCGCCGCTACCGCGACCCCGACACCTTCGACATCCACCGCGACAACATCAGCCACCTCACGTTCGGCAAGGGCGTGCACTACTGCCTGGGCGCCAACCTGGCCCGGCTGGAGGGGCGGGTCGCGCTCGACGAGCTGCTCAACCGTTGGCCGGAATGGGACATCGACTACGACACCGCCCGCCTTGCCCCGACCTCGACCGTGCGCGGTTGGGAGCACCTGCGCATCGTCGTCAGCTGAGTCGCCCGGTCCGCCGAACTGGCATTCCGGCAGCCCGCCACTCGCACTTCCGCTGCCGGAATGCCAGTTCGGCAGGAACTCAGGCGTCGCCGCTGTCGGTGGCGTCGAGCACGCTGACCGCGATGCCGTAGGGCAGGAACCGAACACGGCGAGTCGGGTCGGTGTTGTTCTTGTTCGCGCGTAGCGCATCGAGCTCGCTGGGATACACCTGCTCGATGTGGGCGCCGCCGTCGTCGCCGACGGTGTAGATGGCCCACACCCCGTCACCGGTCTCACCGGTGGTCTCGGGCTCGGCCCGGGTGCGCGTGCCGCGGGTGAACTCGTCGAACAACATCGACCAGCCGGCCCGTTCCCCGGACGTGTTGACGAACTTCCCGAGCCCGTCGAGCGCGTCGCGCAACCCCTCACCGGCCTCGCGCACCACGCGCTCGAACTCCTCGGGGTCCAGGCCGAAGGGGCCGTTGGTGCCGCTCATGGGTGCCTCCTGACGGGTGGGCGCGGATGGACTCCAGTGTGCCCGCGGTCTCGCACCGGTGTCGACTGGCACCGCCGTTTGGTGGTAGGCAACGATATGCCCATCACCCCGGTCGAGGCGTTGTCGACCGCGCAGCGCTCCCTGGCCGCCGCGGCGGCCCACGACCGCAGCGGCTGGATCGACCTGTTCACCACGGACGGACAGGTCGAAGACCCGGTCGGGTCACGGCCGCACCGGGGCCGCGCCGCGATCGCCAGGTTCTACGACACCTTCATCGGACCTCGGTCCATCACCTTCGACGCCGGGGGCGACGTCGTGGTCGGCACCACGGTGGTGCGCGACGTCGAACTGCAGATCGCGATGTCTCCGACGCTGACCATGCGAGTGCCGACGTTCATCCGCTACGACGTGCGCGCGGACAAAGGCGACCTCAAGATCGCCGCCTTGTCGGCCTACTGGGAGCTGCCCGCGATGATCGTCCAGTTCGCCCGGGGCGGCCCGGCGGCGATACCCAGCGGGGCCGCGCTGGGCCGGGCCATGCTCACCCACCAGGGCATCGGCGGTTGCCTGGGTTTCCTGCGGGGGTTCCGCCGAGTCCGGGCCGGTGCTGCACGCCGGTTCACGCAGCTGCTCGACGACGCCTGCAGCGGCGACGAGATCGGCCTGCGCCGGGCTGCCGCCGAAGCCTCCTGCTTTCACGGCGACACCCTGGCGATGACGACCTCCGATCTGGTCACACAGCTCTCCGGCTGCTCCTGGGACAAGCTGATCCGCTCCGGCGGGTCGGTGGCGGCGCGGATCGAGGGCGCCGGCGCCCGCGCAGTGCTGATCGGAGAATTCGGCCCCGACGCCACGCTGGCCAGGCTGCGCCTGTTCAGCACGGCGGCGTGAGACGGGCTACGGCCGCGTTGTCGCATGCGGCGCAGCGGACGTGAGAACGTAGCAGCACCATGGACCCTGTTGAGTACGTGACCTACGAGGAATTCGGACGCCGGTTCTTCGAGGTCGCCGTGACCGAGGAACGCGTCGGCGACGCGATCGGCACGATCGCCGGCGAGGCGTTCGAGATGGGCCCGATCGCCCAGGGGCCCGGACGGCTGGCGAAGGTGACCGCGAAGGTGCGGATCATGCCGCCCCGGGTGACCCGCACGGTGGGGGAGTCCATCACCTTCGCGATCCGCATCCCCCTGGAGATCGACATGGTCGTCGACCTGCGTATCGACAAGCCGAAGTTCATGGTGTTCGGGGAGATCGCGCTGCGTGCCACCGCGCGGGCGGCCCAACCGCTGCTGCTGATCATCGATGTGGAGAAACCGCGGGCCTCCGACATCGCCATTCACGTGACCTCGAAATCGCTGCGCGCCGAGGTGGTGCGCATCGTCGGCGGGGTGGACGCGGAGATCAAACGCTTCATCGCCGCCCACGTGGCCGGTGAGATCGACAGCCCGGAATCCCAGCAGGCCAAGGTGATCGACGTGGCCGAACAGCTAGACGCGACCTGGACCGGCATCTGAGCCCTGCCCGCCCACCGGGTGCAGCGCCGGCCGCCGCGGAGCCCGGCCGTGCCCGCTGGACTGGCCCCGCACATGCCGCCACAACCACGGCATCAACATGTTCTGGGTCCACAGCAGCTGCGAATACGCCCGCGTCCGCACCGACGGCGGAGGTGCCTCCGGGTCGGCGAGCGCCCAGTCCCCGCTGCTGCCCGGCAGCCCCAGCGCCTCGGCGGCGGCCTCGGCGAACAGCCTGTGCCCCTTGGGAGAACCGTGCACCCGGTCGACGCTCCAGGTGTCGGGTTGTGACATCGAAGGCGCCCGATAGAGATCCACCAGCCGAAACCCGTGCCGGTCGGCGGCCGCCCTGATCGCGTCGTTGATCCGCTCGACCCGGGTGGCCAGCACCCGCCCGATCGGAAGGATCCTGCCCACATCGGGAAAGGTGGTGGTCACCACCGTCGCGCCGGAATCCGCCAGCAGGCCGTACAGACGGTCCAGCCGCGCCAGGGCGTGGTCGAAGCCCGGCCCGGGCCGGGTGACGTCGTTCATCCCGATGCACACCGTGATCAGGTCGGCGCGCATGTGCAACGCCCGGGGCAGCTGCTCGACCAGCACGTGGTGGATCTGGTTGCCGCGCACGGCCAGGTTGGCGTAGCGCAGCTCGGGGTTGTGAACCTGCAGCATCGATGCGAGCCGGTCGGCGAAGCCGGCAAGACCCGCGTCGTCGTCGCCGTCCCACAGCCCTTCGGTCTGACTGTCACCGAGTGCGACGTACCGGGAGTAGCCGACCACACACGAAACTCTAGCGACCGATGCGCTACCGCATCCGCCCGAGCCTGCTCAGGTTGAGCACCACGTCGGTCACGCCGAGTTGGTTGATCGCGTCTTCCAGACGTTTCCGGGGCAGGTCGGCGCGCCATTCCGGCAGCGTCCCGGTCAGCCGGACGACCCCCGGGACGAACTCGATTCCGGTGAGCCGCAGGCCTCGGGCCAACTCGGGAAGCGGCACCGGATAGGCCGGGGTGCCCGCCGGCAGCCGCCAGCACGCCGTACCGACCCCCACCCGGCAGGCCCGCAACCACAGCGTCGACCCATCCACCCGGGCCGTGACCTCGACATAGCCCCACCGGGGCCGTCTGGCCAGGCGCAGCCGGGCCACGCCGTCTGGTCCGATCTCACCGCGCAGCCGCGGCGCAGCCCACCGGAACAGATCGTCGACCACCTCGGCCGGCACGTCGATGCTCACCTCGACCGGCGCGGCAACCAGAACCGGGGGGTTGCCGGGACGCATGTGCACGTTGTGCGCGACCGCGGTGATCTGACCGAACGAGGCTGTCCGCCAACGCACATCGTGGGCGGTCAGCCGGACGTCGTTGAGCTGGCCGACGGATAGACCGCGCACGTCGAGGCGTGATTCGAACTCGGTGACCGTCATCGTCAGGTCACCGTCGTCGAGGCGCACGGTGAGCCGGCGGCCCACCACCAGCCGCCGCATCGTCATGAACAACGTCCGGTAGGCGGCCGCCGCCCCGCTGTTCACCGGCACCATCGCGGTGGCCGACCACAGCGAGGTCAGCATGTCGAGGGGCCGGAACGGGTCGAACCGGCGCACAGGCCGGGCCGCGTAGCGCCGGCCCGCGGGGTCCGGGGGACGAGTCATCGTGTGCTCCATCCTCGCACGCCGGGCCCCTCGGATACCGTCTGAGCGATGCCCCGACTCAGCGCCGGCCTGCTGCTCTACCGCGAGAACGGCCCACAGGTGGAGGTCCTCATCGGCCATCCCGGCGGGCCGTTCTGGGCGCACCGGGACGACGGTGCGTGGTCGGTGCCGAAGGGGGAGTACGAGCCGGGGGAGGATCCGTGGCATGTCGCCCAGCGCGAGTTCGGCGAGGAGGTGGGCAAGCCGTGTCCACCGGGGCCGCGCATCGAGCTGAGCCCGGTGCGTCAGCCCGGCGGCAAGCTGGTGACGGTGTTCGCCGTGCGGGGGGATCTGGATCTCGACGCGACGTGCAGCAACACCGTCACCCTGGAATGGCCGCGCGGATCCGGCCGCGTGCAGGAATTCCCCGAGATCGACCGATTGGGCTGGTTCGACCTGGTCACGGCGCGTACGAAGCTGCTGAAGGGGCAACGTCCACTGCTGGACCAGCTGCAGGCCGCGCTCGGCGCGGCGTGAGGGAACGTGGCGGGCCGGGAGGGCTACAGCTCCAGCGTCAACCCGCTGCCGACAGCCCTGGACACGCAGGTCAGCATCATCCCCGAAGCCCGTTCCGGGTCGGTCAGCAGTGTGTCGCGGTGCTCCACCTGCCCAGCGAGCACCCGGGTGCGGCATGTTCCGCAGAATCCCTGCTGGCAGGAGTACGGGGCGGACACCCCGGATCGACGCAGCGCGCCCAGCAGGGTCTCGTCGGCGGCCACCGCGACCACCTGACCGGTGCCGGCGACGGTGACCTCGAACGGCCGGCCGTCGAGCACCGGCGCAGCGGCGAACCGCTCGAAATGCAGCTCGACGTCGGTGCGGCCCACCAGCGCCGAGCGGATCGCGGTCAACATCGGGGCGGGGCCACAGGCGTAGACCGCCGTCCCGTCCGGGCAGTCACCGAGTAGCTCTGCGGCCGTCGGCAGTCCGCGCTCGTCGTCGGTGCGGATGACGACCCGGCCGCCGAACGCACGCAGTTCGTCGAGGTAGGGCAGCGCCTGGCGGCTGCGCCCGGTGTAGACCATCGACCACTCGATGCCGAGCCGGCGGGCCAGCCCCAGCATCGGCAGGATCGGGGTGATGCCGATTCCGCCGGCGATGAAGCGGAATCGCCCTGCCGGCGAGCCGAACCCGGGAACGGTCAGCGGGAAGGCGTTGCGCGGGCCGTGCGTGTGCACCGTCGCGCCCTCGCCCAGCGCATCATGAACCTCCATCGAACCGCCGCCCCCGCCGGGAATGCGCCGCACCGCGACGCGGTAGTCGCTGCGCGACTGCGGATCCCCGCACAGCGAGTACTGCCGGACCCGGCCGCTGGGCAGGCGCAGGTCCAGGTGGGCGCCCGGGTACCAGCGCGGCAGCGAATCACCCGGCCCGGGTGTCAGGGTCAACTCGACGACGTCCTCGTCGAGGGCCACGACCCGGCGACGTGCCACGGTCAGCGCCATCGTGCGCTCGGTACCGCCGGGCGGGGCGATGCGCCGCCGGGCCGATGTGGCCAGCAACGCCGACACCGCGGCGTCGGCGACGCTGAGCGGTACGTCGTGGCGGGAGCGGCCGGATGCGCTGGGCGGAGTCCTGCGGTATAGAGCCAGCGGGCGCATCACAGATGGGCCGCGCGGGCCGCGGGCGACGCCGCCAGATAGGCGACTGCCTGCGCGGTGGAGCCGATCCGCTCCGGCGAATACCCCGGCCGGAAGTAGGACAGGGTGCTGGTGCCGAAGAGCCGCCGGTATCGCGGCAGGAGCCCCAGCCGGGAATCGCGCATCCGCATCCGGTTGAACGTCCACCACCCGGCCGTGACCTCGGGATCGTTCTTGACCAGATACCAGCCCGCGCGCTGGAAGAACACGAACAACATGCTCGCGGCCACCGCCATCGCCCGGATGCGGCTGAGGTAGCTGTCGTGGAAGTGCACCGCCACGTCGTGGGCGACGCTGCGGTGTTCGACCTCCTCGCTGCCGTGCCAGCGGAACAGATCGACCAGCGTCGGGTCGGCGCCGTGGTCGTCCCACGCACAGTTCAGCGCGAAATCCCCCATCACGGCGGTGTAGTGCTCGATGGCCGCGATCAGCCACAGCCGATCACAGAGGTGGTTGAGGCGACGGTCCGGGTCTGTGGTCTGCGGCGGGGCCAGCACCTCGCCGAACACGTGCTCGACCTGGTCGAGGATGGGGGTGGGGTCGACCCCGTGGGCGACCATGAACGATTGCAGAACCTGGTCGTGGACGTCGGCGTGAGTGGCTTCCTGGCCGATGAAGCCGCGGATGTCGTCGGCCAATCGGGGGTCCTTGACCAGGGGCAGGGCCTCGTTGAACGTGCGAACGAACCAGCGTTCGCCGGCCGGGAGCACGATGTTGAGGACGCTGACCACATGCGAGGCCACCGGGTGGTCCGGGATCCAGTGCAGCGGAGCGGCCGCCACGTCGAAGTGGACCTTGCGGGCCTGGATCTGTACCGGCCCGGGGTCGATCTCTGCGTCGAAGCGGCGCGGTCGCAGCATTGCGGGCTCCTCTTTTCGGGGATCACCCGCCAGTCTAGGACCAGCCGAGCATGTTAGTGGGACCTCGGGTCCCGGTTAGCTGGGCGTCGGCTACGGCGACGTGTTGGCGACGATCGGCGCGCCACCGGGCGCCGTCCCCGCACCGGGGGCGCCGGGAATCGGAACCATCGGTGTCGGGGTGATGGTCGTGACGCCGTTGGCACCCACCCTGGGTCCGCCGGTCGGACCCCGGGCCGCGATGACGTCGGCCGCCGCCTGCGTGCAATCCAGCTTCAACAGCATGCGGCCGCCACTGGTGACCTTCTGGTGATCGACCAAGCAGGCCGACTGCGGCAGTGCACTGCCGGTGGAACCCCCGAAATACGCCTTGACCCCCTGGCTCTTCAGGATGGCCAACGCGCGGCTGTACTGCTCGCCGACCACGTTGTACGGGGAGGTCTCCGTGGCCGGCTGAGACATCGCCACACCGGCGCCGATCAGGGCAGCCGAACCGGCGACGACGAGCCCGCCGCTGAGCACAGCGACTTTTCTCACGCAGTTTCTCCTCGCTTCGTGGTGCGCTGCGAACATATCGCAGCCGTGCCGAATGTGAAACCGCTGCAGACGCCCCCTGCGTTACACCGGCGAGGTCAGCAGGGTGTCATCTGCGCGGTTCGACCGCTCTGGTCATCTGCGCGGTTCGACCGCGATCCGCATCGCCTCGGACAGCGCTTCGGCCCGCCCATCCCCGAACACATCCTCGAGCAGCACCCGGTGCCCCTGCGGATCACCCAACGGCACCCGCCAGTTCGGGTACTCGTCAACGGTTCCGGGCTGGTTCTGGGTGCGGACCTCGCCCACCGCATCGGCCAGCGACAACGCCAGCAGCCGCGAGGGTGTGCGCCCCAGGTAGCGGTGCAGCGCCAGCACCACCTCGTCGACGTGGTCGATTCCGGCGGCGCCGGGTTCGGCCGTGTCGGCATCGAGCAGCCCGACCCGGCGCAACTCGGCCAGCCAGGCGGCCTGGGCGGCCCGGTCACTGGCCAGCTCCTCCTCGGCCGGACGGGTCAACAAGCCCAGCTCATCGCGCAACCGGACGTGCACCCCGGCCAGATAACCGGCCGTCGGCGGCAGGTCGTGGGTGGTGACCGCCGAGAGGCAGTACTCCCGCCAGCGATCGGCGGGCAACGGCTGACCGCTGCCGTCGTGGGCCATCTCGAACCAGAGGATCGAGGTGCCGAACAGGCCGCGGTCGCGCAGATAGTCGCGCACCCACGGCTCCACCGTGCCCAGATCCTCACCGACCACGACCGCGCCGGCCCGCTGGGCCTCCAGTGCCACGATGCCGATCATCGCCTCGTGGTCGTAGCGCACGTACGTGCCCTCGGTGGGCAGTGCGCCCTTGGGGATCCACCACAGCCGGAACAGCCCGATGATGTGGTCGATGCGCACTCCGCCGGCATGGCGCAGCACGGCAGCGACCAGAGCCCGGAACGGCTCGTAGGCGGCCTCGGCGAGGCGGTCGGGCCGCCACGGCGGCTGGGACCAGTCCTGGCCGAGCTGGTTGAACTCGTCGGGCGGGGCCCCCGCGGTCACCCCCAGGGCCAGCACTTCCTGCAACGCCCAGGCGTCGGCCCCGTCGGGATCGACCCCGACAGCGAGATCGTGCATGACGCCCAGCGCCATCCCCGCCTGCACCGCGGTGGTCTGCGCACGACTGAGCTGCTCGTCGAGGACGAACTGCAACCAGCGGTGGAAGTCGACCTGCGCGGCGTGCTCCTCGGCGAACGCCGCGACCGCCGCGGAGCGGGGGTGTTGCAGCTCGGCGGGCCACCGGTGCCAGTCGGCGCCGTGGTGTTCGGCCAGGGTGCACCAGATGGCGAAGTCGTCGAGGCTGCCGCCCTCGCGGTCCCGAAACGCCGAATAGGCGATCTCGCGACCCGCCGAGAACTCGACGAGGTAGATCGCTTCCAGGGCTGCGCGCTTGGCTTTCCACGCCCGGTCCCGGTCGATCTGCTCGGCATGTTCGGCACGTGTCTGCACCTGCTCCTGGGCCTTGCGCAGCCGGCCCCGATGCCGCAGGAAGGCGTACTCCGGAATGGCCTCCGGACGCAGATAGAGCGGGTTGACGAAGCGACGCGACGTCGGCAGGTACGGCGAGGGCTCCATCGGAGCGCTCGGCGCAGCCGCATGCAGTGGATTGACCAGGATGAAACCGGCGCCGTGACGAGCGGCGGACCACACCGCCAGGTCCGTCAGATCGGTCAGATCTCCTGTACCCCAAGATTTCTCGGAAGACACGCTGTAGAGCTGGGTGGCCAGGCCCCACGCCCGCCCGGCGCCGAGGCGGGTCGGGACGTCGAGTTTGGCCGGCGCCACGATCACCGGTGTGCTGATATCTGAGTGACCGATCTGCATGTGCAGCCGGTGGTAGCCGATCGGCACATCGGCGGGCAGCTCGAAGGTGGCCTCACCGACCAGCCGGCCGTCGAGGTCGAAGGGTGGCCGGTTGTTCTCCAACTGCCGCAAGCCGGTACGTACGCTTCCGTCCTCCAGGCGCATCCACAACCTGACCGGATCCCCGTGGTTGACGTGGACCCAGAACGGGGTGGTGGATCCGTGCCGGCCCACGATCGACGGCGGCAACGAGCGGGTCCAGTGCTCGCGGTCGTGGGCGGCCAGCGCCGCGGCGCGGTCCTGCTCGGTGGACGCGGCGACCCCCAGCGCGTCGAGCACTGCGATCAGGGTCGTCGCGGAGGCGGTGACATGCCGGCCCGTCCAGTCCGAGTAGTCGGTGGCCACCCCGTAGCGCTGCGCCAGCTCGATCAGCGACGAGGACAACTCGGCGGCTTCCGGGGGATCGGGATGATCGGACATGGCGCCAATCTTGCCCGCCGATCGGCGACTCGGCCCGACAACGGCGGTCAACGGCGGCCGGGGCCTGTTCGGGGTCGCCCGACCGAACAGGTCGGCGCGGTTGGGTACCCTCACCGCCATGGCGACCGAACCGCCGATCGGCGGCCGGGCGCGCAACCGCCGGGCACGGATCGCGGCCGCGACACTGTTCCTCGGCAACGGGGCACTGTTCGCCAATCTGCTGCCGCGCTATCCCGAGATCAAGGCCGACCTGGCCATGTCCAACGCCGCATTCGGCGCAGCCGTCGCCGCGTTCTCGGCCGGCGCGTTGCTGGCCGGCATGGCCGCGGGCGCTCTGATCCGCCGATTCGGCTCGGCGCGTGTCGCGGTGGCCACCACGATGACCCTGGCGGCGTTCATCGTGCTGGCCGGCGGACTCGCCGCGACACCGCTGATGTTCGCGGCCGCCCTGCTGCTGGCGGGTGCCAGCGACGCCGTCACCGACGTCGCACAGAACGCCAACGGCCTTCGGCTGCAACGTCTCTACCGGCGCTCGATCATCAACTCACTGCACGCCGTGTGGGCCGTGGGCGCGATCATCGGGGGTCTGATGGGCGCCGCGGCGATCGCCCTGGACATCCCGCGGGCCTGGCACCTGGGCATCGCGGCCGTCGTGTTCTGCGCCCTCGTGGCGGTGGCGTACCCGTCCATGCTGCCCGGAACCGACCATGACGACCGCCCCCCGCCGGAGCGCACCCCCCGCCCGGCTTCGTCCGGGGTGCACCTGGTGCTGCTCGCACTCGTCGGCATCGCCGTGGCGGGAGCCGTGGTCGAGGACGCGGGGACCTCCTGGGCCACCCTGTATCTGCGCGACAGCCTGGGCGCGCCGGGTTCGCTGGCCGCCCTGGGGTACGTCGCCCTGGTCGGTTTCATGTTCGTCGGACGGCTGGTGGGGGACCGGCTGGTCGACCGGTTCGGGGAGCGCACGGTGACCCGCGCCGGTGGCCTGCTGGCAGCGTCCGGGATGGGGGCGGCACTGGCCTTCCCGTCGGTTCCGGGGACCATCGCGGGCTTCGCCGCGGCCGGGCTGGGGGTGGCGACCGTGGTTCCCGCGGCGATGCGCGCGGCCGACGAGCTACCCGGACTGCGGGCCGGCAGTGGACTGACCGTGTTGACCTGGCTGATGCGCGTCGGATCACTGGGCGCCCCGTTGATCGTCGGCGTGGTGGCCGACGCGACCAGCCTGCGGGTGGGGCTGCTCAGCGTGCCGGTCGCCGGCATCGCGCTGATCGTGCTGGCCCAGGTGCTCGGCGGGCGCCGCCGGTCCGGGCGCGCATCCGAAATGCCCCCCGCCGAAGGACGCTGAACAGGCACAATAGGGGACCGGACCGGGTACTGGTACAGTAGCGTACCGAGTTTGGGAGGCAAGGAGCTCGCCATGACCGCGGATACGACAACGCGCCGCCCCGCCGACAGCCGTCCGGTCGTCGACACCACGCACGGTCCGGTCCGCGGAGTCGACGACGGCACCGTCAAGGTCTGGAAGTCGGTCCGCTACGCCGCGGCCCCGGTCGGCGAACTGCGCTGGCGGGCGCCGCAACCCCCGCTGGCCTGGACCGAACCCGTCGACGCGGCCCGGGTCGGCCCGGTGTGCCCGCAGCCGACCGACCCGCGGATCCCGATCGACCTCGGCGCTCCGCAGGGCGACGACTTCCTGACCCTGAACGTATGGGCCCCGTCGGACACCACCCCCGGCGACGGGAAACCGGTCATGGTGTGGGTGCACGGCGGCGCCTACATCCTCGGCTCGGCCACCCAGCCGCTCTACCACGGAGCCACGCTGGCCAGCGGCGGCGATGTGATCGTGGTGACCGTCAACTACCGGCTCGGCGCACTGGGTTTCCTCGAACTGCCCACCCTGGGGGCCGACAGTGAGCGCTTCGCCACCAACCTCGGCCTGCGTGACGTCATCGCCGCGCTGGAATGGGTGCGCGACAACATCGCCGCGTTCGGCGGCGACCCGGCCCGGGTCACCCTGTTCGGCGAATCGGCGGGCGGGGGTGTGGTGACCACCCTGCTGGGCAGTCCGGCCGCCGGCGGATTGTTCAGCGCGGCGATCGCCCAGAGTTCCCCGGCGACCTCGTCCTACGACACCGACCGCGCGGCGCGCATCGCCCGCCGCTTCCTCGAGGTGCTGGGCCTGGGCCCGGCAGATCTCGATCGGCTGGCCGGGCTGCCGACCGCGGCCATCGTGTCCGCCTCGCGCACCGTCTTCGACGAGGTTCCGCTCAACACACCGGGGTTGCTGGCCTTCGCCCCGATCGTCGACGGCGACGTGGTTCCGGACTACCCGGTGGCCACCGCCAGGCGCGGGAAGACCCATCCGGTGCCACTGATCATCGGCACCAACAAGAACGAGGCCGCGCTGTTCCGGTACATGAAGTCACCGTTGATGCCGGTCACTCCCGAGCGGGTCCGGGCGATGTTCGCCCAGATCGCCTCCGAACAGCCCGGCGTGCGTCTGCCCAGTCCCGCGGAACTGGAAGACACCTACCGCGGCCGCGGGAAGGTCAAGGGCATGGGCGTCAGCAGCGACCTCGGTTTCCGGATGCCCTCGATCTGGTTCGCCGAGGGACACCGCGCCGTAGCCCCGGTCTTCCTGTACCGCTTCGACTTCGCCACGCCCCTGCTGCGGCTGGTGCGCCTGCATGCCGCCCACGCCACCGAGCTGCCCTACGTGTGGGGCAACCTGGTCGCCGGACGCAAGGATCCGACCTTCGCCCTGGGCGGGCTCAAGGCCGGCAGGTCGGTCTCCGAACGGCTGCGGGCCCGGTGGACCAACTTCGCGACACACGGACGCCCCGTCGGGCTCGACGGCCAGCCGCAGTGGCGGCCCTATGAGGCCGGGCGCCGGGCGACGTTGGTGATCGACAAGCAGGAATCGGTGGTCGACGATCTCGACGCCGAGGTGCGCCAGGCCTGGGGCGACGACGTGCTGAGCTTCCGGTAGCGAAATAGGTAGCCGCTCATGGAGATCCTGGACGTCCTGCCCGCGCCGATGCGGGACCCGGTGTTGTTCGCCGTCCCGTTCTTCCTGCTGCTGCTGACCATCGAGTGGACCGCCGCGCGCAAGCTCGAGGAGATGACCGAGGAGGACCGCCCGGGTTCGGGCGCGTATCTGAGCCGCGACTCGTGGGCCAGCATCACGATGGGCCTGGTCTCGGTGTTCACGATGGGCGCCTGGAAGTTCCTGGCGCTGTTGGGATACGCGGCGATCTACGCCTACCTGGCGCCCTGGCAGTTGCCGGCGAACCAGTGGTACACCTGGGTGATCGCCCTCGTCGGCGTGGACCTGCTGTTCTACCTCTACCACCGCACCGCGCACCGGGTCCGGCTGATCTGGGCGACGCATCAGGCCCACCACTCCAGCCGGTACTTCAACTTCGCCACCGCGCTGCGCCAGAAGTGGAACAACAGCGGCGAGATCCTGATGTGGATTCCGTTGCCGCTGCTGGGAGTTCCGCCGTGGATGGTGTTCTTCAGCTTCTCGATCAGCCTGATCTACCAGTTCTGGATCCACACCGAACGCATCGGCAGGTTGTGGAGGCCGTTCGAGTTCGTGTTCAACACCCCGTCGCACCACCGGGTGCACCACGGCATGGACCCGGAGTACCTCGACAAGAACTACGGCGGCATCCTGATCATCTGGGACCGGCTGTTCGGCACGTTCGCGCCCGAGCTGTTCAGGCCGCACTACGGGCTCACCAAACCGGTGAACACGTTCAACATCTGGAAACTGCAGACCCGCGAATACGTTGCGATGGCCCGAGACGTGCGGACGGCCACCCGGCTGCGGGACAAGCTGGGCTACGTCTTCGGCCCACCCGGCTGGCAACCCGCCGAGGTCAGCGGCGCCTACGCACGTTCCAGGACGTAGTGTGCGCGCGATGAAGACCGTTTTCGACGGTGCCGTCGATCCTGCGTTGATCGACCGCTCGCTGGCCGGTAGTGCCTTCGGGTCGATGTGGTTGGACCTGCCGCGCCCGGATCACCCGCCCGCCGTCGGGCCGTTGACCTGCGACCTGCTGGTGGTCGGCGGCGGATACACCGGACTGTGGAGCGCGCTGCACGCTGCCCGGCGCTATCCGGATCGACGCATCCTGCTCGTCGAAGCCGACCGGATCGGCTGGGCGGCCTCGGGGCGCAACGGCGGATTCGTGGAAGCCAGCCTGACCCACGGCGAGGCGAACGGGAAGTCGCGCTGGCCCGAGGACTTCGACACCCTCACCGAGATGGGACTGGCGAATCTCGACGGGATGGAAGCCGAGATCGCCGAACTCGGCCTGCAGGTGGACTGGCAGCGCACCGGCATGCTCACCGTCGCGACCGAACCGCATCAGGTCGGCTGGCTCGAGGAGGAGGCCCGCGACGGCAACCAGCAGCTGCTCGACCGGAACCAGGTGCGCGCGGAGGTCGACTCGCCCACCTATCTGGCAGGTCTGTTCAGCCCGGACACCTGCGCGATCGTCGACCCCGCCAAGCTCGCCGTGGAGCTGGCCCGGGCATGCGCCGAAGCCGGGGTGCAGATCCACGAGCACACCACCGCGCGCCGCATCATCTCGGGCGGGGCGGCCCTGCGTGTGCTCACCGACGGCCCGGCCATCACCTGCCGGCAGGCGATCCTGGCCACCAACGTGTTTCCCAGCCTGTTGCGGCGCAACCGGCTCCACACCGTGCCGGTCTACGACTACGTGCTGGCCACCGAACCGTTGACCGACAACCAGCTGGAGCGCATCGGCTGGCGGCACCGGCAGGGTGTCGGCGATTCGGCCAATCAGTTCCACTACTACCGGCTGACCGCGGACAACCGGATCGTGTGGGGCGGCTACGACGCGATCTATCACTTCGGCCGCAGGGTCGACTCGTCCTACGAGGATCGCCCGCAGAGCTACCGCAGGCTGGCCGCGCACTTCTTCCTCACCTTCCCCCAACTCGACGACGTCCGGTTCAGCCACCGCTGGGCCGGGGCGATCGACACCAACACGAGGTTCTGCGCGCACTGGGGGCTGGCCCGGGAAGGACGGGTGGCCTACGTCAACGGGTTCACCGGACTCGGTGTCGGCGCCACCCGGTTCGCCGCCGACGTCTGCCTGGATCTACTGGAGGGGGCCGCGACCCCGCGGACCCGGCTGGACATGGTGCGCAAGAAGCCGCTTCCCTTCCCGCCCGAGCCGTTGGCCAGCGCCGGGATCCAGGCGACGCGCTGGTCGCTGGACCGGGCCGACCACTCCCAGGGGCGCCGCAACCTGCTGCTGCGTGCCCTGGACGCCGCCGGGCTGGGCTTCGACTCCTGAGGTTTTCCCACCGGGACGTGACGTCTGCGGTGCGTCATATGTAACGCCGCTTTATCTGCCCGCGATGTGGCAGTTATACCGTCGGCATCATTAGAGTCTCAATTGGGTATCAACCCCGGTACCACTCGTTGCGGCGGTAGACGACACCTCACTTCACGGGGAGAGCGGAGGCGGGCCATGCCTGTTGAGTCGTCCACGCGGTCGCCGCGGCGATTGCTGTCGATGCTGTTGGCCGTCCTCGCGCCGGCGGTCGCGCTGGCGCTGGCCGGCCCGACGGCCCAGGCGCAGCCGGGCGTGATCGTCCACCCGGGTATGGAAATCCACCAGGACCGGGTCCGCTGCACCCTCGGCTATGTGGACCCGGTGACCCGTATCGCCTTCACCGCCGGGCACTGCCGCGCCTCGGGTACGGTCGCCGACCGCAACGGCAATGTCATCGGCATGCAGGGGTCGTTTCGTGACAACACCCCCAACGGCATGACGATCGACGGCAACCATCAGATCACCGACTGGGAGGTGATCCACCTGGCCGGCCATGTCGCGGTCAACAACGTGCTGCCCAACGGACAGGTGCTGGTCACCGATCCCGGTGTGCTGCCGGTGGCCGGCATGCCGGTCTGCCACTTCGGGACGGTGACCGGCCAGAGCTGCGGCACCATCGAGACGGTCAACAACGGCTGGTTCACCATGGCCAACGGTGTGGTGAGCCAGAAGGGCGATTCCGGCGGGCCGGTCTACACGCCGACCCCGGACGGTCGCACCGTGCTCATCGGGATGTTCAACAGCACCTGGGGCTCGCTGCCGGCCGCAGTGTCCTGGCAGGCGGCGAGCCAGCAGGCCCGTGCTGACACGACAGCGGCCGCGACGCTCGCCGCCGCCGAGCCGATGCCCTAGCCGAGTACCTCGAACACCGGGATCGACGTCGCGACCGCGCGGATCTGATCAGGGCTCGAGGCCGGGGTGAGCCCGCCGATGTGGCTCTTGACCTGCCAGTGCCACCGGTGCAGATAGCTCCTGATCAACGCGGGCTTGGCGGCGTCGACCACCTCGACCACCCGATGCCGGCGGGCGGCGCGATTCGAGCCCAGCTCGACCTCGCCGGCAGCCCGCAGGTTGCGGGCCCACTGGGTGTTCCCGCGCGGCGAGACCAGATAGGCGCGGCCGTCGACGGTCAGCAGGTTGACGACCACCGCCCGCATCTGCCCGGACGTCCGCCCCCGGACCCGCGCGACAGTGCTGCCCTGCACGCTCACCCCCAGTTCGGCCAGGCGGCGGATCGCAGCATTGAAGACACGCGCTCCCACTCCTGGGGCGTCGTAGCGCTGTGACATCGGGTTCCCTTCGCGTCGACAACAGAGAGCACTGCTCTTGTTGTCAGCCTGGCACGCCCTCTCCAGAAAAACAAGAGCACTGCTCTCTTTTGTGCCACACTGGCCGGATGGGCAAGCGTCAGGAGTCGCGGGATCGCATCGAACGCGCCATCGTCGAGATCGGCCGCCGCCATCTGGTGACCGAAGGCGCCGCCGGACTGTCCCTGCGCGCCATCGCCCGCGACCTCGGCATGGTCTCGTCGGCGATCTACCGTTACGTCGGCAGCCGTGACGAACTCCTGACCCTGCTGCTCGTGGACGGCTACACCGACCTGGCCGAATGCGTCGAGCGGGCCCGCGCACACGACGCGCCGTGGCGCACCCAACTGGCCTCGATGGCGCATGCCGTGCGCAGCTGGGCGCTGGCCCAGCCGGCCGGCTGGGCGTTGCTCTACGGCAGTCCGGTGCCGGGTTACCACGCCCCGCCGGAGCGCACCGTGGCCCCGGGAACCCGGGTGCCGGCGATGCTGCTCACCGTCGTCGCGGCCGGGGTCGCCGCTGGCGACATCCCGGACTTGGACTCGAAAGCAGTTGTGCCACCACAACTGTCACCGGACTTCGACAGTCTGCGCACCGAGTTCGGCGTCACCGCCGGAGACCCCGCGGTGACCAAATGCCTGGTGCTGTGGGCCGCCCTCGTCGGCGCCGTCAGCCTGGAGGTCTTCGGACAGTACGGCGCTGACACGTTCGCCGACCCCGCCGTGTTGTTCGACGCCCAGATCGGGGCGTTGACCGACATCCTGCTGCGAAATTAGAACACGTTCTAGCCACGGTGGTTCCCTGGCGATATTCTCGAACCGATGCTTGACCAGACACCTGTCCAGATAGCCTGGGTGACGCGCGACCTCGATGCCACCGAGACGGTCCTGCGCGCGCTGCTGGGCGCCGGCCCCTGGACCCGCATGCCCGGCATCCACTTCAGCCCGGAAACCTGCACCTACCGCGGCCGGCCTGCCGACTTCGTCGCCGACATCTCGCTCAGCTACGCCGGTGACACCCAGCTCGAACTGATCGCGCCGGTCCGCGGCGAGAGCATCTACACCGAGTTCCTCGACGCCAGCGGGCCCGGCCTGCACCACATCTGCCTCGAAGCCCCCGACCCGCAATCCTTCGCCGCCGCGGTCGAGGACGCCGAACACCACGGCGCACCGGCGGTGATGGCGGGCAGCATGCCCGGCGGCATCCGCTTCGCCTACGTCTCGGCCGCCGAGTCCGGCGTGCCCTACGTCGAGATCGCCTATTTTCCGGACGACATCCGTGCGGTGTTCCGGAACCTGAAAGACCAAGCGAACCAGGAGCGGAGTTGACCATGCAGCACATCCCGGAAATCGTGAACGCCGCCGATGTCACCGACTGGTCCGACGACACCGACGTCGTCGTGCTCGGATTCGGCATCGCCGGCGGATGCGCGGCGGTCAGCGCGGCAGCCACCGGCGCCCGGGTCCTGGTGCTGGAGAAGGCCGCCGCCGCCGGCGGCACCACCTCGATGGCCGGCGGCCACTTCTACCTCGGTGGCGGCACCGCCGTGCAGCAGGCCACCGGACACGACGACTCGCCCGACGAGATGTACAAGTACCTCGTCTCACAGTCACGCGACCCCGAGCACGACAAGATCCGCGCCTACTGCGAGGGCAGTGTCGAGCACTTCAACTGGCTGGAGAACCTGGGATTCCAGTTCGAACGCAGTTTCTACCCCGGCAAGGTCGTCGTCCCACCCGGCACCGAGGGTCTGTCCTACACCGGAAACGAGAAGGTGTGGCCGTTCTGCGACCAGGCGAAACCCGCCCCACGCGGACACTCGGTGCCCGTGCCCGGCGAACTGGGGGGCGCGGCCATGGTCATCGACCTGCTGCTCAAGCGTGCCGACGAGCTCGGCGTGACGATGCGCTACGAAACCGGCGCCACCGCACTGGTGCTCGATGACGACGGCGCGATCGTCGGCGTGCGCTGGAAGCACTTCGGCGAGACCGGCCACATCAGGGCCGGTGCGGTGATCATCGCCGCGGGCGGCTTCGCGATGAACGCCGAGATGGTCGCCGAGTACACCCCCGCACTCGGCCAGGAACGCAAGACCAAACATCACGGAACCGTGGCTCCCTACATCCTGGGCAACCCCAACGACGACGGGCTGGGTATCAAGCTGGGCGTCTCGGCCGGTGGCGTCGCGGTGAACATGGACCAGCTGTTCATCACCGCAGCGGCATATCCGCCGGAGATCCTGCTCACCGGCGTCATCGTGAACGCCGATGGCCACCGGTTCGTCGCCGAGGACTCCTACCACGCCCGCACGTCCGCGTTCGTCCTCGAACAGCCCGATCAGACCGCCTATCTCATCGTCGACGAAGCGCACATGCAGATGCCGGAGATGCCGCTGATCAAGTTCATCGACGGCTGGGAGACGATCGAGGAGATGGAGACGGCGCTGGGGATCCCCGCGGGCCACCTCGCCGCGACGCTGCAGCGCTACAACGCCAACGCCGCCGCAGGCACGGATCCCGACTTCCACAAGCAACCGGAATACGTTGCCGCACAAGACCACGGACCGTGGGCGGCGTTCGACCTGTCGCTGGGCCGGGCGATGTACTCGGGCTTCACCATGGGCGGGCTGAAGGTGTCGATCGACGGCGAGGTGCTGCGCGCCGACGACCGCCCGGTGCGCGGTCTCTACGCCGCCGGCGCGTGCGCGTCGAACATCGCCCAGGACGGCAAGGGCTACGCCAGCGGAACCCAGCTGGGTGAGGGGTCGTTCTTCGGCCGGCGAGCGGGCGAACACGCGGCCGCGATGGCGGGTGAACCCGCCGCGCAGGGATAGTTCGCCGAACGCCCCGGCGAGCCCCGGATCAGACCCGGGCGGGCGGTTCCTCGCCGACGTCGCCGAGATGCCAGTCGCCGTCACCCAGCAGCTGCAACTCCTGGCTGTGGTGCTGCTCGACGGTGCTCCGATGGCTGACGCTGACCAGGATCGTCTCGGGCAGCTGCTCGCGAACCAGCCGGTAGAGCATCAGCTCGAGGCCCTCGTCCAGCGCCGATGACGATTCGTCCAGGAACACCGCCTGCGGCTTGGTCAGCAGGATGCGTGCGAAAGCCACCCGCTGCTGCTCGCCGGGGGAGAGCACCTTGGCCCAGTCCTGCACCTCGTCGAGCCGGTCCACCAGATGGGGCAACGCCACCTGGTTCAGCACATCACGCACGTCCTGCTCGGCGATGTCGTCGGTGTTGTTCGGATAGCAGACGACGGTGCGCAGATCACCCAGCGGCACGTAGGGCAGCTGGGACAGGAACATCGTGGCTCCCTCACCGCCGGGGCATCGCAACATGCCGTCGGTGAACGGCCACAGCTGGGCCAGGCAGCGCAGCAGCGTGGTCTTCCCGCTGCCCGACGGTCCGGTGATCACCAGGCTGTCGCCCGGGTGCAGGGTGAGGTCGAGCGGGCGGACCAGCTCCCGGCCGTCGGGGGTACGCACCTCGACGGCGTGCAGTTCGACGCGTCCGCCCTCGCAGTCCTCCGACGCCAGGGTCGGCAGCTCACGGCCCTCCTCGTTGGCCACCACCAGGCCGTGCAACCGGATGATGGCCGCCCGATAGCCGGCGAACTGGTCGTAGGCATTGCGGAAGAACGAGAGCCCGGTCAGGATCTCGCGGAACGCGCTGGCGGTCTGGGACAACTGCCCCAGAGTGATCTCACCGTTGAAGAACCGCGGGAACTGCACGATGTAGGGAATGAGCTCCTGGGCCTGTGAGATCGACAGGTTCCAGCCCAGGAACTTGGCCATCCGGTTCACATAGCGTTTGTAGTTGTCGACGATCGGGGTGAATCGGCGCCGCAGCCCGGTCCGCTCGGCCAGCTCACCGCGGTAGAAGGCCACCGCCTCGGACGCGTCGCGCAGCCGGACCAGCGCATACCGGAACACCGCGTTGAATCGCTCGTTGTTGAACGCCAGCCCGATGATCGGGCGGCCGATCCAGAACGCGACCACGGTGGCGAACACGATGTAGACGATCCCGATCCAGAACATCGCCTTCTGCAGTTCGTAACCGATGAGCGGCAGCGTCACCGGCCCGGACAGATTCCACAGGATCGCGGTGAACGAGATCATCGAGGCGATCGAGGCCACCGCACCGAACAGCAGCGTCGAGCCCGACGTGTTGTTCGGCGTGTTCGGCAACGAACCTACGCCGGCGGTGAAGATGTCGATGTCCATCTGGATGCGCTGATCCGGGTTGTCGATGGTGTCGTCGATGAACCTGGCGCGGTAGTAGGCCTTGCCGTCGAGCCAGTCACCGGTCAGCTCATCGGTCAGCCAGGTACGCCACCGCAGCATGAAGCGCTGGGTGGCGAACAGGTCGAGCATGATCAGCGCGACGTTGATCACCGCCAGCACCGCGAAGACCAGCATCGACAGCCAGAAGCCGTCGCCGCCCGAAGCGCGGACTTCCGGGTTGTCGCTGCCCAGACCGGCGGCGATGACCTGGAAGCTGGTCATCATGTCGTTGCCCTGGAAGCTGAACAGCACCGAGAGCCGCACACTGGCGATGACCAGCAGCAGGATGCCGGCCATCCACAGCCAGACCAGCACGCTTTCCGGGCCGGTGAAATAGCCCCGGGTGACCCTCCAGAACTGCCGGCCCCAGGTGGTGAAGCGGACGATCAGGACCAGGGCGATGAGGGTGGCCACCGCGGCGATGGACCACGCTCTGGCGATCCACACCAGCGAGGTCCAGATCTCGCTGCCCCAGTCCAGTGTCGGGGTGAACATTTCCACCCGGGAAAAGTACCGTGGCAACCTGCCTGGAGCGTGATGGAGCCGGTCAGGGCGAGGCCGCGAGTCGCGCCAACCGCCATTCCCCGTCGCCGACCAGCTCCAGCCTCCGGTCGTGGAACCGGTGCACCGTGGCACGGTGGCTGACCGTCACGATGACCGCGCGCGGCAGCGCCTCCCGCAGCCGCTGGTAGAGCATCAGCTCGAGTCCCTCGTCCATCGCCGAGGTCGATTCGTCGAGGAACACCGCCCTGGGTTCGGCCAGCAGCACCCGGGCAAAGGCGATGCGCTGCTGCTCACCCACCGACAGCATGGCCGACCACTCCGCGACCTCGTTGAGGCGCAGCACCAGATTCGGCAGCGCGACATCGATCAACGCCTGCTGGATCGCCCGGTCGTCCACCCCGTCGTGGTGCGGGTAGGTCACCACCGAGCGAAGGTCGCCCAACGGCAGGTACGGCAGCTGGGGAACGAACATCACGCCGCCGCGGCCCGCACCGGACGGCAGCCGCACCCGGCCCGAGGCGAACGGCCACAGCCCCGCCAGGCTCTGCAGCAGCACCGATTTCCCGACCCCGGACGGTCCGCAGATCACCAGCCCCGATCCGGGCTCCACCCGCAGATCGAGCTCGTGCAGCAGCACCGTGCCGTCCGGCCGGCGCACGGCCACACCGTCGACCTCGACCGCACCGTCGGCGGAATCGATCCGCTCGACGGCCGAGAACGCTCCGGCCCGGGCGTTCTGGTCGACCAGCCCGTCGAGGCGGATGATCGCGGCGCGATAGCTGGCGAACTGGTCGTAGGCGTTCCGGAAGAACGACAGCGAGTCATGGATCGCGCCGAAGGCGTTCGACGACTGCCACACATCACCGAATGTCAGCCGCCCCGCGAACAGGCCCTGCGCCTGCACCAGCCAGGGCAGCGGGTTGATCGCCTGGCTCATCGACACGTTCCAGCCGAAGAACAGCATCATCCGGTTGAGCCAGTGCCGGTAGTTGTCCATCACGGCGTCCAGACGCTTCTTGAGCACCGTGCTCTCGGCCTGCTCCCCGCGGTAGAGGCCGATCGCCGCTGCCGCACCCCGCACCCGCACCAGTCCGTAGCGGAAACCCGCGTTACGCAGTTCGTTGTAGAAGCTCAGCCGGATCAGCGGGCGCCCGATCGCGAACGCCACGAGGGTGGCGACCAGCACATAGACCAGCACGATCCAGAACAGCGCATGCGGCAGGGTGAGCCCGCCGACGGTTACCGACTCCGAGAGCCGCCACAGGATCTGCCCGAACGACAGCACCGACAGCACCGCTTCCACCGCGCCGAACAGCAGCGTGTGGCCCGAGTGGTACATCGGGTTGTTCTGCTCACCGCCGACGCCGGTGGTGAAGATGTCGACATCGGTCTGGATTCGCTGGTCGGGGTTGTCGATGGGACGGCTGGAGAACTGTGCCCGGTAGTAGGCGAGGTCACCGAGCCAGCCGTCGATGAAGCGGCGGCTCAGCCAGATCCGCCAGCGCATGATGAACCGCTGGGTCACGTAGAGATCGGCCAGCAGCCGCACGACGTAGCAGCCGGCAAGCACCGCGAACACCAGCATCGTCGCCCAGAATCCGGCGATGCCGCTGGCCCGAGCCTCACCGGAGGGGCCACCCGAGAAAGCGACCTGCAGCGCGGTGAACAGGTCGTTGACGTAGTAGGTCAACAGCACGTTGATGCGCACCGAGATGACCGTCGACAACAACAAGAACAGGAACAACAACCAGACTCCGATGCTGGCCCGACCGGTGAAGTAGTCGCCGGTGACCCGCCAGAACTGGCGCCCCCATCGGGTGAAACGGCCGATCACGGCCAGCACGAGCAGCAGACCCGCCAGGGTCAGCACGAACGTCGTGGCGATCCACTGGGCCGACTGCAGCCACTCGCGGCTCCAGTCCAGGGTCGGCTCGAACGTCCCGGTGTCCACCGCCGTGCGACCTCCCCTTCACCGCGCTTGCCTGCGGCGAAGCTACCGCAGCGCGTCGGCGCAGCCGGGCAGGAAGCGTGCGCCGGTCAGGCGGATGTCGAAGGCCCGGCACGCTCGCTCGGCCAGCTCGGCGGTACGCGTACCGTGATCGTGTGGCTCGTAGCGCATCGAAGACGTCCTCGAAACCAGAGGCCGAAAAGCCAGCAAAGGCAGCAAAGACGAAGTCGGGACGGCTGTCCAGCAGGTTCTGGAAGCTGCTCGGCGCGAACACCGACAAGAACCAGGACCGGTCGATGACGCTGGTCGACCAATCGGCCGAATTCGACGCCAAGGCCGCCGACCTCGACGACGAGCAGTTGCGCAAAGCCGCGCAGCTGCTCGACCTCGACGATCTGGCCGACTCGGCCGACATCCCGCAGTTCCTGGCCATCGCCCGCGAAGCCGGCGAGCGGACGACGGGCATGCGCCCGTTCGATGTGCAGCTGCTCGGCGCGCTGCGGATGCTGGCCGGCGACGTGGTCGAGATGGCCACCGGCGAGGGCAAGACGCTCTCCGGCGCCATCGCCGCGGCCGGGTATGCCCTGGCCGGGCGCAGCGTGCACGTCATCACGATCAACGACTACCTGGCCCGCCGCGACGCGGAATGGATGGGCCCGCTGATCGAGGCGCTGGGCCTGACGGTCGGCTGGATCACCGCGGAGTCCACCGCCGAGCAGCGCCGCGAGGCCTACCGCTGCGACATCACCTACGCCTCGGTCAACGAGGTGGGCTTCGACGTGCTACGCGACCAGCTGGTCACCGACGTCGCGGATCTGGTGTCGCCGAACCCGGACGTGGCGCTCATCGACGAGGCGGACTCGGTGCTCGTCGACGAGGCCCTGGTGCCGCTGGTGCTCGCCGGCACCAGCCACCGCGAGGCGCCGCGCCTCGAGCTCATCCGGATGGTCGGCGACCTCGACGAGGACAAGGACTTCGCCACCGATGCCGACAGCCGCAACGTCCACCTCACCGACACCGGCGCCCGCAAGATCGAGGCGGCCCTCGGCGGGATCGACCTGTACTCCGAGGAACACGTCGCCACCACGCTCACCGAGATCAACATCGCCCTGCACGCCCACGTGCTGCTGCAGCGCGACGTGCACTACATCGTGCGCGACAACGCCGTCCACCTCATCAACGCCTCCCGCGGCCGCATCGCGACGCTGCAGCGCTGGCCGGACGGCCTGCAGGCCGCAGTCGAGGCCAAGGAGGGCATCGAGACCACCGAGACCGGCGAGGTCCTCGACACCATCACCGTGCAGGCGCTGATCAACCGCTATCCGCGGGTGTGCGGGATGACCGGCACCGCGCTGGCCGCCGGGGAACAGCTGCGCCAGTTCTACAAGCTCGGCGTGTCGCCGATCCCGCCGAACAAGCCCAACATCCGCGAAGACGAGACCGACCGCGTCTACGTCACGATCTCGGCCAAGACCGAGGCGCTGATCGAGCACATCACCGAGGTTCATGCCACCCGCCAGCCCGTGCTGGTCGGCACCCGCGACGTCGCCGAATCCGAGGAGTTGCACGAGCGCCTGGTGAAGGCCGGGGTGCCGGCGGTGGTGCTCAACGCGAAGAACGACGCCGAAGAGGCCGCGGTCATCGCCGAAGCCGGCGCTCTGGGCGCGGTCACGGTGTCGACGCAGATGGCCGGTCGCGGCACCGACATCCGGTTGGGCGGCTCCGAGGTCGACGACCACGCCGTGGAGAAACAGCGGGTGGCCGAACTCGGTGGCCTGCACGTCATCGGCACCGGCCGCCATCACACCCAACGGCTGGACAACCAGCTGCGCGGGCGGGCCGGTCGCCAGGGCGACCCGGGTTCGACGGTGTTCTTCTCCAGCTGGGAGGACGACCTCGTGGTCTCGCACCTCGAGGACAACAAGCTGCCGCTGGACTGCGACGAGAACGGCAGGGTGGTCAGCCCGAAGGCGGCGACCCTGCTCGATCACGCGCAGCGCATCGCCGAGGGCCGGCTGCTCGACGTGCACGCGAACACGTGGCGCTACAACCAGCTGATCGCCCAGCAGCGCGCGATCCTGGTCGAGCGCCGTGACACCCTGCTGCGCACCACCACCGCCCGCGACGAGCTGGCCGAGTTGTCGCCGCAGCGCTACCAGGAGCTCTGCGAGCAGCTCGGTTCCGGCGCCGAGGAGAAGCTGGCCAAGATCTGCCGGCTGATCATGCTGTATCACCTCGACCGCGGCTGGACCGACCACCTGGCGTTCCTGGCCGACATCCGGGAGAGCATCCACCTGCGCGCCCTGGGCCGGCAGAACCCGCTCGACGAGTTCCATCGGCTCGCCGTCGACGCGTTCGCGTCGCTGGCCGCCGACGCCATCGAGGCCGCTCAGCAGACGTTCGACACCGCGCCCTCCATCGAGGACGAGCTGGGGCTGGATCTGTCCAAGCTGGCGCGGCCGACGTCGACGTGGACGTACATGGTGCACGACAACCCGTTGGCCGACGACACGATGTCGGCGCTGAGCCTGCCCGGGGTGTTCCGCTAGGTTCTAGGCATGGCCGAGGCGCCGAACCGAAGCGCTGGGACCGGGGGAGCGGCATCGCGGGACAGGGTGCTGACGGTGCCCAACGTGCTGTCGATCATCCGGTTGATACTGGTCCCCGTTTTCCTGTACCTGCTGCTGGTGGCCGGGGCGCTGGGTTGGGCGGTCGCGATCCTGATGTTCAGCGGTTTCTCCGACTGGGCCGACGGCAAGATCGCGCGGCTGTTCGACAACCAGTCCTCCCGGCTGGGTGAACTGCTCGACCCCGCGGTGGACCGGATCTACATGGTCGTGGTCCCGGTCGCCATGGCGCTGGCCGGTGCCCTGCCCTGGTGGATCGTGGTGCTGCTGCTCGGTCGGGACCTGGTGCTGGCCGCCACGCTGCCGGTGCTGCGTCGCCGGGGTCTGTCGGCGCTGCCGGTCACCTATCTGGGCAAGGCCGCGACGTTCGCGCTGATGTCCGGCCTGCCGCTGGTGCTGCTCGGGCAATATGACGCGTTGTGGGCCCGGGTCGTGCTGGCCTGTGGTTGGGGCTTTCTGATCTGGGGGCTGGCGATGTATCTGTGGTCGGGGGTGCTCTACCTGGTGCAGGTCGTCATGGTGGTGCGCACGATGCCGGCACGGGCGCACCCCACATGAGCACGCTGGGGGGGTTCGATTCGGGCCGCGACGCGCACCGGCCCGGAGCGCCGACCCGGATACCGGTGCCCTCGCTGCTGCGTTCGCTGCTGACCGAGCACCTCGACCCCGGCTACGCCGCCGCCGCGCAGCAGGGCCGCACCCGCCGGCGGGCCACCGACTGGGCCTGGCAACTCGCCGCCGCGCTGGCGATCGGCACCGTTTTCGTGCTGGCCTGGTCCCAGGCGCAGGCCACCGCCCCCAGAATGCGTGAATCACAACAGGTCCTGGTCGGCAGTGTGCGCGCGACAGAGGCCACCACCGACGAGCTGACCGAACGTCGCGACGCCCTCGGCGCCGACGTGGCCGCCGCCCGGCGCAATCGCCTGGAGGGGGACGCGCGCGGCCGACAGTTACTCGCCGACCTCGACCGGGCCGACTTCTCCGCCGCGGCGACCCCGGTGATCGGGCCCGGATTGACCATCACGGTCACCGACCCCGGCATGACACCGGACCTCACCGACGTGTCCAAGCAGCGCGTGGAGGGCAGCAGGCAGGTCATTCTGGATCGAGACCTGCAACTGGTGGTCAACTCCCTGTGGGTCAGCGGAGCCGAGGCGATCTCGGTGGGCGGCGTGCGCATCGGCCCCGGTGTGACCATCCGGCAGGCCGGTGGCGGCATCCTGGTCGACAACCAGCCGATCTCGAGTCCCTATGTCATCCTCGCGGTGGGCCCGCCGCACGCCATGCAGGAGTCCTTCGACCGCAGCTCCGGTCTGCAGCGGCTGCGGCTGCTGGAGACCTCCTACGGCGTAGGGGTCAGCGTGTCGGGCGGTGACGGACTCGCGTTGCCGGCCGGCTCGATCCGCGACATCAACTTCGCCCAGGAGATTGGTCCCAATTGATCGGAATCATCGCACTCGTCATCGGCGTCGTGCTCGGCGTGGTTCTGCACCCGAGCGTGCCCGAGGTCGTGCAGCCCTACCTGCCGATCGCCGTGGTGGCGGCCCTCGATGCGGTGTTCGGCGGGCTGCGGGCCTACCTGGAGGACATCTTCGACTCCAAGGTGTTCGTCGTGTCGTTCGTCTTCAACGTGCTGGTGGCCGCGGTGATCGTCTACGTCGGTGACCAGCTCGGGGTGGGCACCCAGCTGTCGACGGCGATCATCGTCGTCCTCGGCATCCGGATCTTCGGCAATGCCGCCGCACTGCGACGACGGTTGTTCGGCGCGTGACCGGCGAGCACGAGCACCGGCGCCGGCCCGAGGGCCGGCACGAACGACCCGCGGAAGGCCGCCATGACCGCGCGGGCGACGATGCCGGACCGCAGACCAGCGGCCGAGCAGCGCCGCGCGGGCGCTCGTCGATGGTCTTCGGCGTGCTCGCGGTGCTGCTGTGCCTGCTGCTGGGCGTGGCGATCGCCACCCAGGTCCGCCAGACCGATTCCGGGGACTCGTTGGAGACCGCGCGCCCGGCCGACCTGCTGACCCTGCTGGATTCCCTGCAGCAGCGCGAGGCGGCGCTGAACACCGAGGTCGCCGAGTTGCAGCAGACGCTGGCCGAGCTGCAGGCCTCGGGCAGCAGTGACCAGGCGGCGATCGAGAACGCCCAGGCCCGGTTGGCCGCGCTGTCCATCCTGATCGGCACGGCCCGGGCCACCGGCCCCGGAGTGAGGCTGACCATCGAGGATCCGGCACGCGGAGTCGCACCCGAGACCATGCTCGACGTGATCAACGAACTGCGCGCCGCCGGCGCCGAAGCCCTCGAGATCCGCGGCGGCCGCAGCCAGGAGCAGGTGTCGGTGCGTGTCGGCGTCGACACCTGGATCGTCGGCAACCCCGGCGCCCTGGTGGTGGACTCCACGACGCTCAACCCCCCGTATTCGGTTCTGGCCATTGGTGATCCACCCACGCTTGCGGCCGCGATGAACATTCCCGGCGGTGCGACCGACAGCATCGAACGCGTCGGCGGCACGATGGTGATAGAACAGTCCGACCGGGTCGACATCACCGCCTTGCGGCAACCGAAACCCCGCCAATACGCTCAGCCCGTCAAATGAGCACCACCTGCACGTCACCGTCAGACACCGAGCCACCCAGGAACCGAGGAGTGCTGTGAGCGAGATCCCCGCCGAACTGTCCTACACCGTCGAACACGAGTGGGTGCAGAAGACCGGCGACGACACCGTGCGGGTCGGCATCACCGACTTCGCGCAGTCCGCGCTCGGTGACGTCGTGTTCGTCCAGCTGCCCGACGTCGGCTCCGAGGTCGCGGCCGGCGAGTCCTTCGGCGAGGTGGAGTCGACCAAGTCGGTTTCGGACCTCTACGCCCCCATCACCGCGAAAGTCGTTGCCGTCAACGGTGATCTGGAAGGCAACCCGCAGCTGGTCAACTCCGACCCGTACGGCGAAGGGTGGCTGGTGGAACTGCAGGCCGACGCCGCTGACCTGGCCAGCGCGCTGGGCGAGTTGCTCGACGCGGACGGCTACCGCGCCCACGCCACCGATTGAGGTGTTGTTAGGGTCTTGCAGACCGACGGCAACGAGCCGATCCGGCGGTGGTGCGCACAATGCGGCCCCCAGCACGGTACGGTCGACACCAGCGGCGTGACCCCCGGAAATCCGGCCGGGTTCCGCCACGGCAGCCAGTGAGGAGCAGTGGGTGACGGACAAGGACTTCAACTCTGGGGCTGACTCTGAGGAAGTCACCGTAGAGACGACATCGGTGTTCCGCGCCGACTTTCTCAACGAACTCGACGCACCGCCCGCCGCCAGCGGAGAGAGCGCGGTTTCCGGCGTCGAAGGCCTCCCGGTCGGCTCGGCGTTGCTCGTGGTCAAGCGGGGCCCCAACGCCGGGTCGCGCTTCCTGCTCGACCAGCCGACCACCTCGGCCGGCCGGCACCCCGACAGCGACATCTTCCTCGACGACGTCACCGTGAGCCGCCGGCACGCCGAGTTCCGGCTGGAGAACGGCGAGTTCCAGGTCGTCGACGTGGGCAGCCTCAACGGCACCTACGTCAACCGCGAGCCGGTCGACTCCGCGGTGCTCACCAACGGCGACGAGGTCCAGATCGGCAAGTTCCGCCTGGTCTTCCTGACCGGACCGAAGGGCGAGGACAGCGGCACAGCCGGCTGACCGGACCACTGACCGACACCGACGAATCAGCGCGAGCCAGCGATGACGCAACCCGACACCCCCGCGTTGAACGGGATGTCGATCGGGGTTGTGCTCGACCTGTTGCGCGAGGAGTTCCCCGACGTCACGATCTCCAAGATCCGGTTCCTGGAGGCCGAAGGACTGGTGACGCCGGAACGTACGGCGTCGGGGTATCGCAGGTTCACCGCCTACGACTGCGCGAGGCTGCGGTTCATCCTCACCGCGCAACGTGACCACTACCTGCCGCTGAAGGTGATCAAGGCGCAGCTGGACGCGCAGCCCGACGGCGAGCTCCCCCCGATCGCGGGCGCGGCAGCTTCGGGCTATTCGGGAACCTACCCGGCACCGCGCCTGGTCACGGTGACCGGGGAGGCGGCTGTCACGGCCGGCCGTTCCGGGGTCGGACCGGCCCAGGTCCGGCTCACCCGCGAAGACCTGCTGGAGCGCTCCGGTGTCGGTGAAGAGCTGCTCAACGCTCTGGTCAAGGCCGGGGTGGTCACTCCCATGTTCAAGAGTGCCGGCACGGCGTTGTTCGACGAGCACGCCGTGGTGATCGCGCAGTGTGCGCGCGCGTTGGCCGACTACGGTGTCGAACCGCGCCATCTGCGGGCTTTCCGTTCCGCGGCGGACCGGCAGTCCGATCTGATCGCCCAGATCGCCGGCCCGGTGGTCAAGGGCGGCAAGGACGGCGCCCGCGACCGGGCCGATGAGCTGGCGCGAGAGGTGGCCGCGCTGGCGATCACCTTGCACACGTCATTGATCAAGTCGGCCGTGCGCGACGTTCTCGATCGCTGAGGACTAGACTCGCCGTGACGGGTTTCCTGTCA
>JAXHTL010000170.1:0-10391 GCA_034190095.1 Actinomycetota bacterium
GGCGAGCCCGCGATGCAGTGGATCGCCGATCGATTCAACGGGTTGCCGACGACACCGAACTGCGGAGGGTTCTAGGCCGGCGGGACGCCGGTAGCTTGATTGTGGAGCCTAGGAGATTCGATATCTCTAGGTGAGCGGCGTGTGGAGTCGACGTCTACGACGGGGCCGCGGCTTGGCGTAGGTCCGTCGTCGTGGCCGGGTTATCTGTAGGAAGTCGTCGACGGTGGTGGGCTGCGCTGTGGCCCCGTTGGTTCTGGTTGGGTCCGGTCCGGCTATGACGGATGCGGTGTCGCCGCAGGGATGCGGGATTCGAGGAGTCGGCTGCGAAGTGCTTCGTTCTCGGTGCGAAGCTGCGCGAGTTGTTCGGTGAGTTCACGGTTGCGGGCGATCGCGGTGGCGAGTTTGGTGCGTAGCGATTCCAGGCTTGCCGCGCGCCCTGTTGCGGCCGTCGCCGTGGTGGTCGTGGTGGTGCGGAGGTTGGTGATGTCGTCGCGTAGTTGGCTGTGCTGGTAGAGGAAGCTGGTCGATACACCGGCGTCGCGGGCGACGTCGACGAAGGTGACGGGCTGACCGGTGTTTCGCAGTCGGGTGATCGCGCGGCGGGCGCGGGCGGTGGCGTCGGTGGTGCGGGCGGCGGCTGCTGCGGTCAGGCGTGCGGTGCGGCGTTCGCGGTCGTCGGCGCTCACTGAGGTTCCTGCGTGGTGTTCGGGTCGATTTCGCTGATCAGTTTGGAGACCTTGTCGAGCATCGCCGTGTTCAATTCGACGGCGGCTGCGTCGCCGCGCTCGTGAGCGTCGGCGGTGAGGCGTTGCAGTTGGTCGCGGTGCGCGATATGGGCGCCGAGGAAGACCCGGCCGCCGGGGTCGTGGAAGGAGCAGTCGAGGCAGGGGTTGGGCCGGAATTCGCAGCGTTGCGCCGTTGGGAGAGTGCAGAATCCGTTGGGCAGCGCGGTGGTGAACCGGGCCCGGAGCCGCTCCACGTCGGCGTCGGTGTTGGTCGTGTCTGTTGCGGCGCTGTTCCAGAATTCACGTGCTTTGCGGGCCAGGGTGTCGTCGGTGATGCGGGCGTATGCCGAGGTCATGGTGTCGCTGTGGTGGCCGAGGAAGTCGCGCACTTCTTGTTGGGTCCAGCCGTTGTTGAGCAGTGTGGTTCCGATGGTGTGCCGGAAGCGGTGCACATCGCCGCCGGAGATCGGCTCGCCGGTGATGGTCGAGGTGGTGATGCCGTGTTCGGTGAACAGTGCGGCGAGGCGGTGCCGCAGGCCGCTGGTCGACCAGGGTTGGGTGCGGCCGGCGGCGGCGTTGGACCGGGCGCCGGGGAATAGGTGCTCGGCGTCGGGGCCGTAGGTGTCGCGCACGCGGGTCTGCTGGTCGAGGACGATGGTTGCGAGGCTGTCCGGGATGGGGAATCGGCGCCAGGCCCGGGTTTTGGGCATCCAATATTCGATCCAGTAGCCCGCGTCGGAGCGGTGCAGGCAGTCGATGGGCAGGGCGACCAGTTCGGAGATGCGGCAGCCTGCCCACCGGGTGGTGGCGATCATCGACCGCAGGGTGGGGTCGGTTGCGGGGTTGTCGACGATCAGCGTGTCGACGCGTTCGATTACGTCCGGCGGGAACGGGCGGGGGCTGCGGGTCTTGCGGTGCACGTTCTCGCCTCGTCGGAGGAACACCGCCGACCCGAGAGCGGGCACGATCTGGGTGTCGTGCAGCGACTCCAGCAGGTAGGCGGCGGTATTGGCCAACCGCGCGTCCGCTTGGGTGTCCGGTCGCCGGGTCCACGCCAGGTAGTCAAGGAAGACCGGCCTGGTCACCGCGGACGGTTCCGGTGATTCGTCGTCGCGGGTGAGGAACCGGGCGAGCTGGCGGGTGGCGCGCACCCACTGGGTCAGCGTGCCCCAGGCCAGGGTGGCGGTGGTGAGCTGCCGGCGTGCGAGTTCTTTGACCGCGTCACGCAGCCACGGCACGGTCACCGTCGACCAGTCCACGGCGGTGTGTGTCGATCCGGATTGGGTGGCGTCGAGAACGAATTCGAATCCGTCTCGCCAGTGCCAGTGGTCGTCGGCCCACGGGTCCGGGTTGGTGGCGCCGTCGAGGAGTCGGAAGAAGCGCCGAATGTAGGGTGCGCACAGGGAGTCGAACGAGCTCGCGTGCGGCCAATGCTGCCGGCACAGCAGAAGCCACTCGCCGGCGGGTCGCTCGGTGAGGGAGTCGGTGATCCGGCCGTCGGCGGTGTCGATGAGCACCATCAAGAAGCGGCGGAGGCTGGTGTTGGGGGTCCAGTCGCCGCGGCGCACCTTGGTGGCGACGACGAACCGGATCTCATCGGCCGCGATCTGCGGTAGCCGCCGGAAGTCGACGATCTGGGCCGAGAGGTGGCCGCGCGGGGCGCCGACGGGTTGGGCTTCGAAGGTTGCCCATGCGGTGAAGTCGGCGGGCTGGCCGGCGCGGAACCATTGGAAGTAGTGCGCGTAGCACAATCCGCGCCGCTCGGCGCCTGCGGAGTGGGGGCCGCCCAGCCAGTACCGCTCGCTGTTGCATGCGTCGACGGCGCAGGGGTCCGCCGCCTGGCGGCGGCGGTCTCCGGCCGGTTCGACCACCTGCCACGTCGGCTGACACCACGGCCCGTCGGGTACCCGTAGCGGCGAACGGCGGCCTCTGCGCGTGGAGTCAGGGTGGGAATCAATGTTTCTCATGGCCTGCCTCGCGCTGCGGTGGCGCCCACACCAGCTGCTCGGTGCGGCGCAATCGGTCTGCCAGATCGTCGCTGGCGAGGTGGATGTAGACGTCGGCGCTGGCGGCGTGCGACTGGCCAAGCCGGGCAGCGATCTCAGCCGACGTCCATCCGGCCTTGGCCAGCGCAGTTGCGTGGGTATGGCGCAGCATGTGTGGGTGCAGCCCGTCAAGGCCCGCTACGGAGCCGATGTGCTCGATGATCTGGTAGGCGTTCGAGTACGACAGCGGCCCGCCGACCGGGGGCCGGGACAGGTTGACGAACACGTAATCGCTGTCCAGGTCGGAGATCTCACTGAGGAGGTAAGCGGCGTACAGGTCGAAGAACCGGCGGGGCGCGGCCACCGCGAATTGCGCTCGCTGCTTTGACAGCGCCCCGTTGGCGTTGTCCTCCCGGCGGCACACCTGCACTCGCTTGCGCATCGGGTCCAGGTCGGCGTGCCGTAGGCCTAACGCCTGCCCGACCCGCAGGCCCAGGTCATAGAGCGCGGAGAGCAGCAGCCGGTCGCGGTGGGTCGACGCCGCCGCCAGCAACGTCGCGAAGTCGGCCTCGAAGTCGATCAGCTGCACGGTCTCTGCCGGCTGCTTGCCCGGCCGGGTCAACCGGGAGACCGCGCTGGGGTGGCGTTGCTCGATGTGGGCCAGGAAGCTGTGTGCCCGGCGCGGGAGCCGCGACGGGTTGCGGGTCAACACCAGATCCTGCGGTCCGCGGCCTTCGACGCGGTGGAACTCGTAGAACTCGCGCACGGCCGCGCTCACCGCTTTGACCGTTCCCGGCGCCCGGCTACCGGACCGGGTCGGCAGCGGGGGCAAACCGGCCGACAGCGCCCCCACGAAATCACACAGTGCGTCGAATACTACGGCGTCCCAGTCGATTCCGCGTGCGCCCAGCCACCGGTAGAACAAGCTCAGGTGGCGCGCATACGAGCGGACGGTGTTCTGCGACCGGCCGATCGCACGCAGCCAGTGCAGGAACTGCTCGACCTCCCCGACCGGTAGGCCTGAAGCGTCTACGACCGTCCACGACGCCCGTCCGTGGATGGTCACCGGTGCCGCCTTCACTCGGCATCCCGGGTTTCCTCGGGGCGCCGGGGCCGCACCTGGATGTCGGGCCGCAGGTCTTCCTGCGGTTGGCGGGCCGGCATCGGCGCGGCTGCGGCGGTGTCGGCAGGAAGTGCCCCGGGCAGCCACTTCATGTCGCGCTTGCGCCACGTCGCGTATTGGGCCTGCACCTTGGCCATCGGAACCTCGAAGCGGTCCCAGTCGACGCCCGGCGCGCTGACCCAGATCCGGCGGATATGGGTGTCGGTGACGATGTCGTAGTCCCAGGTCAGCTCGCAATGGGTGGGATCGCCGATCAGGCCCAGGGTCGCCGAATCCTGGGTGAAGAACGCGGTCCGCCGCGGGGTGGTCGGTTCCATCTCGTTGTGGTGGATCATCATGTGCGTCTTGCCGCGGCTGTTGATCTCGGGCCAGCGGTAGGGCTTGACGACCGTGTGTCCGGGTGGATGCATGCCGCGGGTGCTCAGCCACACATCGGTGCCCGCCGCGACGGCGGCCGCAACATATGTGCCGCGCCCGAGCCCTTGCATCACGGTTCGCAGATGTGCGGAGTGCCGGGCCGACAAGGCGTTCCAGTCATCGACGGCGGCCAGCAGCATCGCCCCCACCCCGACCGCCACCTGGTTGAGCAGCCGTCGGGCCTCCTTGCGGGAGACCGGACGGTCGGGTGTGTTGGGTTGATCCATCGGAGCTGTCACGACCCCGCCTTTCAGCCGAAAACCTTGCATAGAATCGTGCGGACCGGGGTAAAGTTTGAGGCCGGAAGACACGCCGATCGCATACGGAGCAGCCGGTCTGCAGGCGTCACGGGCTGGAGTTGCGCTATCGTCACACCAGCCACACACGCCCCACGTCCGTTAGTGGGCGTGAACTGGGAAAACGCAGATCAAACGGTGTTTCTGCGCGAATTCGCGGCGGCGGCGGGCTAGTGTCGAAAGACAGCACCGAGACGGTTGGGGAGGCGATCTGTGACGGCACCGGACCCGTACGACGACGCGGCGAACAGCGTGATGGTGCAGTTGACCCGGTTGTCGCGTGGGTGGTCGAAAAAGCGCCTGGCCGACGAGGCCGGGGTGTCGGCCTCGCACGTCAGCAGGGTCGAGGCGGGGCTGCTGCCCCTGGCAGGGAAGGCCTTGCTCGACTACGCGCAGGCCATGGAATGCCGCCCGGAAGCGCTGTGCGTGCCCTTCACCCGGTCCCCGGCCCAGGGCAGCCACTTCCGGGCCAACCTGAGTGCGGCCGAGTGGAAGCGTGACCGCGTGTGGGCGCGCGCGAATCTTGTCGCGATGCGGATCGGCCGCCTGGTGTCCCGCGCCGACATCAACCCCAAGCTTGCGCTTCCCGATCTCGACCCGGCCGACTACGCCTCCGAGCTCGGAGAGATCACCGTCGCCCAGGTTCTGCGCCGCCTGTGGCGCGTCGCCGGCCCGATCCGCTCGATGACCGAATTGCTCGAAGCCGCAGGGGTGTTCGTTGTGGTCGATGGTTTCCTCGACGACGAGATCGACGCGGTGACCCTGCGAGCAAGCGAGTATCACCCGCACCTGGTGTACGTCAACGCGGCCCGGCCGCCCGACCGCATGCGGATGACGCTGGCCCACGAACTCGGCCACCTGGTCATGGATGCGATGACGCTGGTCAGCCCCGCCGAGGCCGAGCGGCGGGCCAACAGTTTCGCCGCCGAGTTCCTCGCCCCCATCGCCGACATCGGCTTTGACTTGGACCGCGTGTCAGTGCGGGCCGTGCATGAACTCGATGAGCTGCGCCTCACCTGGGGTGTGAGCGCGTCGTCGCTGGTCGTGCGGGCCCGCGAGCGAGGTGTGCTCTCCGACTACCAGTACCGCTCGATGTTCCGGCTGCTCAACGAGACCGGCCGCATGTATGGCCCCCGCCCCGGCGTGGCCGAGGAGATGCCCCGTCTCGTCGGCGACGTACTCGGCCAACTCGCGGCCGGCGGCTACACCGCCAGTGAACTCGACGACATTACGCTGCTCACCGGCGCGCAACGCGGCGCGCTCTTCGGCGTAAGCGACAGGCCCGGCGCCCGGCACCTCACGATGGTCTAAACACCGGGCGCGAT
Organism: Actinomycetota bacterium; assembly: GCA_034190095.1. Lineage (GTDB taxonomy): Bacteria > Actinomycetota > Actinomycetes > Mycobacteriales > Mycobacteriaceae > Mycobacterium. The sequence continues at coordinate 5,872 of JAXHTL010000170.1, forward strand.
CGTGGGCTGGAATCGCACCCCGGTCCGCGACGAGCAGTGGAAAGCGCCGGTCCACTGGACCAAGCAGGGGCAAGCCCTTGAGCAGGACCACGCCGCAGGCGGCCGCCGATGCCGTGTGGTGAACGACAGTGGTGGTGCGCTCGGACGGGTCGTCCTGCGGCGCAGATACCTGCGTATCTACGCCGAACTGCGGTGGCAGACCAACAACAAAGAATGCAGCACGTACCTCTGCCAGGTATCAGGCAAGAGCCGAAGCGCAAACCTGGCGGCCGCCTGGCGGCGAGCGCACAGTCTCGGCCTGACCGCTGCCGGCCGTGACGCAAAGGCGTGATAAGTCATCGGCAAACACCACACCTTGCTGACCTCCTCGCCTGGCTGGTTACGCGATGGATGATGCCGGTGGTCAACGCGATATCGCGGAGGCGGCTACTTCGGCCACCGGATCATGGTCCCGGCCTGGCTGTGCCAGTGGTTTGGTGCGCCCGGCCCGGACACCGTTGGCGATGACGACGATTTCGGCGAGTTCGTGCACCGCGACGACCGCGGCCAGGCCGAGCACACCGGTGAGGGCGAGCGGGATGAGCACTGCGATCAATCCCAGTGAGAGGCCGACGTTTTGGAGCATGATGCGCCGGGCTCGCCGCGCGTGGGCCAGGGCCTGGGTGAGGTGGCGCAGGTCTTCACCCATGAGGGCGACGTCGGCGGTTTCGATGGCCACGTCGGTGCCCATCGCACCCATCGCGATCCCCAAATCGGCGGTGGCCAGAGCGGGGGCGTCATTGACGCCATCACCGACCATGGCCGTCGAGGAGCGTTGGCGCAGTTGACCGATCAGCGCCGCCTTGTCTTCGGGCCGCAGATCGGCATGCACCGTATCGATCCCCACCTGGCGGGCCAGGGCTTGGGCGGTCGCTTGGTTGTCGCCGGTGAGCATGGCGACCTGATAGCCGCCGCGGCGCAGGTGTTCGACGACCTGGGCGGCTTCGGGCCGCAGTTCGTCGCGCACCGCGACCGCCCCAATGACCTGACCGTTGTCTTCGACCAGCACGGCGGTGGCGCCGGCGGCCTGCATGGCCGCGACGTGTTCGGACAAGGGTCCGGGGTCGAGCCAGCCGGGGCGCCCGAGCCGTAGCCGGTGGCCGTCACGGTGGCCGAGCAGTCCGGCCCCGGTCACCGCCTCCACATCCTCAGCTGGTTGGACCGGCCCCTCGGTGGCGGCGAGAATCGCTGCAGCCAGCGGGTGTTCGCTGCGGGCCTCCAACGCCGCCGCCACATCTAACACGTGGTCGCGGCTGTTGCCGTTGGTGGTGGCGACGTCGATGACGGTGGGCTGGTTGGCGGTCAGGGTGCCGGTCTTGTCTAGCGCGACGGTGCGCACCGCGCCGAGGGCTTCCAGCGCGGCGCCGCCTTTGACGAGGACGCCGAGCTTGGAGGCGGCGCCGATCGCGGCGACGACGGTGACCGGCACCGAGATGGCCAGCGCGCACGGGGAGGCGGCCACCAGCACGACCAGGGCACGTTCAATCCACACCAGCGGATCACCCAACACGGAACCGATGGCGGCGATCAGCGCGGCCGCGACCATGATCGCCGGAACAAGCGGTTTGGCGATGCGGTCGGCCAGGCGCTGGCTGGCGCCCTTGCGGGACTGCTCAGCCTCCACGATCGCCACGATGCGGGCCAACGAGTTATCAGCAGCGCTGGAGGTGACCTCGACTTCGAGCACCCCGGTGCCGTTGATCGATCCGGCGAACACATCACTGCCGGGTCCGGCCTCCACCGGAACGGATTCGCCGGTGATGGCCGAGACATCCAGTGCGGTGCGCCCCGAGGTGATGGTGCCGTCGGTCGCGACCCGTTCGCCGGGCTTGACCAGCATCCGGTCACCGACCCGCAACTCCGCTGGCGGGATGGTGATTTCGGCGCCGTCGCGCAGGACGGTGGCCTCGTCGGGCACCAGCGCCAACAACGCGCGCAGTCCCCGGCGGGTCCGGGCCAGTGAGTATTCTTCGAGGCCCTCGCTGATGGAGAACAGGAACGCCAGCATGGCGGCTTCGCCGACCTCGCCGAGGATCACCGCGCCGATGGCGGCGATCGTCATCAGCGTGCCGACCCCGATCTTGCCTTGCGCTAACCGGCGCAGCGTCGAGGGTACGAACGTGTAGGCCCCGATCGCCAACGCCAGCGCATACAGGCCGATTTCGACCACATGGGGGCCGCCGGACCAGCCGACCGCATAGCCGGCCAGCAGCACCACCCCCGCGGCTGCGGCCGCGCGTAGTTCGGTGATCTCCCAGAGCCGTTCGGGTTCCTGCTCGCCTTCGTTGCGGTCGTCGCTGCCGCAGCCGCACGCCTCGCTCATCGCGCTACCTTCCGTTCAGTCGGGTGGCCGTAGTTGGGGCACAAGGCGACGGCGTTGCCGGTCGCCTCCAACACCGCCTCGGCCGCGCGAAACATGTCCAGCAGTTCCGGCCGGGCCAGCCGATACACCGAGGCGCGGCCCTGGGGCCGGAAATCCACCAGCCCACAGTCGCGCAGGCACGCCAGATGCGACGACACCGTCGATTGCGCCAATCCCAACTCACCGGTCAGATCCACCACCCGAGCCTCACCACCAGCTAGGCGGCGGGCGATCGCCAACCGGGTGGGATCGGACAGACTGTGAAACAACGCCACCGCCCCCGCCAACTCGTCGCGCGATGCACTCGGCGGCGCAGCACCCATACTTTTCATCGACATATCGCGATGATAGCCTACAACATAGATTGATCGGAATTAGTCGATGACAGCGCTTGCGATTGATGAAGGCTGAGGTGGCGCGGTGAAGCTCAACACCATCGAACGGGCAGCGATGAACAACCCGATTCGGGCTGCCCATCAACACCATCGGGAAGCCGCATGGTTTCGCCGCCTCGCCGGTGGCGACCTCACCGGCCAGGACGTACTCGAGACCGGCTGCGGACGAGGTGTCGGCTCCGAAGTCATCCTCGACCGGCTCCAGGCCCGCCACGTCACCGCATTCGACCTCGACGACACCATGGTCGAGCTCGCCCGCAAACGCCTCCATCACAGGCCCGTATCCCTGTCAGTCGGCGATGTCTGCGACATCCATCAGCCGACCGCCAGCCACGACACCGTCGTTGACTTCGGCATCATCCACCACGTCCCGCACTGGCAGCTGGCCGTCGCCGAGATCGCCCGAGTGTTGCGCCCCGGTGGGCTGCTGTTGTTCGAGGAAGTTCCACGCCGCATGCTCGACACCTGGGCGTTCCGCACATTCACCGTGCACCCACGCGAAAACCGCTTCGAGTCAGACGAATTCGCCGCTGAACTGGCCCGCCACGGCCTGCACGGCACCGCCCGCATCGAACACCACCTTCGCGGGCTCCTCTTCATCGGGGCCGCCCGAAAGATCTGACCTGCCACCCCCGCGACCACGAAAGCCGACCACGATGTCCGCGATGTACGCCATCATCGCCTTGCTCCTCGTCGCGGCTTTCTGGCTGCTCGACGGCTACGTGCGAGCCCGTATTCAACGCCATCGCACCGGCGACAGCGGCATCCGCATCCCTCGCACACCCAAACAGTGGTGGGCCCGAGGAACCCTGGCCTCCGGCATGCTGCTGCCCGGCATCGCCGCCCCCATCGCCGAACTGCTGGGCCTGCAGCCAGTGCCACTGTTGGACCACGGGCCCAGCCGCGTCGCCGGCATCATGCTCGCCGCACTGGGCGTGTTCGCCGCGTTCGGCGCCCAACGCGCAATGGGATCTTCGTGGCGCACCACTGTCGACCCCACCGAACGCCCGCCACTGGTCACCACCGGCATTTTCGCGATCGTGCGCAACCCCATCTACACGTCGATCAACGTCATGGTTATCGGACTAACCTTTGCGGTTCCCAACGGTATTGCACTCGCCGGCGTCGTGATGATCATCATCGGTAGTCAACTGCAGGTCCGCCTGATCGAAGAGCCCTACCTCACCGCCACCCACGGCCAGGCCTACCGCGACTACTGTGAGGCTGTCGACCGGTTCCTGCCCGGCATCGGGCGGATCAGACGGGCGTAGTGTCACCGCCGGCCGTACCGACCAAAGGTGGAGCCACGGGGAATCGAACCCCGATTTGAGCCTTGCAAAGGCCCCGTTCTACCGTTGAACTATGGCCCCGTCATGGATATGACCGTGGCGGTATCACCGCTGGTCACACCCACTTTCATCTACCTCTCCTAGAGATAATCGCCGAACTCCTGACATCTGCCTTGCAAAGGCAGCGCTCTACCAACTGAGCTAAGGCCCCTGATGGTGATCCGGAAGGCGCACCGGCCCGGCGGTCCGGCAGGGTGTGCCACACCTCGGGTCCGTGCTGGGTCCGCCACACGACCACCCCGGCCAGCGCTGCAGCTACCGCCGCCAACGCCACCACCAGTTTCATCGGATGTGAACCTTTCCGTGGGGCTAGGAGGACTCGAACCTCCGACCTCTTCGTTATCAGCGAAGCGCTCTAACCGCCTGAGCTATAGC
>JAXHTL010000171.1:0-10375 GCA_034190095.1 Actinomycetota bacterium
CACCAAGCAGTGGCGCGGACTGGCCACCCGCTACGACAAACTCGCCATCGTCTACCGCGGCGCAGCAGTCCTACGCGCCATCACTCTCTGGCTGCCCCATTTATCAGACACGCCCTAGTCGCGCAGCCTGGCGCGCAGCCGGGTCAGGTCGTCGTCGGTGACGCCGGCCGCCTCGAGAAAACCACGCAGCGAACCGAACTCCTCGTCGAGAGCGCGCCGGGCGCTGTCCAGGTACTGCTCGCGCACACCCAGCACCGCGTCGGTGAGGCGCGCCTCGGCCAGCTCCAGCAGTTCGGGTGATTCGGCTGCGCGGTCGCGGATCGTGGCCAGGATGCTCTCGCGCAGCTGCGGAACGGCGACATTGCTCTGCAGGTAGTCGGCCATGATGGCGTCGCGGTCCACCCCGGCGGCCTCCAGCACCACCGCGATGGTGAACCCGGTGCGGTCCTTGCCGGCGAAGCAGTGGGCCAGCACCCGCCGGTCCGAGCCCAGCAGATGCACCACACGGTGGACGGCGCGGCGGGCAAGCGGCGCCGCGGCGATGCGCCCGTACTCCTCGGTCATGTACTGCGCCGCGGCGTCGGCCACCGACATACCCTCCGGCTTGTCGGTCATCATCCGCTGGAAGGCGTGCTCGTGCGGCGCCTCCCCGTCGGAGGCGGCCGTCTCGACGAACGGCAGATGGTGGATGTCCACTCCGGTGGGCACCAGCCCGGCGCCGTGGCGTTCCAGTTCGCGCAGCGTCCGCAGGTCGGCGATGTCGGTGACGCCGTAGCCCGTCATCGCCGACCGGCCGGCGTCGTCGAGCTTCGAGAGCTCACTGGCCCGGAAGAACCGGCCCGGCGCGATGCCGGTCTGCTCGGAGACGTCGCGGAAATTCCACGCCCCGGACAGTTCCTGACCCGAGGATTGCCGGTTGGACATCGCTAGCTCGCCGCCGTTTCCGACCGGCGCCCGGTCGCCGCCGTCGCCAGCGGGGATTTCTCCCGGCCCAGTTCGGCCCGGGCGATGGTGCGCATGTGCACCTCGTCGGGGCCGTCGAACAACCGCATCGCCCGGTGCCAGCTGTAGAGCCGTGCCAGCGGGAAGTCGTCGGAGACCCCGGCGCCGCCGTGCACCTGGATCGCCCGGTCGATGACGTCGCAGGCCACCTGGGGTGCCACCGCTTTGATCTGGCTGACCAGCACGTGGGCTTCCTTGTTGCCGTGCTGGTCGATCGTCCAGGCCGCCTTCTCGCACAGCAGCCGGGCCTGGTCGATCTCGTTGCGGGACTTGGCGATCTGCTCGCGAACCACGCCCTGCTCGGCCAGTGGTCTCCCGAAGGCGACACGTGTCTGCACCCGGTCGACCATCAGTGCCAGCGCCCGTTCGGCGGCGCCCAGCGCGCGCATGCAGTGGTGGATGCGCCCCGGGCCGAGCCGGGCCTGAGCGATCGCGAAACCGGACCCCTCCTCGCCGAGCAGATTCGACGCCGGAACCCGCACGTTGTCGTAGACGATCTCGCAGTGCCCGTGCTGGTCCTGCCAGCCGAACACCGGGGTGGAGCGAAGGATGGTGACCCCGGGTGTGTCGACGGGAACCAGGATCATCGACTGCTGACGATGGCTGGCGGCCTCCGGATCGGTTCGGCCCATCACGATGAGGATCGTGCAGCGCGGGTCCGACGCGCCCGTCGTCCACCACTTGCGACCGTTGATGACGTAGTCGCCGCCGTCCCGGGTGATCAGGGTTTCGATGTTGCGGGCGTCGCTGGAGGCCACCGCGGGCTCGGTCATCGAGAAGGCGCTGCGGATCTCACCGGCCAGCAGCGGTTCCAGCCACTGCCGGCGCTGCTCCTCGGTGGCGAACAGATGCAGCGTCTCCATGTTGCCGGTGTCGGGTGCCGCGCAGTTGACGGCCTCGGGCGCGATGTCCATGCTCCACCCGGTGATCTCGGCGAGCGGTGCGTACTCGAGGTTGGACAGCCCCGAGACCGCCGGAAGGAACAGGTTCCACAGGCCGCGCTCGCGGGCCAGGCCCTTGAGTTCCTCGACGACCGGCGGGACGCTGTGGTCATCCGGGCCGGCCTCGGCGCGGTGGCGGTGATAGGCCTCCTCGGCGGGGAACACGAACTCGGTCATGAAGTCGGTCAGCCGCTTGTGGTAGTCGGCCGCCTTGGCTGACATCGCGAAGTCCATGCCCGCCACGATATGACACCTGTGAACCCCGGCACCGGCCACGTGGGCGATGCGGGCCCCGGCGCCGTGGGGTCAGAACCGCAGCGTGTCCGACGGCATGCGGCCGTAGGTCCTGCGGTAGGCGGCGGCGAAACGGCCGGTGTGGGCGAAACCCCACCGAGCGGCGATGTGCGCCACCGTGGTGGTGGCCGGGTCGGCAGCGAGCAGCTCCTGGTGCGCCTGGTCCATGCGAACCCGGCGCAGGTATTCCATCGGCGTCATCTGCAGGTGCCGGCGGAACATGTACTGCAGGGCCCGGGCGGTCACATGGACGTGGTCGGCGACGTCGGACAACACCACCGGCGAGTCCGCGTTGTCCTCGATGAACGTGATCGCCCGCCGCAGCAGCGCGGGCTGGTTCCCGGTCCGGTCCGCCGGGTCGGGGGCGGCTGCCGACAGCGTGTTCGGGAAGGCCGACAGCACCGCGGCGGCAAGCTGAGCGGCCGTCGTGGCCGCCACCAGCCGGTTGGGCGGCGCACCGCCCTGCGTCAGGACGCGGACGTAGTCGATGGTGGCCTCGAGGTGACGCTGGGCGCTCGAGGACACCGGGCGTTCGCCGAGCAGGCGCACCGGCTCGCCGGAACGGCCGGCCACCCGGTCGAGCAGCCGGGTGTCGAAGAGTGTGAGGTCGTAGCCGGCCCGCTCGGCCCGCACCGAGAACGGCAACTCCGGCCAGCAGACCAACCCCACGTCGCCGGGCCGCAGGACGCTGCCGCGGTGGTGGCTGGTGGTCTCGACCCGGCCGCGGTGCACCCGGCCCAGGCAGATCCGGTTCAACGGGGCGGAGTCGTAGCTCATCGTGAATCCGACGGCGAGTTCGTCGAAGCTGATCGACCCGTAGCACCGCCGTTCGATCCGGGCGGACACCGGCTGACCGGGCTCGGCGGTGAGCGACGCCTTGGCATAGGCGCGACTCAGGAAATCCTCGGTGGCCGCCAGATCACCGCCGTCGAACGACAGGTTCTGCGGTGGGTCAGGAGAAGGGACAGGCGGCGGGCCGCCGCGCTTACCGAAGAGCGCTGATTGCGACATCACAAACCCCGCTGTTCGCGGCGGAGTGGCGGGGCCGTTGCTTTACCCCCGTGTACCTGAATGTACCCACAACGCCGACTGGTCAATCCGGGGCCGCAAAACGAAACGGGCAGGACGAAACACGAACAGCGTGCGCATGCCCCCGCGTGTGTCGACCTGCCGAACCGCTCTGACCACGGGTGATACCTGGTGCGCAACGGGCGCGGATGCGCCTATCGTCGGGGAAGGCTTGTCGGCGCCACGCCGGCCGGCAGGCGCTGACCCTGTGCCTGGACATCCGCCGTTGCGGCCGGATCGCCGTCTCAGCCTGGGCGTCGGGAAAAGGGGGAGTGTGTGTCCGAAGACAAGCCGGGTCCGGTAGTGGGACCGGAAGATCAGCACGGCATCGACTGGTCCGACGAGCGGCGCCACCTCTACGAGGTGGTCGAACTGGTCGACGACATGCAGCGGCGGGGCGCCACCGAGTTCGAATCGATGCTGCGCGAGATCAACGCGGCGACGGTGAAAGCGGTGCCGGGGGCGCAGTACTCGTGCCTGACCGTCGTCGAATCCGGGCAACAGGTGAGCTCACTGGCGGCCACCCACCAGTATCCGATCCTGCTCGACGAGATCCAGGCCGAGGTCCTGGATGGTCCGTGTCTGTCCGCGGCGTGGAACCACCACACCGTGAGCATCGAGGACCTGAACACTGAAACACGCTGGCCGCAGTACCGGGCCGCGGCGATGCGCAGCACCCCGATCCGCTCGATCGTGTCGTTCCGGCTGTTCGGCGACGGGGAGACCCTCGCCGCGCTGAACCTCTACGCCGAAGCCGCCCACGCATTCGACGAGGAATCGATCGAGCTGGGGCTCATCTACGCTGCCCACACCGCCGTGGCGTGGAACATGATGCGCCGGAACCAGCAGTTCCGCAGTGCGCTGGCCAGCCGCGACGTCATCGGACAGGCCAAAGGGATTCTGATGGAGCGGTTCGCCATCGACGCGTTCGCCGCATTCGACCTGCTGCGCCGGCTCTCGCAGGAGTCGAACACCAAACTGGTCGACATCGCCGAGAGGGTCATCGCGGACCGCCGGTCCACCTAGCGGGCGGCTGCGCGCAGCTGTGGGAGGCTGTGCCGGTGAGCGACGATCGGGTCCGGGTGGTGGTCGGCGACGACCATCCGATGTTCCGTGACGGTGTCGTGCGCGCCCTGCAGTCCAGCGGCACCATCGACGTGGTCGCCGAGGCCGACGACGGGTCCGCGGCGCTGGCCGCGATCCGGGAACACCGCCCGCAGGTGGCGCTGCTGGACTACCGGATGCCGGGTATGGACGGCGCGGCCGTGGCTGCCGCGGTGCGGCGCGACGACCTGCCCACCCGGGTGCTGCTGATCTCGGCGCACGACGAGTCGGCGATCGTCTACCAGGCGCTGCAGGACGGTGCGGCCGGCTTCCTGCCCAAGGAGTCGAGCCGGGGTGAACTCGTGGCCGCGGTGCTGGACTGCGCGAAGGGACGCGACGTCGTCGCCCCCAGCGTGGCGGCCGGGCTGGCCGCCGAGATCCGGCGGCGCTCGGTGCCCGACGGGCCGACCCTGAGCCCCCGCGAACACGAGGTACTCGCGCTCATCGCCGCCGGATACACCATCCCGATGATGGCCAAGGAGCTGTTCCTGGCACCCTCCACGGTCAAGACCCACGTGCAGCGGCTCTACGAGAAGCTCGGGGTCGGTGACCGCGCCGCCGCCGTCGCCGAGGCCATGCGCCGCAAACTGCTGGACTGAGGTGGCCGGCCGCTTGCTCGACGTCCTGACCGCCGAACCGGTGCGCGTCTCGGCGGTGCTGCGGCTGCCGTTGATCGCGCTCATCGCGGCGCTGGTACGGATCTTCGAGGTCGAGCACTGGCTGCCCGGGCTGTACGGGGTGATCCTCGGCGGCTACGCGGTCGCGGCGCTGGGATGGCTGATCGCGGTGCTGCGCGGCCCGGCCCCGCGCTGGGCGGTGGGGGTGTCGACGGCGGCCGATCTGGTGATCATCCTGCTGCTGTGCCTGGCCTCCGGCGGTGCGACCGCGGCGCTGCTGCCGGTGTTCTTCCTGGTGCCGATCTCGGTGGCGTTCCAGGACCGGCCGGGGCTGACCGCGCTGATCGGCGCCCTCACCGCGGCCGGATATCTGGCGGTCTGGATCGTCTACTCGAAACGCGACGACGCGGTGGGACTGCCGACCGTCGTCTACACCCATGTCGGGTTGATCGTGTGGATGGCGGTGGCCACCACCGCCCTGAGCGTCGTGCTGGCCCGCCGCGCGTCGCGGTTGACCGCACTGCAGGAGATGCGCCGCCACCTCGTCTCGGAGGCCATGCAGTCCGACGAGCGGCGCAACCGCGAGGTGGCGGAGCACCTGCACGACGGCCCCCTGCAGACCCTGCTGGCGGCCAGGCTGGAGCTCGACGAGGTCCGGGACCGCAGCGCCGACCCGGCGCTCGGCGAGATCCTGGACATGGTCGACACCGCACTGCAGGACACCGCCGCCGGACTGCGCTCCACCGTCACCGAACTGCATCCCCAGGTGCTGGCGCAACTGGGTCTCACCGCCGCTGTCCGGGAGTTGTTACGCCAGTTCCAGACCCGCACGTCCACCGAGGTCGTCGCCGAGCTCGACGAGGTCGGCAGACCGCGGTCGCAGAGCCTGATGTACCGGGCCGCGCGGGAGCTGCTGACCAACGTCTCCAAGCATGCCGGGGCCGCCACGGTCTGGGTGACACTGCGGCGCAGCGGTGATCGTGTGGTGCTGACGGTGCGCGACGACGGCAGCGGCTTCGACCCCGAGACCGTCGGGACGTCGGTGGGGCGGGGCCACATCGGACTGGGCTCGGTGTTGGCGCGTTTCGAGGCCATGGGTGGATCGGTCGAACTCGACTCGGGGCCGGGCCGGGGCAGCCGGGTCACCGCCGTATCACCGCCCGAGCCCGTCGCGCCGGAATCGGCTCCCGACGTCGGCAACGGCTATGGTGTCTGATCACATATCGCGCCCGCGTCGGCGGGACAGCGGGCAACCACACCACGACACGGAAGAGATCCACGTCGCCATGACAGAAGTCGAATCCGGCGCCCCGCGCCCTGATGGAAAGCCGGTGACCGTCGGCGTGCCCGCCGAGTCCGGCCCGGGGGAACGGCGGGTGGCGCTGGTCCCCAAGGCGGTGGCGGGACTGGCCAAGAGCGGGGTGACCGTCGTCGTGCAAGCCGGCGCCGGCAACGCCGCGCTGCTTCCCGACGAACTCTACGTCGAAGCCGGTGCGAGCATCGGCGACCCGTGGTCGGCCGATGTGGTGGTCAAGGTCGCTCCACCCAGCGCCGACGAGGTGGCCAAGCTGCACTCGGGCCAGACCCTGATCGGCTTCCTGGCACCGCGCAACAGCGACAACCAGATCGGCGCCCTCAAGGCGGCCGGTGTGCAGGCCTTCGCGGTCGAGGCCATCCCGCGGATCTCGCGGGCGCAGGTGATGGACGCGCTGTCCTCCCAGGCCAACGTGGCCGGCTACAAGTCGGTGCTGCTGGCGGCCTCGGAGTCGACGCGGTTCTTCCCGATGCTGACCACCGCAGCGGGCACGGTGAAGCCGGCGACCGTGCTGGTCCTCGGTGTCGGGGTGGCCGGCCTGCAGGCGCTGGCGACAGCCAAGCGGCTGGGTGCCCGCACCACCGGCTACGACGTGCGTCCCGAGGTCGCCGATCAGGTCCGGTCGGTGGGAGCGCAATGGCTGGACCTGGGCATAGACGCCGCCGGTGAAGGGGGCTACGCCCGCGAACTGTCCGAGGAGGAGCGCGCCGCCCAGCAGCAGGAACTCGAGAAGGCGATCACCGGGTTCGACGTGGTGATCACCACGGCCCTGGTGCCGGGCCGGCCCGCGCCCCGGTTGGTGACCGCGGCCGCGGTGGAGGGCATGAAGTCGGGCAGCGTGGTGGTGGATCTGGCCGGCGAGACCGGCGGCAACTGCGAGCTGACCGAGCCGGGCCAGACCGTGGTCAAGCACGGGGTGACCATCGCCTCGCCGCTGAACCTGCCGGCCACCATGCCCGAGCACGCCAGCGAGCTGTACTCCAAGAACATCACCGCACTGCTGGACCTGTTGATCACCGACGGCGCGCTCGCGCCAGACTTCGACGACGAGGTCATCGCGGCCTCGTGCGTCACCCGGGAGGCGAACTAAAGCCATGTACGACCAGCTGTTGTTGAACATCGCGATCCTGGTGCTGGCCGGGTTCGTCGGATTCGCGGTCATCTCCAAGGTGCCCAACACGCTGCACACCCCGCTGATGTCGGGCACCAACGCCATCCACGGCATCGTGGTGCTCGGCGCGTTGATCGTGCTGGGCAACCTGCCCGCCGACGCCGGCTGGGGGGTGCGGATCATCGCGTTCGTCGCGCTGATCTTCGGCACCCTCAACGTCATCGGCGGATTCCTGGTCACCGACCGGATGCTGGGCATGTTCAAGGGGAAGAAGCCGTGAACTACCTCGTCAACGTCCTCTACATCGTTGCGTTCGCGCTGTTCATCCTGGGACTGTCCGGGCTGACCGGACCCAAGACCGCGGTGCGCGGCAACTGGATCGCCGCGACCGGTATGGGCATCGCGGTGGTGGCCACCCTGATCGCGGTGCGCGACACCGCGGCGATCAACTGGATCCTGATCATCGCGGGCCTGGCCATCGGCGTCGTACTGGGGGTACCGCCGGCGAAGAAGACCAAGATGACGGCGATGCCGCAGCTGGTGGCGCTGTTCAACGGCGTCGGCGGTGGCACCGTGGCGCTGATCGCCTGGGCCGAGTTCATCGAAACCGACGGCTTCTCCCACTTCCGGCCCGACCAGCAGCCGACCGTCGCGCTGGTGGCCGGCTCGCTGTTCGCCGCGATCGTCGGCTCGGTGTCGTTCTGGGGCTCGCTGGTGGCGTTCCTCAAGCTGCAGGAGTCGATTCCCAAGAACGTCGAGAAGGCGCTGGTCCGCTCCGCCAAGCTGTTCCAGGCCGCCAACATCGCGCTGCTGATCGTCGCGGTGGGCGTCGCGGTCTACATCGGGCTCAACGCCGCCCCCGGCAACGAAACCAGCATGTGGTGGATCGTGGCGGTGCTCGTCGCCGCCGGGGTGATGGGCCTGTTCGTGGTCTTCCCGATCGGCGGCGCCGACATGCCGGTGGTCATCAGCCTGCTCAACGCCTTGACCGGGCTGTCGGCCGCCGCCGCGGGGCTGGCGCTGAACAACACCGCGATGATCGTCGCCGGCATGATCGTCGGCGCCTCCGGCTCGATCCTGACCAACCTGATGGCCGTGGCGATGAACCGCTCGATTCCGGCGATCGTGTTCGGCTCCTTCGGCGGGGACACTGCGGCCGCGGCCGGCCCCGGTGGCGACCAGGGCACCGTCAAGGCCACCAGCGCCGCCGACGCGGCGATCCAGATGGCCTATGCCAACCAGGTCATCGTGGTGCCCGGCTACGGCCTGGCGGTGGCGCAGGCCCAGCATGCGGTCAAGGAGATGGGCGATCTGCTCGAGAACAAGGGTGTCGAGGTCAAATACGCCATCCACCCGGTCGCCGGCCGGATGCCCGGACACATGAACGTGCTGCTGGCCGAGGCCGACGTCGAGTACGACGCGATGAAGGAGATGGACGACATCAACGGCGAGTTCGGCCGCACCGACGTCACGCTCGTCATCGGCGCCAACGACGTCACCAATCCGGCCGCCCGCAACGACCCCAGCTCGCCGATCCACGGCATGCCGATCCTCAACGTCGACCAGTCCAAATCGGTCATCGTGCTCAAGCGTTCGATGAGCTCGGGCTACGCCGGGATCGACAACCCGTTGTTCTTCGCCGACCAGACGTCGATGCTGTTCGGCGACGCCAAGAAGTCGGTGTCCGAGGTCATCGAGGAGCTCAAAGCGCTCTAGATGTACCGGGTCATGACGTTGGTGTCAGTCGGCTGGTCGGTGGGAGGCCGCCGAGTGCGGTGTGACGGCGTTGAGTGTTGTAGTAGTGCAGCCAGGGTGCAAGGGCTGCGGCGCGGTGGGCGTTTGAGGTGAAGACCCGCTTGTAGGCCCATTCGGCCTGCAGGGTTCGGTTGAGGCGTTCTACCTTGCCGTTCTGCCACGGGCAATGCGGTTTGATGAAGATCTGTCGGGCGCCGAGCTGGGCGCAGACGTCGCGAATGGAGTAGCGGTAGGCCCAGGCGTTATCAGTCATGATCTGCTCGATGACGGTGACGCCGTGAGCCCGGAAGTGCTCGGCGGCGCGTTGCAGGAACGCCGCGCAGGTCGGGCCTTTCTCATCAGGCAGGATCTCGGAGTAGGCCAGCCGAGAGTGGTCATCGACCATCGAATGAATGTAGTCAAAGCCGTTGCTTGACCGTCGGTTTCGATCGGGCGCCTTGCCTCGGCCGTGCGCTCGCCAACCCCCGCCGTCAGGGATACGGCCCAGCTTCTTGACATCCATGTGCACCAGCTCGCCGGGCCGGTCCCGTTCATAGCGGACCGCGGTGGACTTCGAGGCGCGGATGACCTGACCGGTCATCGGGTCGCAGTCACGCAGATAGGGGACCTGGCGCCGGTAGAGCACCCGCGACACCGTGCGCGGACAGACGCCCAGCTTGGCGGCGATCTCCTCCGGGCCGCATCGATGACGCCGTCGCCACGCCACGATCTGGTTCTCCACGCTGCGCGCGGTGCGGGTCGGCGTAGTGTGCGGTCGCGAGGACCGGTCCACAAGGCCGGCTTCACCCTCGGCCTCGAACCGGCTGATCCAGGTGTGGACGCACTTGCGCGACACCCCCATCGCTGCGGCGATATGGGCTTTGGGCCAGCCGGCCTGATAGCGGCGCACCATCAAAAGGCGGCCGTGGAACGTCGTACGGGCATTACGGTGGGACACGAGAACCTCCGGAGCGGGTGGGACCTAGACAATCCACACCTCACCCGGAGGTTCTCTTCACATCAACCCAACACGCCTGCTACCAACGTCCTGTCTCGGTACAGCTAGGCCCCCAGGTCGCGGCGGAAGCCGCCGGGAATCACGACGTCGGCGGGGCTCAGTTCGTCGATCGAGGACAGGCCGAGTCCCAGTAGCGCCGAATCGATTCCACCACGCAGGATGTCGAGCACA
>JAXHTL010000172.1:0-10347 GCA_034190095.1 Actinomycetota bacterium
CGCTGACCCATCAACTCACCGACCTCGGGGCCCGCTGGGCCGGTGAGCTGACCACCGCACCCCGCTACCGGATGAGCGTGTTGGCGACCGTGCCGGCCAAACCGGCGGTCACCCGGGTGGCTGCCGGTGCACCCGGAGCGGCGTTGTACGGACAGCGCTGGGTGATGTCGGCGGCCGCGCTCGGGCGCTTTCTGGCCGCCCTGCCGGCACCCATGCAACTGGGCAAGGTCGAGTTCGAGGACGGGACCTGGCGCACCGCGTTCGGCTGTGACGGGGCCGCGGCCACCGGAACGGACATCAGCGGCTACGGGAGTTGGCCGGCGGCCGTCGCGCAGGGCGCGGTCGCCGGTACGGGCCGGCCCTAGCGTCGACTACCACCCCGCGGTCGGGACGATAAACGATCTGCTGCATCGGCGCCGCCAGGCCGGCCCGTGATGCCACGCTATCACCAAAACTGAATATGTGAACACTCGGACAGATGATTTGCGCCCGGCACGGCGTCCACCCCGGTCCCCGACCGGGCCGGTCAGACCACCTCGCGGTGCAGCTCACGGCGGCTGCGCTCACGCTCGATGAACTGTTCCCTGGCGAAGGAATCCACCTTGTCCATGTCGGCGAGGATGCCGCGCAGTTCGTCGCGGAACGCCTCCCGGCGGCTTCGCAGGTCGGCGGCGGGCACCAGCAGGTTCTGGTCGGCGGCCACCTGCCGGGCGGTCGCGAACAGCAGTGCCGACACCGACTCGGCCGAGCGCACGACGGTCTGGGCGATGTACTGCTGTCCGACCGCCAGCGCCTTGGCGGTCAGGTCCTTCTCCGAGATCTCGGCCGGTGCGTCGACCAGGACGTCGGCCACGATCCAGTAGGCCTCGAAGAACGGGCGCAGCAGCGGGCCGGCGATCGCCGGGCGCTTGGCCCGCAACACCGCCTCGATCCGCTCCCCGCCGGCGGCGACGTCGTCCTCCCAGGCTGGGCCCGTTTTTCCTCCTTGCGTGCGGGGCACCCAGGACATCTCCTCGGCGACGTGTTCCCGGAAGCCCGCGGAGTCGGCGAAGTAGAAGTCGAACTTCAACAGGTCACGCAGGCGCATCACCTGGGTCCAGAACACCGTCAGCCGATCGGTCTTCGCCCGCGCGGCGTGCGCCAGGGACAACTCCACCAGCGAGGTCTCGAGGAACGCGTCGATCAGCGAATTGCGGTAGAACGCGGCTTCGAGCTCGTCCTGCGGCGCGATCAACCAGACCGGCTCACGGCCGCCGTCGATCCGGGTGACCGGATGTCCGTTCGACAGCGCATCCACCGCCGCCCGCACACCGTCGTGGGTGCGCAGCCGCAACGCGCTGTTGGTCATCGGGGCCTGTTTGCGTTCCAGATAGTCCAGCGAGTCCTGCAAGGTGTGATGCAGCTGGTCGAGGGTCAGCGCGATACCGCGGGTGGACAGCAGCAGCGCCGACACCAGGGCCGTCGCGTTGACCGGGGTCACCTGGAGAATCCGCCACGCCACCTCGAAGGCCATCTTCTGCAGCGCAAGACGTTTGGCGGCGTCATCGCGGGTCATCGGCCCGTGTGGCTCGCCGAGGTACTCCCGCATCGAGACCGCCTCGGGGAACCGCACGTAGATCTTGCCGTAGTTCCGTTCACCCTGCGCCTTGATGTAGTTGAACAGCCACGACAACCCCTCGGGCGTCTTCTCGCCGCCGCGGGCATAGGAGGCGTACTCGGCCGTCTCGTGCAGCTGGTCGAAACTGATCGACACCGGCTGTAACAGGATGTCGTCGCTACGCCCGTCCAGATAGGCATCGGCGACGTAGGCGAGCAGCCCGAGCTTGGGCGGCAACATCTTTCCGGTGCGCGATCGGGTTCCCTCGATCGCCCAGGACAGGTTGAACCGCTTCTCCACGATGTAACCGACGAACTGGCGCAGCACGTACTTGTAAAGCGGGTCGTCGAGCTTTCGCCGCAGGAAGATGACCCCGGAGCGGCGCATCAGCGGGCCCATGAAACCGAAGGACAGGTTGATACCGGCGAACGTGTGCACCGGGGGCAGCCGGTTCTCCTGCATGGCGACCGGCACGATCGCCCCGTCCAGATAGGAACGGTGGGAGAACAGCAGCACCGCCGGATGTGATTCCAGCGCACCGCGCATCGACTCGACCTCGGTGCGGTCGTAGTCGATGTTGGGATCGAATCCCCTGCTGAAGATCGCCCGCCCCAGCGCCGGGATCAGATCCACCGAGAACCTGCTCCAACCGGTGCCGAGTTCGTCGAGCATCTCGCCCGCCTTCTCCACCGTGGCGCCGGGGATCCTGTCGAGACCGTCGCGGAACCGTGCCGAGGCGAGCACCTCGGGTTTGATGAGCCGGGGCGACTTGTACTCGGGCCCCAGCAGTCGCAGCTCCACCCGTTCGATCGCCAGGATGGCCCGCCGGATCACGAATCGCGCGAATTCCCTGGCGTTCTCGGCCACCGTGGTTTCGCTCCACTGCTGGTGCAGCTCGGACACCTTGGCGGGTTCACCGGCGACCACCCGCGCCCTCGACGGGTCACGCTTGAGGATGCTGTGCTGCAGCAGTTTTGGCGGGCAGTAGGTGTCGCGGCCGGACAGGACGGCCACCACCTTGGACCGGGTCGGCAACCCGCCGGGCACCCAGAAGACACGCACCGGAACCACCGAGCGATCCTGGTCGGCTTCGAGGAGCTCGACGAGCTGGGCCAGCACGCCCGGCGGCGGATCGTCGTCGGCGGGCAGCTTGAGCACCTCGATCCGGGACTCGGGGTGCTCCCGACGCTGGCGGCGCAGCCAGTCGGCGAGCAGCCCCTCCTCGGCCGGCGACGACACCGACGCCAGGACCAGCGTGTCGTCGACCGCCGAGAAAGCCGTGATGTCGTCGGCGCGGATCTTCATGGCCGTCCCTTGGTGCCGGACTGCTTGGTGCCGGACTGCTTGGTGGGTGCCTTCTTCGCGGCAGCCTTCTTGGCCGGCGACTTCTTGGCCGCGGCTTTCTTCGCCGGAGCCTTCTTGGCCGGGGCCTTCCTGGCCGGTTTCTTCTCGGCGGCGCGACGGTAGAGCTCCGGGGTCGGCAGCTCGTCGTGGGGCCAGTCCTTGAGCGTGTCCAGGTAGAGCTGACGGACCTCGGAGATGCGCTCGTTCAGGTTGTCATGCGTCCAGTCGTCCACCGGAATAGGCGGGTAGACAACGACATCCACAGTTCCCGGGTTGAAGGTGCTCGAGTCGCGCGCCGCGATCACCTCCGCGTTGCGGATGACGATCGGCACGATCGGGATGCCCGCCGACATCGCGATGCGGAACGGGCCCTTCTTGAAGGGGCCGACCTCGGTGGTGTCCAGCCGGGTGCCCTCCGGAGCGATCAGGATGGACAGTCCCTTGCGGGCGAGTTCCTCGACCTTCTTGAGCCCCTCGATGGCCTTCTGCGGATCGTCGCGGTCGATGAAGGCGGCGTCGAGGATCTTGCCCATCGTGCCGACGACCGGATCGCTTTCGAGCTCCTTCTTGCCCACCGAGGTGAAGTTGTCGTTGACCAGTCGGCCGGCGATGAGCGGATCGGCTTGGTTGCGGTGGTTGAAGATGAAGACCGCCGGGCGCTGTGCGGTCAGGTTCTCCCGGCCCAGCACCTGCAGGTTGATGCCCACCGTGTTGAGCAGTGTGCGCCCGAAAACCGAGGTGAAGAAGTTGACCCCGGCGCGCTTGTTGCGGGTCAGCAGGCCCAGGCTCAGCGCACCCGCGGCCACCGGCACCATGGTGGCGATGCCTGCCACGGTGCGCAGTTGCGATACCGGGCTGGCGCCGCTGCGGCTGCTGAAGCGCAGGACCGGCCAGCCACGCTTGGCGGCGACGGCGGCCAGCTTGCCCTCCGGGTTGGTCGGGCGGGGGTTGCCGACCAGATACATCAGGGCGACGTCCTCGTCGCCGTCGGCGTAGAAGTAGCTCTTGGACAGGTCCACCCCGTTGGCGGTGGCGAACTCCTGGACCGCCCTGGCCTTACCCGGGCCCCAGATGATGGGCCGTTGCACCTCGCCGGTGATCAGCCCGTTCTCGTCGGTCTCGAATTTGTTGCTGAGCACATTGTTGATGCCCAGGAACCGGGCGACGGGCTCGACCTGCACCGTCAGTGCCGAGGAACTGAGCACCACGGTGTGTCCGCGCGCCATGTGGGCACGCACGATCTCGCGCATCTCCGGGTAGATCCTGCTGACGATCTTCTGGACGAAGAGTCGCTCGGCGAGTTCGTCGATGTCGGCGACCGAGTTGCCGCGCAGCATCCGCGCCCCCTTGCCGATGAGATCCTCGAACTCCGAGCGGCCCAGCTGGTGGTTGAGACCGGCCTGCACCATGCCGATGAACTCCCCGACCGACATCTGACCCCGCCGGAGCCGGTCCTGGGTCATCACGACACCGGTGAACCCGGCCACCAGCGTGCCGTCGAGATCGAAGAAGGCACCCACCCCCGGCCCCTGCGGGCTGGCGACGACCTCGGCGACCGACCCGGGCAGGCGCAGCTGCCGGTTGCCGGTGGGGTCGGGGATCAGCTCGGATGTCACTGTCGACCGCTTCCGTTGTGGGAGTAGGAGAAGGCCTCGGAGTCCTCGGTGAAGGTCGCCGGGGCGGCCTGTCCGTCGCCGCCGAGAGCGAGGACTTCGTCGAAGCCGGCCAGCAGGCATTGGGCGAACAGGTCCGGGTCGCTGATCGACGCCCGGTCGTAGCGTGCGGTGATCGTGCAATAGCCCGACCGCGACACCAGCACCACCATCATCGCAACCCCCGGCAGCGGGCCGAGCCCGTACTGTCTGAGCACCTTGGCTCCGGCGATGAACGTGTCGCCGGCGTAGACCGGCACATTGCTGGCCTGCACATCGGAGTTGACGATGGAGCCGGCCATGGATTCCAGGACGGTGTCCGGCAACAAGCTGACCACGGGGGCGATGGCACCGACCATGTCCAGCGCCCGCTCGTCGCGCTTGCTGGTCATCTGCGATCTGATGTTCTTGATCCGGGTCTCGGGGTCGGCCAGGCCGATGGGCGCCGCCAGATTGACCCCGACGAAGCGGTTGCCGCCGGCCGGATCGGCATCGGAACGCAGGTTGACCGGCACCGCCATCGGAAGCGTGTCCACCGGCACCCCCTTGGCCTGGTGATAGAACCGCAACGCCGCACACAGCCCGGCCAGATAGGCGTCGTTGATCGAGCCGCCCGCCGCCTTGGCGGCGCGGTGCAGATCGCCGAAGTCGATGTCGATCGCCTCGCTGCGCGAGGACAGGCTGCGCCGGCGCAGCAGCGGCGACGGCTCGGCCACCGGCCCGATCACCCGCGCACCGGACATCGCGTAGTCGATGGCGCTGCCCATCCGGGCCACCGGATCACGCATCACGTGTCCGACCGCGTGCACGGCACCGACGACCGCATCACGCATTCCGCCGGCGATGGTGATCGGCAGCCGGTTGAGCCCACGGCGCATCAGGTCGTTGGGAGACAGGTCGGCCGGGATCGGCAGCGGCGGGGTGTCCTGGGGCGGCGGGTCCCGTTCGAGGTCGTAGAGATGGGCGAACATCTCCACACCGCCGACGCCGTCGGTGACGGCGTGGCTGAGATGCACCATCAACGCAGCCTGGCCGTTCTGCACGCCCTCGATGAGCGTGGCGGTCCACAGCGGGCGCGAGATGTCCAGTGGCGACTGGGCAGCGAGCTCGGCCAGATCCATCACCTGCCGGAAGGTTCCGGGCTCGGGGACCCGCACCCGGCGCAGGTGGAAATCGAGGTTGAAGTCCGGGTCGACGACCCACCGTGGCGCAGCCGTCGGCAACGTCGGCGTGACGACCTTCTGCCGCAACCGCAGCACCTTGCGCGAGGCGTTCTCGAAGCGGGTCCGGAACAGCTCCCAGTCCGGTGTCGTGTCGAGCAGTTCCACGGTGAGGATGCCCGAGCGGGTGCGCGGGTTGGCTTCGCCGCGATGCAGGATCTGGTCGAGCGGGCTGAGTTCCTCGGGGAGTCCGGCCGCATCCAGTTCCGGCGCGTTGCTCATGGCCTCCAAACTAGTCGGCGACTCAACGGTGCGGAGCGCGTTTCGTCGCGGTCGGCGCGGCGGTCAACCCGGGCGCACGCGATAGACTCCCCCGCGTTGCCCCCGTAGCTCAGCGGACAGAGCAACCGCCTTCTAAGCGGTCGGTCGCAGGTTCGATCCCTGCCGGGGGCGCCAGGCGCACCTGTCAGCCGCGGCCGCCACGGGTGTCGACGACCCACTGCGCGATGTCGACCAGCTTCTCGTTGGACTCCTGGGACAACCGGCGCAACAGGTCGAACGCGGCGAACGCGTCGATGTCGAAGCGCTCCATCAGGATCCCCTTTGCCTGTCCGATCAGGTCACGGCTGGTCAGCGCAGTGTGGAACTGGGCTTCCGACGTGGCACCCGACAGGGCCACCGAGGAGTGCTGGGCGAGCAGTTCGCCGGTGAGGATCGAGTCCTCGGAGAAGACGCCGGGCTCGCCGCCGAACAGGTTCAACGCGCCCAGGTTGTGTTCCCGGACGAACAACTGGAACGACAGCAGACTGCGCACGCCCAGATCGGCGGCCATCGGACAGAATCGCGGCCATCGCGACTCGGCGGACATGTCGTTGATCAGCACCGTGCGGTGCTCGCGCAATGCGCTCAGACACGGCCCTTCGTCGAGGTCGGACTGGAGTCCGTCGAGCTTGGCGACGACGGGGTCGCTCGGCACCCGCGGTTCGACGGTGCGCCCGTGCACCAGCGAGATGCCTGCCCACCGCGCCCCCGGCACGATTTTCACCGCGCCGTCGACGATGGACGCGAGTGTCGACTCGGTGTCGGTCTGGCTCTGCAGTTCGATGGCCAGATCTCCCAGGATCTGCGCCAAATCAGTTCGCGACTTTTGATCCATATAACGAAAATAGGCCGGTCCGTGGGGATCGTCCAGCAGCAAGCATTGTCGGGATCAGGATACGACTGGGAGACAACCGTTCTGGCGCCATCGCGGCCGCCGAACGGGTGTCACCGACGACTGCGCGATATCCACCATGCCAGGATCATCAGCAGCAGCACCGCAGCCACTGCGATGAGCCAGCCGCCCGCGCTCCCCCACCCGGCTTCAGCGCCGTCGACGCCGCCGATGGCCGCCCGGAAGTCTGGGTAGGTCATGTCAACCACCCGCCGGTTCTGTCGCCGCCTATCCGACGGCGGCACCGGTTCGGCCCTGCCGTTCCGGCGGCCATGTCGTCACAGATCAGCGTTGCCGGCACGCCACTGACTCCATGGAATGTTCCAGTCACCCAGCCCGTCGACCCCCGACAGCGTCGGGCCGACGGTGTTGACCACCTCGACGATGTCACCGCGCTTGGTGTTGTTGTAGAACCAGCGTGCGTTGTCCGGGCTGACATTCAAGCAGCCGTGACTGACGTTCGCCTGGCCCTGGCTGCTCACCGACCACGGCGCCGAATGCACGTAGATACCGCTGTAGGACATCTGGGTTGCCCAGTCCACCTCCAGGCGGTACCCGTCGGGAGAGTTGACGGGTACGCCATAGGTCGACGAATCCATCACCAGTTCGTCATACCGGTCCCCGACGATGTAGGCACCGTTGTCGGTGGGGGTGCTGTCCTTGCCCATCGACAGCGGCATGGTCTTCACCACTTCGCCGTTCCGCCGGACAGTGAGCATCTTCGTCGCGTCATCGGCAGTGGCGATCACCTGGTCACCGATCGTGAAGGTGGCCGCGACATCGTCCTGGCCGAACAGACCCTCGCCGAGATCGACCCCGTAGGTCTGGACCGCGACGTCGACCGTGGTCCCCGGCTCCCAGTATTGCGCAGGCCGCCAGCGGACTTCGCGGTTGCTGAGCCAGTAGAACGCGCCGTCGACCGGTGGATCCGTGCTGATCGTGATGGCCTGCTGCGCGGCCATCCGGTCAGGAACGTTCTCGTCGAACCGGACCGCGACCGGTTGCCCGACACCGACAACCGACCCGTCGTTGGGCAGGACGTAGGGCATCGTCAGGTTCTCCGGCGACTGCGTCTGGAAGGTCATCCGGTGGCTGACTCGGCCACCGAGGCCCAACGCTTCGGCACTGAGCGTGTACTGCCTGTTGTAACCCAGCGGCTCGGCGGTCGACCAGTTCACCCGGTCGGCACTCAACTCCCCGTCGACCTGCTCACCGTCTTCGTTGATCATCGTCACCGCACTGAGCACCCCCGCACCGGCGGTCACCGAGACCGGCGCATCCACCGAGACCCCCACGGCGCCGTCGGTCACCGAGGCGCTCAGGTTGGGTACGAACAGATCGGTGTACGGGTCACCCTTGTCGAGAATCGGCTGCGCAGCGGGCTCGCTGACGCTGCCGCATGCGCTGAGCGCCAACGTCACCGCCGCCGTCACGGCAAGCACCAGAATGCGCCGCACCGACCGACTTCCTGCTGGACGCAGCTGCCGCATATGACGCCCTCCCATCATCGGTAATCCGCTTGCGATCTATACCCGCAAGTCGGGGCGATACCACCCGAAGCTGGGCGGAATCGCCGCGCGGCCCGACGCGATCCAGGTTCGACCCGGTTCCCGGTCTGCAACCCACCTACGATCTACGTACCGAGACAGTACATCAACGTCGCCGGCGCCGTTTCGAGCCCGTGGAGCGGCGAGCTGACGGGTACACTGCGCACAACCACAACCCGGGAGGCGCGGCATGCGGGTGCGAGGATTCGGAGAACTCGAAGCGGTCGTCATGGATCGCGTCTGGGACCGCACTCAGGACGGACCGACGACCGTGCGGGAGGTGTTCGACGAACTCGCCAACGAGCGCGACATCGCCTACACCACGGTGATGTCCACCATGGACAACCTGCACGGCAAGGGCTGGCTGGCACGCGAGCGCGACGGCAAGGCATACCGCTACTGGCCCACCTTGTCCCGCGAGGAGCACAGCGCTCGATTGATGCGGGAGGCGTTCGAGGGGGGTGGCCGACCCGACCTCGTGCTCAGCCACTTCGTCGCTCAGATGAGCGATGAGGAATCAGCCGGGCTCCGGACTGCGTTGCGCCGACTGTCGAGACGGGCGACGCGGCAGTGATCGTCACGATTTGCCTGCTGATCTACAGCGTGTTGGTCGTCACCATCGGGCCGCCGCTGCTACGCCGCCTCACCCGAGACGCGCAGGTCCCACTCCTGGGCGTCGCCGCATGGCTGACCGCGATCGTCACGGTGCTGATCAGCTGGGTCACCGCCCTGGCAGTGCTGGCGACCCAGCTGACACAGCACTGGGATCACCAAGGGAACCTCGTCGCCCTGTGTGTCGCTCAACTGCGCGTGATCGCGACGGGCGAAGCGGGCGGCCCAGCCCAGATCGCCCTGTGGGCGCTGGTGGTTGCGACGTCCGGCCTGCTGACCCTGACCGGGATTCGACTGACGGTCAGACTCAACGGGATGCGTCGGCGCTCACACCGCCACGCCGAGGCAGTACGCCTCGTCGGCCGGCGCACCGCCGCTCCGGATGTGGTCGTGCTCGACTCGGCGGAACCCGCGGCCTACTGCGTGTCGGGTCGCCCGCCGGCGATCGTCGTCACCAGTGCCGCCGTCGCGGCGCTGGACACGCGCCAACTCGGTGCCGTGGTGGCACACGAACGCGCCCATCTGGCCGGTCGCCACCCCCACATCGTCGCGGCGGTACACGGGCTGGCCGGCGCCCTCCCCCGACTGGCCCTGATGACCCAAGGTGCCGCACAGGTCGCCCGACTGCTGGAGATGCGTGCCGACGATGTCGCTGCCCGTGACCATGGCCGAGAAGCGCTGTTGTCCGGGTTGCTGGCGATGTCAGGATCGGCCACGCCTGCGGGCGCTCTCGGCGCGGCTGACGTCGCGGTCCTCGAACGCGCCCGCCGCCTCACCGCGCTCCGCACCGGAGCAGCGCACACACGATGCAAGGCCGCACTCACCAGCACCATGACGATGCTGCTCGCCGGGCCGCTGGCCATAACGGCGATGGCGGCATCCGGGCTGTTGGTGTGCGGCATGGCGTAGTCGGCCCGCACCGGGCCGGCAGCGCGTGAGTGAAAATCGCGCTGCGGGAACGGAGTCGGCACAGCAACCTGGCCCCACCGAGCCTTGACCGGCCTACGGGAAGCCGGTATACCTCTACCTACGTAGTGGTTACGTAGGTAGGCGGTGGTGCATTGCCGAGGCCACCGAAAGCCACTGCTCGAGGTCTCGATCAACAACGGCACCTCGCACCGCACGAAAGCCCGTTCCGGTGCGGCGATTGACGAAAGTGGATCTGCGATGGATGACTCGATGACGCACATGCACTTCACCGAGGCTCCCACCTGGGTGACGG
>JAXHTL010000173.1:0-10336 GCA_034190095.1 Actinomycetota bacterium
TCGCCACCATCGAGGCCATGAAGATGGAGGCCGCGATCACCGCACCCAAGGCCGGCACCGTCTCCCGGGTCGCCGTGTCGGCCACCGCCCAGGTCGAGGGCGGGGATCTGCTGGTGGTGGTCGGTTCGGCGGAAAGGAGCGACGCGACCGGGGGATCAAGCTGACCCGCATCGTCGCCGGCAGCCTGGGCGGGCGCCGGATCGCGGTGCCGCAGCAGCGATCCGGATCAGGCACCCGGCCCACCACGGATCGGGTCCGCGAGTCGCTGTTCAACCTGCTGTCGGCCCGTATCGACTTCACCGGGATCGCGGTGCTCGATCTCTATGCCGGGTCGGGGGCGTTGGGCCTGGAGGCGTTGTCGCGGGGCGCGGCGTCGGCGCTCTTCGTCGAGTCCGATGCACGGGCGGCCGCGGTCGTGGAACGCAACATCGCCACGCTGGGGGTCGAAGCCGCGGTGCGCCGCGGACCCGTCGCGGCGGTGTTGGCCGGCGCCGCCCCGGCGCCCGTGGACCTGGTATTGGCCGACCCGCCGTACGCGCTCGACGACGCCGAGGTCGTCGACATGCTCGACAAACTCGCCGCGGCCGGGTGGGTGGCGTCGGGCAGCGTCGTGGCGGTCGAGCGTCCGGCGTCCGGACGCGAGATCGACTGGCCGGCAGGCTGGTCGCCGTGGCGGACCCGTCGCTACGGCGACACCCGCATCGAACTGGCCGAGCGGGACTGACCGGCCCGCGGCACCGGGGCGGCCGCGCCGCGGGGCCCCGGCATGCCGGATGCGGCCTGCTACGGTCGGAATCCATGAGTGGTGCGGTGTGTCCGGGTTCCTTCGATCCGGTGACCCTCGGTCACGTCGACATCTTCGAACGGGCTGCGGCGCAGTTCGACGAGGTGGTCGTCGCGATTCTGGTGAACCCCAACAAGAAGGGCATGTTCAGCCTCGAGGAGCGCATCGAGCTGATCGAGGAGTCGACCACCCATTTGCCGAACCTGCGTGTCGAAGCGGGGCAGGGGCTCGTCGTCGACTTCGTGAAGGCCCGCGGGTTGACCGCGATCGTCAAGGGGCTGCGCACCGGCACCGACTTCGAATACGAGCTGCAGATGGCCCAGATGAACAAGCACATCGCCGGCGTCGACACGTTCTTCGTGGCGACCACACCCCGGTACTCGTTCGTCTCGTCGTCGCTGGCCAAGGAAGTGGCTTCGCTCGGCGGGGACGTCGCCGAACTGTTGCCGGCGCCGGTCAACGCCCGGCTGCAGGCCAAACTCGCCGAACGGGCCTGATCACGGGGTGTAGGACGGTCGCACACCCCCTCC
The DNA here is from genome assembly GCA_034190095.1 of Actinomycetota bacterium. GTDB lineage: Bacteria > Actinomycetota > Actinomycetes > Mycobacteriales > Mycobacteriaceae > Mycobacterium. The sequence continues at coordinate 1,315 of JAXHTL010000173.1, forward strand.
GCGGTTGACATAATGGGCGTTCACCAGTTTTTCACAACGACACACCGGCGCCGGTAGCTCAGTCACAGACGTAACACCAGGCACACTGGTCACTGTCAACTACGCCTGGAGGGGTGTCGCCGTGTACCGAGTTTTTGAAGCGCTCGACGAACTGGGAGCGATTGTCGAAGAGGCCCGCGGCGTGCCGATGACGGCCGGCTGCGTGGTGCCGCGCGGTGACGTACTGGAGCTGATCGACGACATCAAAGACGCGATCCCCGGGGAACTCGACGACGCCCAGGACGTGCTCGACGCGCGCGACGGGTTGCTGCGCGAGGCCAAGGACCACGCGGAGTCGACCGTGTCGACGGCCAACGCCGAGGCCGACTCGATGGTCAACCACGCCCGTACCGAGGCCGACCGGCTGCTCGCCGAGGCCAAGGCCCAGGCCGACCGGATGGTTGCCGAGGCTCGGCAGCACAGCGAACGGATGGTGGGTGAGGCCCGCGAAGAGGCCGCCCGGATCGCCGCGGCCGCCAAGCGCGAGTACGAGGCCAGCACCGGGCGGGCCAAGTCGGAGGCCGACCGACTCATCGAGAGCGGCAACCTGGCTTACGAGAAGGCAGTTCAGGAAGGCATCAAGGAACAGCAGCGGTTGGTCTCGCAGACCGAGATCGTGGCCACCGCCAACGGGGAGGCGAGCCGGATGATCGACTCGGCACACGCCGAAGCCGACCGGCTGCGTGGCGAATGCGACATCTACGTCGACAGCAAACTCGCCGAGTTCGAGGACTTCCTCAACGGCACACTGCGTTCGGTGGGTCGCGGGCGACACCAGCTGCGCACCGCCGCCGGTACCCACGACTACGCGTCGCACTGACCGCCCGGCCCGGCCCGCTTCGAACACGCTGTCCGTTAGCTGGGATTCGGCCCGTACGATACGTCCATGGCGACGCATGCGAACGCAGCGGCGCACCGAGGGCCACGGTCGCCGCTCGTGATCGACATTTCCAGGCTCGGCAGGCGGCCGGGCTCGATGATGACCGTCGACACCACGGTTGCCAGCCCGTCGCGTATCGGCGTGGAGCTGATCGCCGTCGACGAAGGTGCGCCCCTGGAGCTGGATCTGCGACTGGAGTCGGTGTCCGAAGGGGTGCTGGTGACCGGGACGGTGTCCGCGCCGACCTCCGGGGAGTGCGCGCGCTGTCTGACGGCGATCACCGGTGAGGTCGACATCGACCTCACCGAGTTGTTCGCCTACCCCGACAGCGCGACCGACGAGACCACCGAGGCCGACGAGGTGTCCCGGGTCCGCCGGGACGGCGGGTCCGAGACCGTCGATCTCGAGCAGCCCGTCATCGACGCCATCGGGCTGGCCCTGCCGTTCTCGCCGGTCTGCAGCCCCGACTGTGCCGGGCTCTGCCCGGACTGTGGGGTGGCGCTGGCCACCGCCGAGCCGGGGCACCAACACGAGAAGATCGACCCCCGCTGGGCGAAGCTGGCCGAACTGCGCGAGCAGACCGGCGACCAGACCGGCGAGCAGCGGTGACCGTCGACCGCGAGCCGCTGCTGCAGGCGCTCGGCGTCGAGCTCCCCGAGGAGCTGCTGACCATCGCGCTCACCCATCGCAGCTACTCCTACGAGAACGGCGGCCTGCCCACCAACGAGCGTCTCGAGTTCCTCGGGGACTCCGTGCTCGGGTTGACCATCACCGAGGAGCTCTACCACCGCCATCCGGAACGCTCGGAAGGTGACCTCGCCAAGCTGCGGGCGAGCATCGTCAACACCCAGGCGCTGGCCGACGTCGGCCGTCAGCTCTCCGCCGGCGGGCTGGGCTCCTACCTGTTGCTGGGCAAGGGGGAGGAGAGCTCGGGCGGCGCGGACAAGTCGAGCATCCTTGCTGACGGTGTCGAATCTCTTTTGGGCGCTGTGTATGTCGAGCACGGTGGCAGCATCGCGCGCAAGGTGATCCTGCGGTTGTTCGGGGAGTTGCTCGATACCGCTCCGACGCTGGGCGCCGGGCTGGACTGGAAGAGCAGCCTGCAGGAGCTGACCGCCTCGCGCGGCATGGGCGCCCCGACGTATCTGGTGACCTCGACCGGGCCGGACCATGACAAGGAGTTCACCGCGGTGGTCGTGATCGCGGGGGTCGAGTACGGCAACGGGGTCGGCCGCACGAAGAAAGAGGCCGAACTGCGGGCCGCCGCCGCGGCGTGGAACGCCCTGAACCCGGATGCCTGAACTCCCCGAGGTCGAGGTCGTCCGGCGAGGACTCGCCGCCCATGTCACCGGCAGGACGATCACGGCGGTGCGCGTGCACCACCCCCGTGCGGTGCGCCGGCACGTCGCCGGCGCCGCCGATCTGACCGCCCGTCTGCTCGGCACCACGATCACCGGCACGGGCCGGCGGGGGAAGTATCTGTGGCTGACGCTGGGCGGCGGGACCGACGCGTCCGGCGAAGGGGGCGCCGACGGTACGGCGCTGGTCGTCCATCTCGGGATGAGCGGGCAGATGCTGCTGGGCCGGGTCCCCAACGAGAGCCACCTGCGCATCGCCGCGCTGTTCGACGACGGCACCGCGCTGAGCTTCGTCGATCAACGGACGTTCGGTGGCTGGATGATCGCCGAACTGGTGCGCGTGGACGGTGCCGAGGTTCCCGAGCCGGTCGCACACATCGCCCGCGACCCGCTCGACCCCGGATTCGACCGTGACTCGGTGGTGAAAGTGCTGCGGCACAAGAATTCTGAGATCAAGCGCCAGCTGCTGGATCAGAGTGTGGTCTCCGGGATCGGGAACATCTACGCCGACGAGGCGCTGTGGCGGGCCAGGATCAACGGCGCGCGGCTGGCCTCGGGGCTGTCCCGCAAGGCTCTGTCGGAGTTGCTCGACGCCGCGGCAGCGGTGATGACCGACGCGCTGGGCCAGGGCGGCACGTCCTTCGATTCGCTCTATGTGAACGTCAACGGCGAGTCCGGCTACTTCGACCGGTCGCTGGACGCCTACGGCCGCGACGGCCGGCCCTGCCGCCGGTGCGGTGCGGTGATGCGCCGGGACAGGTTCATGAACCGGTCGTCGTTCTACTGTCCCCGTTGCCAGCCCCGCCCCCGGGCGCGCCGCGCCTGATTTCGCCGAACTGGCATTCCGGCAGGTTCTCACTCGCACTTCTGCTGCTGGAATGCCAGTTCGGCGCGGCACGGGCGCGACGTTGTAGAAAAGAGCCATGACCGATCTCTGGGTGGAGCGCACCGGGGTGCGCCGCTACACCGGCCGCAGCACGAGGGGCGCCGAGGTGTTCATCGGCTCCGAGGACGTCGAGGGGGTCTTCACACCGGGCGAACTGCTCAAGATCGCGCTGGCCGGGTGCAGCGGGCTGTCCAGCGATCAGCCGCTGCGCCGCCGCCTCGGAGACGACTACCAGGCCACGATCCGGGTATCCGGGCCACCGGATCGCGAGCAGGAGCGCTATCCCCTGCTGGAGGAGTCGCTGGAGGTGGACCTGTCCGGGTTGTCGGCAGACGAACTGACCAGGCTGCTGACCGTCGTCGAGCGAGCCATCGACCAGGTGTGCACAGTGGGGCGCACGTTGAAAACCGGGACCAAAGTGAAATTTGAGGTGAAAGATGCTGGGGGAGAATGACGTCCGGTTGACCGCCTGGGTGCACGGCATGGTCCAGGGTGTGGGTTTTCGCTGGTGGACACGCTCCCGGGCCCTCGAGCTGGGGTTGACCGGCTACGCGGCCAACAAACCCGACGGCCGGGTCCAGGTGGTCGCCCAGGGTCCCCGGCAGGCCTGTGAGCAGCTGCTGAGCGCCCTGCAGGGCCCCGGAACGCCCGGCCAGGTGGACAAGGTGATCTCGGACTGGTCGGAGGCGGCCGACGCGTTCAACGGCTTCACCGAGCGCTGAGGTTCGCGGCGGTAGGGTGTCTCGTCATGCACTTGAAGAGTCTGACGCTGAAGGGCTTCAAGTCCTTCGCCTCGCCGACGACTCTGCGCTTCGAACCCGGTATCACCTGCGTCGTCGGCCCCAACGGATCGGGTAAGTCCAACGTCGTCGACGCGCTGACCTGGGTGATGGGTGAGCAGGGCGCCAAGACCCTGCGGGGCGGCAAGATGGAGGACGTCATCTTCGCCGGGACCTCGTCGCGGGCGCCGCTCGGGCGCGCCGAGGTGACCCTGACGATCGACAATTCCGACAACGCGTTGCCGATCGACTACTCGGAGGTCTCGATCACCCGCCGGATGTTCCGGGACGGGGCCGGCGAGTACGAGATCAACGGCAGCAGTTGCCGTTTGATGGATGTCCAGGAGTTGCTCAGTGATTCGGGCATCGGCCGGGAGATGCACGTGATCGTCGGTCAGGGCAAGCTTGCCGAGATCCTCGAGTCCCGGCCCGAGGATCGCCGGGCGTTCATCGAGGAAGCCGCGGGCGTCCTCAAGCACCGCAAACGCCGGGAGAAGGCCGTCCGCAAGCTCGACTCGATGCAGGCCAACCTCGCCCGGCTGACCGATCTGACCACCGAGCTGCGCCGTCAGCTCAAACCGTTGGGCAGACAGGCCGAGATGGCACGGCGTGCGGCGACCATCCAGGCCGACCTGCGTGACGCGCGCCTGCGACTGGCTGCCGACGACCTGGTCACCCGCAAGGCGGAGTTCGACAACACCAATCAGACCGAGACCACGCTGCGTCGCGAGCACGACGAACTGAGCCTGCGCCTCGAGACCGCGAGCGCCGAACTGGACGCCCACGACGAGGCCGTCGGCGATCTCAGCGAGCGCGCCGAGGCGGCCCAGCAGCGCTGGTTCCGGCTCTCGGCACTCGCCGAGCGGGTCAGTGCGACGGTGCGGATCGCCAGCGAGCGCGCCCAGCATCTGGACGCCGAGCCCGAGCAGTCCGGGGGGCCCGATCCCGACGAGCTCGAGGCGCAGGCCGACGAGGTCGCCGAACAGGAGCGCCGGCTGCTCGAGGAACTGTCCGAGTCGCGGGAACGCCTCGAGGCCGCCCGTGCCGAGCTCGCCGAGCGTGAGCACGCCGCTGCCGAGGCCGAGCGGGCCCACCTGGCCGCCGCGCGCGCCGAGGCCGACCGCCGGGAAGGGCTGGCACGGCTGTCCGGTCAGGTCGACACGATGCGCACCCGGGTGGATTCGATCGACGAGACGGTGGCCCGGCTGACCGTGGGTATCGACGAGGCGGCCGCACGCGCCCAGCAGACGCAGGCCGAGTTCGAGATGGTCCAGGGCCGCGTCGGCGAACTCGACGCCGGTGAGGTCGGTCTGGACGAACACCACGATCGCACCGTGACCGCGTTGCGGTTGGCCGACGAACGCGTCGCCGAACTACAGGCCGCCGAACGCGCCGCCGAGCGTCAGGTCGCCTCGTTGCAGGCCCGCATCGACGCGCTCTCGGTCGGTTTGGACCGCCGCGACGGCGCCGCCTGGTTGCAGGAACACCACAGGGGCGCAGGACTTCTCGGCTCGATCGCAGATCTGGTGAAGGTGCGCCCCGGGCACGAGACCGCGGTGGCCGCGGTACTCGGTGCCGCCGCCGATGCGCTGGCCGCGGAGAACTCCCGGGCAGCTCGCGACGCGGTGGCCGCGCTCAAGGAATCCGACGGCGGACGTGCCGCCATCATCCTGGGGGACTGGCCGGCGCCGTCCGCGCCGCCGTCCGCGTCGCTGCCCGCCGGGGCGGTCTGGGCGACCGACGTGGTCGACCCCGCTGCGAGTGTCCGTGGTGCGATGACGGCGATGCTCGGCGGTGTCGCGGTGGTCGGTGATCTTGCTTCGGCGCTGGAACTCGTTGCCGCACAGCCTGATCTGCGGGCGGTGACGGCCGACGGCGATCTGGTCGGCGGCGGCTGGGTCAGCGGGGGGTCCGACCGCAGGCCCAGCACCCTGGAGATCACCTCCGAGGTCGACAAGGCGCGTACCGAGCTGGCGGCCGCGGAACGTCAGACCGGTGAGCTCTCGGCCGCCCTGGCCGGAGCGCTCGACGAGCAGGCCGCCCGGCAGGATGCGGCCGAACAGGCGCTGGCCGCGCTCAACGAGTCCGACGCCGCCATCTCGGCGATCTACGAGCAGCTCGGCCGGCTGGGGCAGGATGCCCGTGCCGCCGACGACGAGTGGCAGCGGCTGATCAAGCAGCGCGACGAGCTCGAGGCCGGGCGCAGTCAGACCGTCGAGGAGCTCACCGACCTCGAACAGCGGCTGCACAACGCCCAGCAGGAGCCGATGTTCGAGGTGGCGCCTGTCGACCGCGAGGAGTACACATCGGCGGCGGAGGCGGCCCGCTCGGCGGAGGTGGAGGCGCGCTTGACGGTGCGCACCGCCGAGGAACGTGCGAATGCTGTTCGGGGGCGCGCGGATTCGCTTCGCCGCGCGGCGGTGGCCGAGCGCGAGGCCCGGGTCCGTGCCCAGCGGGCTCGCGAGGCGCGGGTGCATGCCGCGGCGATGGCCGCGGCCGTGGCCGAATCGGGCCGGCTCGTGGCGCAGCGCCTGGGTGCCGCGGTGACCGCGGCCTCGGCCATCCGCGACGAGGTCGCCGCCGAGCGGCAGACCCGGGCGGGGGCCCTGACCAGAGCCCGCGAGGAGGTCGGCGAGCTCACCACCCGGATCAACGCACTGACCGACGCGCTGCACCGCGACGAGGTCGCCAAGGCCCAGGCGGCCCTGCGGATCGAGCAGCTCGAGGAACAGGTGCTCGACCAGTTCGGCATGGCCGCCGCCGATCTGGTCGCCGAGTACGGCCCGACCGTGGCGCTGCCGCCCTCGGAGCTGGAGATGGCCGAGTACGAGCAGGCCAAGGAGCGCGGTGAACCGGTCACCATGCCCGCGCCGATGCCCTACGACCGGCCCACCCAGGAACGACGGGCCAAGCGCGCCGAGCGGGAACTCAACCAGCTGGGCCGGGTCAATCCGCTCGCGCTCGAGGAGTTCGCGGCGCTGGAGGAGCGGTACAACTTCCTGTCCACCCAACTCGAGGACGTCAAGGCGGCCCGCAAGGACCTGCTCGACGTCATCTCCGATGTGGACACCCGCATCCTGCAGGTGTTCACCGAGGCCTACGCCGACGTCGAGCGCGAGTTCGCCCAGGTGTTCGCGACGCTGTTCCCCGGGGGCGAGGGCAGGTTGCTGCTCACCGACCCCCACGACATGCTCACCACCGGCATCGAGGTCGAGGCCCGCCCACCGGGCAAGAAGATCAAGCGGCTGTCCCTGCTCTCCGGCGGGGAGAAGTCGCTGACGGCGGTGGCGATGCTGGTCGCGATCTTCCGGGCCCGCCCGTCGCCCTTCTACGTGATGGACGAGGTGGAGGCGGCGCTCGACGACGTCAACCTGCGCCGGCTGATCAGTCTGTTCGAGCAGTTGCGGGAGCGGTCGCAGCTGATCGTGATCACCCACCAGAAGCCGACCATGGAGGTCGCCGACGCCCTCTACGGCGTCTCCATGCGGGGCGACGGCATCACCGCGGTGATCTCGCAACGCATGCGGGGCCAGGAGCTGGCCGCCAGCCCGTCCTGACGGGCGGTCAGGCCGTCGCCGTGGCGCCCCGGCGCCGGAGCGCGGCCAGATCCTGCGCGCCGCACCCGTGCAGGCAGACCAGCAGCTCGTCGAGGAATCGCCGCAGCCAGTCGACCACCGCGTCGACGGACTCGATCGCCGGTGCCAGCAGCGGCCTGGCCACGGCGACCGCCTGCGCGCCCAGCGCCAGCGCCTTGGCGGCGTCCATGCCGGTGCGGATGCCCCCGGAGGCGACCAGCGGCATCGCAGGCAGCACGTGCCGTACCTCGGTCAGCGCCTGCGCGGTCGGGATGCCCCACTCGGCCAGCTCGGGGTGGCGCACCTCGCCGTAGCGGACGAACTGTTCGATACGGGCCCACGAGGTGCCGCCGGCCCCGGCGACGTCGACGGCTGCGAGCTCGAGACCGGCGAGTTCGGCGGCCGCGGCCGCCCCGATGCCGTGTCCGACCTCCTTGAGCACGACCGGATAGCCGATCGTGTCCACCACGGCGCGCAGCCGCCCGACCGAGCCGGAGAAGTCGGTGTCCCCGTCGTGCTGCATCGCCTCCTGAAGCGGGTTGGTGTGCACCGCCAGCGCGTCGGCGCCCACCCCGGCCAGCGCCCCGGCCAGCCCGGGCAGGAGCGCTGGTTCCAGCTGGGCCAGGCCGATGTTGCCGACGACCAGGATGTCCGGGGCCACGGAACGGACGTCGAAGCTCACGGTGGTGGCCGGGTCGTCGATCATCACCCGCTGCGATCCCAGCATCATCCCGATACCCAGCTGCTGTGCCGCTGCGGCCAGATTGCGGTTGATGATGCCCGAGAGCGCAGCCCCGCCGGTCATCGCGCCGATCAGCACGGGTGCGCGTAATCGGTGGCCGAGGAACTCGGTGCTCAGATCCACGTTCTTCAGGTCGGTCTGGGTCAGGGCGTTGTAGGGCAGCCGGTAGCGCTCGAACCCGGTGCTCAGTGTCTGGTAGTCGACCTCTTCGGTCAGGCAGACGTCGATGTGGCGGCGCTTGCGGTGTTGCAGGGCGGGCATGGGGTCGGGGGTCATCGGTGGAGGCCCTGCGACAATGGCGGGGTGAGTGAAGGTCTCTGGATCGCGATAGCGGTCATCGCCGTTCTGCTGGTCGCCGCGCTCGTCGTCGGATTGCTGCGGTACCGCCGGCGACGGATCAGCATCTCCCGTCCTGACACTGCCACTCCTGTTGATCGTTCGGGCGGCTACACGGCCTCCTCGGGCATCACCTTCAGCCAGTCCGCCCCGACCGTGAGCCCGCCCGGGACACCGCCGGCGAGCCGGCCGGACCAGGCCGAGCGCATCGACACCTCCGGCCTACCCGCCGTCGGCGATGATGCCACCATTCCGCGGGACGCGCCGAAACGTCCGATCGCCGACGTCACGCTTCCCGAGCCGCCGGTCGCTCCGCCGCCGCCCGTGACGCCGCCGCAGGAGGCCGAGCCCGCCGAGCCCGCCGAGCCCGCTGAACCCGAGGAGCCCGCCGAGCCCGCCGAACCCGAGGAGCCCGCCGAGCCCGCCG
>JAXHTL010000174.1:0-10329 GCA_034190095.1 Actinomycetota bacterium
GCTGTTCGTCGACGGCCGTGACGACGACATGATCGTCTCGGGTGGCGAGAACGTCTTCCCGCAGGAGGTCGAGAACCTGCTCGAGGAGCGCGACGACATCGCCGAGGTCGCGGTGGTGGGTGTCGACGACGTGGAGTTCGGGAAGCGGTTGCGCGCCTTCGTGGTACCCGAGCCCGGCGCCGGACCGGACGCCGCGGAGATCAAGCAGTACGTCAAGGACAACCTGGCCCGCCACAAGGTGCCGCGCGACGTGGTGTTCGTCGAGGAGCTGCCGCGCAACGCGACCGGCAAGCTGCTGCGCCGGGTGCTGGTCGAGATGGACGTCGACAGCTGAGACCGGCGGCCGCGCCGACGTGGGCGGTGTTTCGGTGGCCGCGCGTTCGGGAAGCCGCGACGCGTGGCAGAAATTCGCGTCGGACCCTTGTTGCGCCATGTCGGCCAGACCGATGCCACGGTGTGGGTGGAAACCGACCAGGCCTGCGAGGTGGACGTCCTCGGGTGTGTCGCCCCGACGTTCGAGGTCGAAGATCACCACTTCGCCATCGTCTGCATCGAGGGGCTGGACCCGTACCGGCAGTACCCGTACGAGGTTCGGCTCGACGGCGAGGTGGCCTGGCCGCCGCCGGGCTACGAGTTCCCCCAGCCCCGGATCCGGCTCGTCCCACCGGAGGGATCGCTGCGCCTGGCGTTCGGCTCGTGCCGGACCTCGGCCCCGCAACGGATGCCCTACACGCTGCGCGGACTCTGGCACCCCAAGGGCAGGGGTGTCGACGCGCTGCGGGCCTTCGGAACGCGGATGCTCGCGCAGCCCTCGGCGCTGTGGCCGGACGCGCTGTTGATGCTCGGTGATCAGCTCTACGCCGACGACGTCCCCGACGACATCAAGCAGCTGGTCGCCGGGCGCGAGGTCCACGCCGACGGGCCGGTCGAAGTGCTGGAGGACTTCGAGGAGTACTGCATCGGCTACCGGGACGCCTGGACCGAGCCGATGGTGCGCTGGATCCTGTCCACCCTTCCGACGTCGATGATCTTCGACGACCACGAGATCAACGACCGGTGGAACATCTCCGCGGCCTGGCTGGCCGAGAAACGCCGGACCTCCTGGTACGAGACCCGCATCCTCGGCGGGCTGATGGCCTACTGGGTGTATCAGCATCTGGGCAACCTGACTCCCGGGGAACTGGCCGACAACCCGACATTGCAGGAGATCCGCCGCACCCGGGACGGCACGGCCGCGCTGCGTCGGATGGCCCGCGACGCCGAGAGCGATGAGGGCCGGTCCCGCTTCAGTTTCTGCCGGGACTTCGGTTCGACGCGGCTGTTGGTCGTCGATTCGCGCACCGGGCGCCAACTCGGGGCAGGGCGGCGCCGGATCACCACCGAGGACGAATGGGATTGGGTCAGTTCGCGTGTCGACGGCGACTACCGCAACCTGATCATCGCCTCGTCGCTGCCGTTTCTGATGCCCTCCGGTGTGCACGACATCGAGGGCTGGTCCGAAGCCGTTGCCGACGGGGCGTGGGGGCGGCGCCTGCGCGCCCTGGGCGAGCAGGTCCGGATGAAGGGGCACCTCGACCACTGGGCGGTGTTCCAGCGCAGTTTCCGCGACGTCGAAGACCTGGTGATCGACAGTGCGGCCGGACGGCTCGGAGCACCACCGGAGTCGATCGTGCTGCTCGGCGGCGACGTGCACCACTGCTGGGTCACCGAAGTCTCGCTGCCCGGCGAGGCCGCACCGGCACCGACCAAGGTCTGGCAGGTCGTCTGCTCAGGGCTGCGCAAGGATCTCGCGCTCGGCGAGCGCCTGCTCCAGGTTCTGGGGCACACCCGCGCGGCCACAGCGCTGGGCCGCGCGCTGGCCAGGGCGGCCCGGGTACCCAGGCCGAGGTTGCGCTGGCGGGAGGCCACCGGCCTGCACTTCCGCAATCAGATCGGCACCCTCGAGATCGCCGGCCAGGAAGTGGGGGTTCGGCTCGAGGAGGTGTCCGGAGCGCTGCGGAAACCAGCGCGCCTGCACACCGTGGTGGAACACAAGCTGCGCTGAAGGGTCGGGCCGAGATCACCGCGGCAGGGCAGGTTTCGGCCGTCCGGGCGTGGGTAGCAGGGCGGGATGCTCACCATCGATGTACCCGAGGCCGGCTTCGCGCACCACTCCCGATCACGGGTCACGCTGTGATCTGGTTCGACAGCTGGTCGGAAATCCAGCGTGTCCTGCTGGTGGGAACGGCAGGATACCTCGCCGTGATCGTCGTGCTGCGGGTGCCGGGCAAGCGAACGCTGGCCCAGCTCAACGCATTCGACCTGGTGGTCACCGTGGCGATCGGGTCCACCCTGGCCAGCATCCTGCTCGGCGACGACGTGTCCCTGCTCGAGGGCATCGTCGGTCTGGCACTGCTGGCGGCGCTGCAATTCATCGTGGCGTTGGTCGCGTCACGGGTCAAAGGGGGCCGCAGAGTGCTGTCCTCGACTCCGACCGTCCTGGTCTCCGACGGGCGTATCCGCGCCGATGCCGCACGCCGGCAACGGATCAGCGACGACGAGATCCGGCAGATGATCCGTGGCGCCGGCGTCGGGGACATCAGTCAGATCGAGGCCGTGGTACTCGAAGTCGACGGCACCGCCAGCGTCATCACCCGCGCCGCGGCCGGCGACCGCTCCGCCCTCGCCGGGCTGCGCACCGCCTGACGCGCGGTGCGCAGCACCCTTGCCGAGCCCGGTTACCGAGCCCCGGCGGTGGCGCGGCGGTTGGCCTTCTTGATCGCGCTCACCAGCTCGCTCTTGTCCATCTTCGAGCGGCCGGGAATGTCGAGTTCGCGGGCAACGTCGGTCAGGTGCTTCTTCGTCGCGTTGGCGTCCACGCCCGCCGCGGTCGCGCCCTTGGCGTTCGGCCCGCCGCTGCGGGCACGCTCGTCGGAGGGGCCCTTCTTCTCCTTCTTCTCCCAGTGGTCTCCGACCTTCTCGAACCGGCGTTTGAGCGTGCTGTAGGCCACCCGATGGGCCCGTTCGCCCTCGCCGTATTCCTTGGCTGCCGCGTCATGTGCCTTGGCGAACGTCTTCTGAGCCTTCTTGCCCGAATTGCGCAAGGTGCTCGGCAGCTCGCTCTTCTTGGGTTTGCCGCTCTTCTTGGTCATCGGCATACGTGTGTCCTCCAGGATCGATCGGTGGTGCGACGCTGCGACTCGGCGGACAGATCCCACCGAACGGCGTCTCGGCCGCCCCGCTACGGGGCTTCACCAGTCGACTACCCGCAGTTTCACCGCCGTCAAACACGCCGCTGCCCTGGCCCCGGCGGCCTGACGGCGCGACAATGGTGGGGTACCGACAACCGCGCAGCACGAAATCGAGAACGACGATGAACACAGCACACGCGGCCGAGGCTGGTTCGCATGGCCCCGTCTGGGAAGTGAGTCACCACCCGATCCACAGCGCATCCGAGGCGCTGCACTGGATGTTCGACGAGAACGCCCACGAGACGCACCCGCACATCCGTCCGCGGCACTACACCTTCATCGAGCTGGCGGCCTGCTCGCGCGAGATGGAGAGGCTGTAGCGAGACACCCGACCGGGGGACCCAGCGGGGCGCCCCGCGGTCGCCGCGTGTCAGCCGGCAAGCGACGACGGTGCGACCGGGAAGTCGAAGTAGGTGTCGGGATGGCTCTCGGGCCTGAACGTGAAATGCCACCACTCGGTGCTGTAGTTCTCGAAGCCCTGGCTCTCCAGGACCTGCTTGAGCAGTAGCCGGTTGTTCAGCTGCTCACCCTGGACTCCCGGATCAAGGGTGTGTGCCGAGGGGTCGAAGCAGTCGTACCCCGTGCCCATGTCGACGCTGTTGTCGGCGAAGCGCCGCGGTGCCGGCGCCGTGCACGCCCACAGTGCCTCACCGGGGACGTACGCGGGCTGCTGTCGGGCCGGCAGCGCGACGAGCGTGACGTCCACGGTGCTGCCGCGGCTGTGCCCGGACTGCTCGGCGATGTAGCCGTCGGCGAACAACTGCGACTTGTCCACCCACGGGTAGAACTCACCCTTCATCTCCTGTGCGGCCGGATCGGCCGCCCACGCCACGAACTCGTCCACCGCCCGCTGCGGCCGGTAGCAGTCGTACACCTTCAGTGAATAGCCCTGTGCGACCAGGGCCTGCTGGGCGCGACCCAGCGCTTCGGCGGCCGGGCGGGTGAGGATGCACATCGGCGCCTGATAGCCGTCGATGGGTTCGCCGACGAAGTTGTGCGCGGTGGCGTAGCGGATGTCCTGCAGGATCGACGGCGCGACCTCGCTCAGCGAGACGAAGTCCGCCGGTGCGCCGTCTTCGGGCTGTGCGCCGGCCGGGGGTGCAGCCAGCCCGGCCACCAGCACCGCAGCCGCGATCGCGGCGAGCCTGGTCAGTGGTGTCATGGTTCCATTGCAGCATTCGGCCGCCGGGCGCGCGGTAACGCGGGCCGGAATAAGTCGTCGCGGCAGGTGTTGGGCCAGGGGTGACCGAACAACCGCAGTTGAGCCCCACCGATTGGGTTCGTGAGCAGACGCAACGCATCCTCGAGCAGGGCACCACCGACGGCGTCGAGGTCTTCGACCGACCCGTGGTCCTGTTCACCACCACCGGCGTCAAGTCCGGGCAGAAGCGGTATGTACCGCTGATGCGTGTCGAGGAGAACGGACGCTACGCCATGGTCGCCTCCAAGGGCGGCGACCCGAGGCATCCGGCCTGGTACCACAACGTGAAGGCCAACCCGACCGTGGCGGTCCAGGACGGCGACAGGGTCGCGACCATGACCGCGCGGGAACTCGCCGGCGCCGAACGGGAGCACTGGTGGGCGCTGGCCGTGGCCGCGTACCCGCCCTACGCCGAGTACCAGACCAAGACCGATCGCCAGATCCCGGTCTTCATCGTCGAATAGTCGGGCCGCGCAGCCGGCCCGGCCCGCCCGCTACGGCCGCGGCAACTTCCGGTGCAGCGGGTTGTCGCTGACCGGTGTGCCCGCTCCCGGACGGGACGGCACCCGGTCGACCACCGCCGGCCGGTCTGCCGTCGCTCGCGTGGCATCCTGCAGACGCATCCCTGCGCCGGCGCCCGCGGACAGTGCAGGCGATCCGATCAGCCGTCGGGCCGGTTGCCCGCACTGCACACAGGCGACGGTGTCGGGCGGCGCTGTGATCGGGTGCTGCTCGGTGAACGGCGGACAGCCGTGCCCGCAGCGGAACCCATACGAAGGCATGCATATCAGCATAGGTCGATCAGAGTCGTGGCCGCGCCGGCTGCGGGGCGCTACGTTCGAAGGGGTAAGCCGCTCGGAGACCGATCGTGGAGGACGACGTGCCTGAACTGCTCTACCCGCTCGACTCGGCCAAGAAATTCACCGATCAGCAGATCGTCGGCCACAACCGCTGGCATCCCGACATTCCGGCCGCGGTCACCGTCAAGCCGGGAGACAGCTTCCGGGCGCACTGCCGGGAATGGTTCGACGGCGCCATCCACAACGACGACTCGGCCGAGGACATCCTCAACGCGCCGCTCAAGGGTGTGCACTGTCTGTCCGGCCCGTTCGCCGTCGAAGGCGCTGAACCCGGCGACCTGCTGATCGTCGACATTCTCGATGTCGGGCCCATCCCGCAGGAGGACTCCGGGCCGCTGGCTGGTCAGGGCTGGGGCTACACCGGGATCTTCGCCAAGCAGAACGGCGGCGGCTTCCTCACCGACCAGTTCCCCGACGCCTACAAAGCGATCTGGGACTTCTCCGGTCAGAGCGCGACATCACGGCACGTGCCCGGGGTGAAGTACACCGGAATCGTGCACCCGGGTCTGATGGGTACCGCGCCCTCGGCTGATCTGCTGTCGACCTGGAACCGCCGCGAGGCCGCCTTGATCGCCACCGACCCGGAACGCGTTCCGCCACTGGCACTTCCGCCCGAACCGCAGGACGCCATCCTCGGCTCGCTGAGCGGGGACGACTTCGACCGGGTCGCCGGTGAGGCGGCGCGGACCGCTCCGCCGCGGGAGAACGGCGGCAATCAGGACATCAAGAACCTGACCAAGGGCACCCGGGTGTTCTACCCGGTGTTCGTGCCCGGTGCGAACCTGTCGTTCGGAGACCTGCACTTCTCCCAGGGCGACGGCGAGATCACCTTCTGCGGGGCCATCGAGATGGGCGGTTTCCTCGATCTGCACGTCGACCTGATCAAGGGCGGGATGCAGACCTACGGCGTCTCGGAGAACGCGATCTTCATGCCGGGCAACACCGATCCGCAGTATTCGGAGTGGATCGCCTTCTCGGGCACCTCGGTGACCCTGGACGGGGAGCAGCGCTACCTCGACTCCGACCTGGCCTATCAGCGGGCTTGCCTGCACGCCATCGACTACCTGACCAAGTTCGGCTACAGCCCCGAGCAGGCTTACCTGCTGCTCGGTTCGGCGCCGATCGAGGGGCGGCTCTCCGGTGTGGTGGACATCCCCAACTCCTGTGCCACCGTGTATATCCCGACCGCGATCTTCGACTTCCCGATCGCGCCGTCGGCGTCGGGCCCGCACCAGATCGACCCGGGGATGGGTGCGCCGCACGCCAGTTTCTGAGTCGGGGCGCCTACTCAGTCGAGTGGTGCCCAGGTCAGGATGCCGCCGTCGGCGAACAGCGACATGTGCAGTCGGCCGTCGGCGACCAGATAGGTGCGCACGTCGCCGAGCGCGCTGGACACCTTCTGATCCAAGGAGCCTTCCGGGCAGGCCATCAGGGTGACGGCGATGGGGCCGAACGTCAGTTGCCCGGAGCTGTCGGACTCCGCGGCGGTGGCCTGCCAGGTCGATGACCCCCGGTTGCAGTCGATCTGGAAGCCGGCCTGGCCCACCCCGTCTTCGCGGGGGCCGAACTCGACGGTGTACTGCTGGCCCTCGGGTACCGCGGTGGTGCCCTGCGCATCGTCCATGGATTGCATCTGGGTCAGCCGCCAACTCGTGCCGTCCAGCGTGACGGTCTCGTCGGCCGCCGGGGTGGAGCACCCCGCCAGCGCCACGAGCAGAGCTGCGCCGAGTGCGGTTCGCATGGGGTCAGGCTAGCGGTCGCCGGGGGTCAGCAGGTCGCGGGCGATCTCGCGGGCGGTGTTCATCGGTTCGGGACTGTCGTCGAGCCCGCGGTGCACGATCGCGCCTTCGGCCAGCAGGAACAGGTGCTCGGCCGTGCGCCGCGCGTCCTTGCGGTCCGGGAGATCCTCGGCGACCAGTTCGGCCAGCCGCTCGCGCACCGCCTGCTTGTGCTCGCGGATCACGTCGTAGGCGATGTGGTCGCGCGGCAGTTCGGCGGCGGCGTTGACGAAGGCGCAGCCGCGGCTGACCCAGCCGGCATCCTCGATGTAGGCGTCGAACACCACCAGGGCGCGCGGTGACCCGGCCGCGGCGATGTGCTTTTCGAACAGCTCCCACCAGTCCTCGTGGCGCTGCCGCAGGTAGGTGGCCACCAGGACGTCCTTGGAGCCGAAACGGTCGTACAGCGTGCGTTTGGTGACCCCCGATTCCGCGGCGATGGTGTCGACCCCCACGGCGTGGATGCCGTCGCGGTAGAACAGGTCGGTCGCCACCTCCAGGATGCGCAGGGCCCCTTCGGTCAGATGGGGTTCGTCAACACTCACGAAACTGCTCACCACTCTCCTTGACTTCACAGATCAGTGTAGCTAGTCTCGGCGCTGCTTCACAGATCAGTGAGATTCGAAGGTGATGGACATGAACAAGATCGACCTGCGCAAGTGGTCCGCCGCGGTCATCGAGGCGGTGCGCGATTTCGCCCACGGCATCGACAGCGCGAGCGCGATTCGCCACGGCGTCGCGGTGACCCCGCGTGCCGGCGCGGCCTCGGCCGACGCGCCCCTCGCCGCCGCTCGCTGACCCCGCTCGCCGCCGGCGAAATCGCCGTGCTGCCAACGGATGCCGACGAGGCCGGGTGCACCGTCTGCGGTGGTGACCTGTTCCAGCCGGGTGATGCGCCATATCGCACGAACACCGGCCGTCACCGGAATTTCCCCTCCGGTTCAGCGCGCTGAGGTAGGTTTCAAGCGCTCCGGACCGGTTGGGAGACGCTGATGGCTGACCGTCACACCGAGATCGATCTTCCCGTGTCGCTGCAGGGTCTCGACGACCTCGCCCTCGACATGCGGCTGATCTCGTCGCACCGCGCCGACCGGGTCTGGCACCGCGTGAACCCCGAACTGTGGGCAGCCGCCCGCAATCCGTGGGCGGTGCTGAAATCCATCGGCCAGCCCGAACTCGAAGACCTCGGCAACGACAGCGCGTTCTGCGCCCAGGTGCGGGAACTGGTCGAAGACCGCGGCCGCCGCAACAGCGACCCGTTCTGGTTCCCGCAGTCCAGGGCCGCGAACTCGCTGGGCATGACGGCCTACTTCAGCATGGAGTTCGGGCTGGCCGAGGCGCTGCCCATCTATGCCGGCGGACTGGGTGTGCTGGCCGGCGACCACATGAAGTCGGCGACCGACCTCGGGGTCCCGGTGGTCGGCGTCGGCCTGCTGTACCAGCAGGGGTACTTTCGCCAGGCCCTGGATTCGCAGGGCAGCCAGCGCGAGCTGTACCCGTTCAGCGATCCCAGCGAGATTCCGGTGCGGCGGTTACGCGGCTCCGACGGCGCCTGGATCCGCATCCCGCTCGAGTTCCCCGGACGCACGGTGTATCTGCGCGCCTGGGAGGTCAACGTCGGGCGGCTCGGGCTGTACCTGCTCGACAGCAACGACCCCGCCAACGACCCGTCCGACCGCGGCATCACCGCGCAACTCTACGAAGCCGACCCCGAGGTGCGCTGGGAACAGGAGATGGCGCTCGGCTTCGGCGGGTGGCGGCTGCTGCGCGAGCTCGGGATCTACCCGGATGTCTGCCACCTCAACGAGGGGCACGCCGCGTTCGCGGTGCTCGAACGCGCCAGGTGGATCGTGCTGGAACACGACGTGCCCTTCGACGTCGCGCTGACCGTGGCCAGAGCGGGCACCGTCTTCACCACCCACACGCCGGTGGCGGCGGCCTTCGACCGGTTCGACCCGGGCATCGTGGTGAGCTACCTGTCGCCGTTCGCCGCCGAGATGCAGATGAGCATCGGCGATGTGCTGCGGCTGGGCCGGGCGAATCCCGACGACGACACCGAGCCCTTCAACATGGCCTACCTCGCGATACGCGGGGCGTCGCGGGTCAACGGGGTGAGCCGGCTGCACGGCGCGGTCAGCCGGGAACTGTTCACCGACCTGTTTCCCCGTTGGCCCGTTCCCGAGGTGCCGGTCGGGCACGTCACCAACGGTGTGCACGTGCCGTCCTGGGACTCGCCGGCAGCCGACGAGCTGTGGACCAACGCCGAGCTGCGTCAGCAGTGGCTGGGGGTTCCGACGCCGATCGGCGACTGGATGGACAAGGTGTCGACCGACGAGTTGTGGCAGATGCGCAACCGCAACCGCGAGCGCTTCGTGCAGTGGGCGCGGCAGCGGCTGGCGCGCCAGTTCACCATCGCCGGTGCCGCCGCCGACCGCATCGACGAAGCCCAGCGGATCTTCGACCCCACGGTGCTGACGCTCGGGTTCGCCCGCCGATTCACCGAATACAAGCGCACCGCGCTGCTGCTGCACGACCCCGACCGCTTCGCGCGGATCCTCACCGACCCCGACCGGCCCGTCCAGATGGTGGTGGCGGGCAAGGCGCATCCGGCCGACGGCCTGGGCAAGGCGATGATCCAACGCTGGTTCGAGTTCGCTGCCCGTCCCGATGTCCGCTCGCACGTGGCGTTCATCGCCGACTACGACCTGCTGCTGGCCGAACAACTCGTCAACGGTGTCGATGTGTGGGTCAACACGCCGCGCCGCCCGTGGGAGGCCAGCGGCACCAGCGGCATGAAGGTGCTCGTCAACGGCGGGCTCAACGTCTCCGAACTCGACGGATGGTGGGCCGAGGCCTACGTGCCCGAGGTGGGCTGGGCGATCGGTGACGGCGCCCAGCACAACAGCGACCCGGCGTGGGACGCCGAGGAAGCCGAGCAGCTCTACCGGCTGCTCGAGGAGCAGATCGTGCCGATGTTCTACGCCCGTGACGAGAGCGGGGTTCCCGACGAGTGGCTGCGGCGGGTACGGGCCAGCATGACGGCGCTGACCCCGCAGTTCTCCGCCGAACGGATGGTGCGCCAGTACGTCGAGGATCTCTACGCCCCCGCCGCGCAGGACTACCGCAGCCGGCTGGCCGCCGGGTGCCGGGTCGGCGGCTCGGTGCAACGCTGGCGGGACCTGGTGGGCAACTACTGGGGCGAGGTGTCGTTCGGAACGCTGCACGTCGAGCCGGCCGGCGCCGGGCACGACTTCCGGGTG
>JAXHTL010000175.1:0-10323 GCA_034190095.1 Actinomycetota bacterium
GCCCAGCCGCTCGACGACGAGATCCGCTTCGCGCAGAGCCGCATCGGCCAGGAAGATGCGGCCTGGTTCGTCGCCGTGGTGGAGGACACCAAGGTGGGGATGGTCTTCGGCGAACTCGAACACGGAGAGGTGAACGTCCGGATCTGGATTCACCCCGAACACCGCAAGAAGGGCTACGGCACCTCAGCGCTGCGGCGGTCGCGCTCGGAAATGGCGGCATGCTTCCCCGCCGTGCCCATGGTCGTGCGGGCCGCCGGCGCCAAACCGGAGTAGCTGCCAGCAGGGCGTAGAGGACTAAGGTCAGCGGCGGGCGACTCTCTACGGGCCGGCGAAGTCGACCACGGCGGTCATCCGCATGCCCTGCCGGGCAGTGGCGAAGCCGGCTGCGGTGAATGTGCAGTTCAGGATGGTCGACCGATGTCCGGGGCTGCCCATCCACCAATTGAGCGCTGAGCTCTCGGTCGCGCCGAGCCCGCTGCCCCAGTAGACGATCTCACCAGAGGAGCCGAGGGGCCCGTATCCCGCATCCGTGATCCGCCCCCGCGGCGACGAGCCGTCCGAGCCGGTGTGGCTGTGGGTGTTGGTCCGCAACATGTCGTTGGCGTGCCGCTGCGCCGCCGCGGTCAGGCGCGGGTCCTCGGGAACCGCCCCGCATGCCTGGCGAAGCTGATTGATACCGGCGTGCAAGCCGGTTGCAAAGCTGTCGGCGTGTGCAGCGAAACCCGCCGTTGTGCCGAGCGCCGTCGTGACGGCAGTGCACGTCGCGAGGACGCCGACGAACGTGCTCTTCATCATCATGGTTGCCTTCTGCCGTGCCACCAGTTAGCTCCTATGTCGCCACGCCGTCGGCCTTCGTTACACGAACGAGATCAAACAGCTACCGACTCGAATCCTTGCCGGTTCTCGCCGCGCCCCCCTGGCCGCAGCTGCGCCGGGGCGACCCCCGCGCACAGACAAAGGTCCCTCCCGGGGAAGCTGCCGCATCATCCTCATCAACGCCGCCATCCGCACGTGGTGAGGGTGTCCGGCCCGGACCCGAGCGTCGTCACCGAACGCTTGCCGAGGCGTCTGCCCCGCGTGCCGGGCGCCGCGGTCTCGGCGTCCAGGTGAGCAGCATTGCCAACGCCAGCAGGATCTCGGCCACGTCGCCCCAGTAGTACATCAGTGTGCCGCCGTCCCGCAGTTCAGCAGCGCTCAGTGATGCCTCGACGAAGAGGCCGGCATGGAGCAGTTGGGCGATGATTGCGTGTCCGGCCACGGCGACGCCGAGCAGGACCAACCGGACCGGCACCGACGGGCGGTGTGGCCCGGGGTCCGGGCCCGCGATCATCCACGCGAACAAGTAGCCGACCACGAAGAAGTGCAGGTGAACCAGATCGTGGACCACAACGCTGGCCATGCTGATGCGGTAGAGGGGGGTGAAGTACAACGCTGCCAGACCGCCGACGTTGAGGGCCAGCAGCAGCACGGGATTGGTCAGAACGCGTGCCGGACGCGAGGTCAAGGCGGCAATGATGCGTCTGCCCCAAGCAGGAGAGACCGTACGCAGGATCAGCGTGACCGGCGCCGCCAGCACCAGCGCGAGCGGGGCGAACATGCCGATGAGCAGGTGTCCGACCATGTGGTCACCGAAGTCGCCGGATCCCGACGGTGCGACGCCGATGATCAGCAGCACGACGCCGGCCAAGAAGCTCGTGGTGCGCCAGTGGTTCCAGCCGCGTGCCTCGCGCGCCTGCCGGACGGCGAGTCCGGCATACCCGAGGCCGACGACGGCGAGTCCGGCGACGAGCACCCCGATCGGGGGGCCGGCGGCGGTCACGAGTTCGCAGCGACGCGTTCGTCGGCGGGATGAGCGGCGCTGCGCTGCAACAGCCAGCCGCAGAGCACCAGGACCGCGCCCAAGACGAGGAACCCGATGTCCCAGAGCACCTGGTGCTCTCCGGAGCGGACGTGGTGAATCGCCAGGATGTGATGGTCGATCACACCCTCGACCAGGTTGAACACGCCCCAGCCGACCAGCACCCAACCCCACAGCGCACGCGAGGCCCACACGCGTGCGCGTGAGTGGGTGATCCGGGAGTACAGCAGGCCCAGTCCGACGAGCACGGACAGCCAGGTGAACGTGTGGAACAACCCGTCCCACACGGTATTGATCTGTAGACCGTGCACGGTGTCGGCGGGATACTCGCGCACGTCGATGTTGGCTGTCGCGGTGCTGGTCAGCATGTGGTGCCACTGCAACAGCTGATGCAGCAGGATTCCGTCGACGAAGCCGCCCAGCCCGACACCCAGCACAATTCCCGGCAATCGAATGACGCGGGCGGACGTGTCGTCTACCGCCATTCTCGACCCCTTTCCGTTGGTAGGCTGCCCGCTACCCTCGTGAGCCGGCACTAAACCCGGTGGGGCATCCAGGGACTGCTCGTCGATGGCGCCGCCGCCGACTTCCAGGAGCGGGCTGCGGCAACGTAGTCCCCTCCCCTGCCATGCCATGTGGTGCCGCTCGGTCACGGCGGAACCTGCGGAACCCCTCCACGACAATCCCCCCGCGGTGCCGGCGCAGCGTCTGCCAGGCGGTGTCGCCGCCGAGTTCGCCCCGCACCATCGCGGTGGTTTCGGCGACCCGGGGCACTGAACTCATCCGGCGACCTTGACGACAAGCGCAGCTGGTTCGATCCCGACGGCATGAGAACAGTCCGGAGCCATGACCCCGCCGTCGAACTGAGGCTCATCGACCGATCTCGAGCAGGTGTCGACTCGCGTCGCCCGCAAACTGTGCAGCGCCGGGCTCGCCGCTGCGGCGACCAGCGTCCCGTCGGTGCCACAGCGCGGGACCACGCCGGCGCCCTGCGCCACCGCCGCGCACACTGCGGACGGTCTGGCATCCTCGGGTGCGGTGTGCCGGACATGCACGGTGTCCCAACTCGCCGCTAGACGGCGCCGACGCACGGGATCAACGGTTGCCTTCCGCTCGTCGACCGCGGACGGATTGAGGACCAAAGCGGCCACCCTTCCCGCGCTGTAGCGCTATTTCACTGCTGACCAACGGGTTTGGTGAACCAACAGCACACCACCGATCGGAACAGGTACCCCCGCCGTGTAGCCCCAAACAGAACCGCGATCGCTTGTCACCGCAGGAAATCACAGGAGGATAACGGTCGATGGTGGTGTGAATAGGATCCGCCGGGGCGGGCACAGAGTCGTTCGGTCGCTTTTTGACGGAACGGAACACATCATCTCCCTGCCCCACGACACCGACCGTGCCGCCGGTAGCACTCGTGGCGGTCGGCGCCGGCACAGCTACTTCGGATTCGCGGACGACACCGCCGCCGGATGGCTGGTACTTGGACTCGCCGTCGCCTTCGCAGCGCTGACCGCGCCTGTCGCCAGTGGATGGCCACCGTTGATGTCGGCCGACCAGCACATCGTCGAAGCATTGACCGCCGCGGCGTCGGCCGGGCCGTGGGTGGTCAACATCCTGACCGGGGTCACCGATCTGGGTGGCTCGGGTTTCGCCTGGTTGGCACTCAGCGTCACGGTGATTTGGCTGCTGATTCGGCGGGAGCGCGCGCTCGCGGTGTACGTGGCGTCCACCGGACTCGGCTCGGCAGCTCTCGTGACCGGGGTGAAGACCCTGGTGGACCGGGCGCGCCCGGAGCTGGACGAGCCTGTCGCGGTCGCCCCTGGTCTGAGCTTCCCCAGCGGGCATTCCCTCGGTTCCACCGTGACCTACGGTGTGCTGCTGTTGGTGTTCGTGCCGATCGCACCGGTGCGGTGGCACCGCCCGATAGTGGCAGCGACGTCGGCGTTGGTGGCTCTCATCGGCGTCACCCGTATCGCGCTCGGCGTGCACTTCCCGTCCGACGTGCTGGGCGGGTGGTTGCTAGGTGTACTGACCTGACAGGTTGGGTACACGGCTGGCTGGTGGTTGACCGCCGAGTGCTGTGTGGCCGCGGTGGTGATTGTAGGTGTGCAGCCAGCGGGGGTATTCCTGGCAGCGTTGCTCGTCGCTGGTGTAGAGCCGGGCGTAGGCCCATTCATCGGCGAGGGTTCGGTGGAAGCGCTCTACCTTGCCGTTGGTCTGCGGCCGATACGGCCGCGTGCGGCGATGCTCGATGTCATCGCCCAGCGCCTTCCGGAAGGCGTGCGAACGGTAGCATGATCCGTTGTCGGTCAACACCTTTCGAACGATGATCCCCTGCTCGAGGAACCAGGAGTTGGCCCGTTTCCAGAACTCCGAGGCGGTGTCTTTGCGTTCATCGGCCAGCATCTCGGAATAGGCCAACCGTGAATGTGCGTCCAGGGCGGTGTGCAGAAAGTGATAACCCCGCAACGGCTGACGGTGCCTGTTGGTCACCCCAGTCTTATCGGCCTGGGAGTTCCGCTTGCCCGCGCATCGACCGAGCTTGCGCCAGCCGCCGCCGGCCGGGATCTTGCCCAGCTTCTTGACATCGACGTGCACCAGATCACCGCACGCCGCCGATTCCATCCGCCGTACGACGCGACCGGTGGCGCGGTCGAGCCACCGCAGTCGGGCGATGCGATAGCGGCGCAGCACGTTGTGCACCGTGGAAACGTTGAGTCGCAGCAGGTAGGCGATGCGGGCGGGTCCCCAGCGGCGGGTGACGCGCACGCCGATGATGCGTCGCTCGGTCCGTGTGGGGGTGCGGTTGGGGCTGTGGTGCGGTCGTGAGCTGCGGTCGGCCATTCCGGCCTCGCCCAGTTCGAGGTAGCGATTGACCCACCGACAGACGGTGGTCACCGACACCTGGAAGCGTTCCGCCGCGCGTCGGCGCGACCAGCCGTCATCGACGACGCAACGAGCCAGCCGCAGACGGCCAGTTTCAGACAAAGGGGCATTACGGTGAACCACGAAGACCTCCGAGATCGGTGAGCGTTCCTAGACAGCTCGCACTCCACTCGGAGGTCTTCGTCTTGTCACCTCACCACGCCGTCACCAACGTCCGTGGTCAGTACAGCTAGGCGCGCTCTGGGTTCTGGTGACTGCCCTTGCGTTTCGGCGCTGGCACCGAGCCGCGGGGCTGGGCAGTCCGCCGCTGGTGGCTGGGCTGCGTCCCGAGGAGCGGGCGAGACTACTCCCCGCCCCGGCCCGCGATGCGGCGCAGCCCGCGAACCGGCACAGCGTCGCCGCACTGCTTGTGGCCGCGGTGCTTCTCTGGGGCGCCGTGGTGGGTGCCGGGGTGCTGATCACCGGCGCGCTGGCGGCGGTTCGGTCGTTCGACGCTGCGGTGTCGGAGTGGTTCGCCGGAATCCGGTCCGAGAACCTCACTGCCGTGTTCTTCGCGCTGAGCAGGATCGGCGACACCTCGTCGATCATGCTCGGGCTGTTGGCCGCGACCGCGTTGGCCTTCGCCATCACGAGGCGCCACCGGCCTGCGATCTTCATGGTCACCGCTGTGCTCGGCGAAGTCATGCTGTTCGTCGCGATCTCACAGGTCGTGGGGCGTACCCGTCCGTCCGTGGAGCATCTCACCCCGGGTTTGCCGCCGACATCGTCGTTTCCATCGGGACATGTCGGTGCCACCACCGCGCTCTACGGCGCGGTCGCGGTGCTCATCGTGCTGTGGTCGAGGTCCCCGTGGCGTTACCTGGCGCTGGTCGGGGCTTTCGGCGTCGCGGCGGTGATGGTGACGGCACGGCTGTACATCGGTGTGCACTACCTGACCGACGCCACGGCCAGCGTCGTCTATACCGGCTGCTGGCTCGCCGTCTGCGCATGGGCGATACAACCGGGGCCCAAGCGCACGAGCAGCGATGCCCACCGCGACTCTCTCGCCCAACTCCAGGACGATCACCGAAGACCGACATCCGGGGCACCGAACGAAGCGTGACGCACAAGCAGTCTGGTCGGGCTGCCGCCTCGCCAACGGGTCCCCCGGCTTGGGTCCCGGCCAGCTCGCCACCGCCTGGCACAGCCATGATCCGGCCGTCTCCCTATCGATCTACTCCGACGCCCAGCGCGACGATCTGCGCGCCGCCGGCGCCGCGCTCTTCGGCTGGCGCTTGGCCCACTGAAATCCGCTTGGGACACTGCTGGCCCACTGGCCAAGATTTCCGTCGGACTGCTGAACCAAGAAACCCGCTCCGACACTGGTCAGAGCGGGTTTTCGATGGTCGGGCTGACAGGATTTGAACCTGCGACCACTTGACCCCCAGTCAAGTGCGCTACCAAGCTGCGCCACAGCCCGTGGTGCCTCCGGGATCGCCGGTAGGCGGTCGAAAGCCTACCTCAGGCCCCCTCCGGAATCCCAACCGCCTCATCGACCACCGAAACGTCACACCTCGGGCCGTGACCCGCGCCTACGCTCGGGGTGGTGACGCGCGACGACACTCCGCTGTGGCTGTTCGCCGATCAGCTCGGCCCCGCCGCCTATGGCGGTGAGCACGCCCACCGGGAGGTTCTGCTCGTCGAGTCGACCGCGGCGTTGAGCCGGCGCCGCTACCACCGCCAGAAACTGCACCTGGTGCTCTCGGCGCTGCGCCATGCCGACCGCGACCTGGGTGATCGCGCCACCCTGCTGCGCACCGACACCTACACCGAGGCGCTGCGCCGCTTCGGCCGACCCGTCCTGGTGCACGAACCCACCTCCCATGCCGCCGAGAAGTTCGTCTACCGGATGCGCGACGAGGGGCTCATCGCCGACGTGCTGCCCAACCCGACATTCGCGTTGTCCAGGCGGGGCTTCCAGGAATGGGCCGGCGAGCGCAGCCGCTTTCGCCTCGAGGATTTCTACCGTGACCAGCGGCGTCGCTTCGGCGTCCTGATGGACGGGGCGGAGCCGGTCGGTAACCGCTGGAACTACGACGAGGAGAACCGCGAACCGCCGCCGAGGAAGGCCGCGACACTCGAACTTCCCGCGCCGTACCGGCCGCGCGAGGACGACATCGACGAGAAGGTCCGTGCCGACCTCGACGGCCTGGATCTCGACACCGTCGGGGTCGACGGCCCCCGGTTGTTCGCCGTGACGCCTGCCGAGGCCAAACGTGCGCTGACCCGGTTCGTCGATCGGCGGCTGCCCAGCTTCGGGCGCTACGAGGACGCCATCATGACCGAGGACTGGGCGATGTCGCACTCACTGCTGTCGGTGCCGCTGAATCTCGGCGCCCTGCACCCTCTCGATGCGGTGGAGTCCGCCGAAATCGCCTACCGCGACGGCAAAGCCCCATTGGCCGCGGTCGAGGGGTTCATCCGCCAGCTACTGGGCTGGCGGGAGTACATGTGGCACCTGTACTGGCATTTCGGGCCCGACTACACCGCCAACAACGCGCTCGGCGCCCGGGCCCGGCTGCCGCGCTGGTGGGTCGACCTCGACGCCGACGCCGTCACCGCGCGCTGCCTGCACCATGCCTTGGCCGGTGTCCGTGACCGGGGCTGGGCCCACCACATCCAGCGCCTGATGGTGCTCGGCAACCACGCCCTGCAGCGCGGATACCGCCCCGATGAGCTCACCGAGTGGTTCGCCACCGCCTTCGTCGACGGCTACCGCTGGGTGATGCCCACCAATGTGGTCGGGATGAGTCAGCATGCCGACGGCGGGCTGCTGGCCACCAAGCCCTACGCTGCCGGCGGCGCCTACCTCAACAAGATGAGCGACCATTGCCGCGACTGCGAATTCGACCCGAAGAAACGCGTCGGCGACGACGCCTGCCCCTTCACGGCGGGCTACTGGGCGTTCACCCACCGCCACCGCGACATGCTGGCCCGCAACCACCGCACCCGGCGGGCGGTGTCGACGATGGATCGGCTCGACGACCTCGATGAGGTCTTGGAGCAGGAATCAGCGCGTGACCGATTCTGAATCGCTCTCCCCCACGTCCTCGGTGTCGTTGTCCGGGGCGAACTTCGGCGCCCGCGAGACCCGCCACGCATAGATCACCAGCGACGCCCACGCCACCACGATGGTGGCGTAGATCACCGAGGACCACGGCCAGTGGATACCGAAGAAGTGCACCAGCTTCTGGCTGTTGGTCAGCACGATGACCCCGCCGACCGCGGTGCCCAGCAACGCCGGGCTGACCCGGCTGACCAGCCAGGCCGCGAACGGTGCGGCGATCACCCCGCCGGCCATCAGCCCCGCCACCACCGGCCAGTTGGCCAGAAATTCCTCGCGCAGCCCGATCAGGAAGCCCAGCGACGCCGACACCGACACCAGGAACTCCGAGGCGCTGACCGAACCGATCACGGTGCGCGGCGCGGTCTTGCCCTTCGACAGCAGGGTGCTGGTGGTCACCGGACCCCAGCCGCCGCCGCCGGAGGCGTCGATGAACCCGCCGAACAGCCCCAGCGGCGCCAGGAACTTCGCGCTGTGGCTGGTGCCCCGCGCACCGAAGTTCAGTGGAGTGCGCAGCGAGAACCTCAGCAGCACATAGGTTCCGATGCCGACCAGGATGGCGGCCATCAGCGGTGCGGCGTGCTCGGTGGCCAGCGACGACAGCACCGTCGCACCCAGGAACGCGCCGACCGCGCCGGGGGCACCGAGCTTGAGCACCAGCGCCCAGTCGATGTTCTTGAACTTCCAGTGCGACAGGCCCGAGGCGAACGTGGTGCCGACCTCGGCGAGATGGACCGCGGCGCTGGCCTGTGCGGCCCCCACCCCGGAGAGCACCAGCAACGTGGTGGCGGTGACGCCGAACGCCATGCCGAGGGCACCGTCGACCAACTGGGCGCCGGCACCGACCAGCGTGAAGATGAGAAGCGAACGCATGGCTTCTTTCAGGACGTGCGGTCACCGGACGGCGACCACGAGGGACGGGTGGGTGTGCGTCAGGGACGCGGACAACACCACTCGTCGAAAGCCATGAGGCGACGCGACGGCCAGAAGGGTTCGAGCGCGGAAAGGTCGGACGGCGCCGGCGCGATGCGCACGCTTTCCGTCATCGACATCTCCATCGGATCGGTGAACCAACTTCCAGGCTCGGGTCAGACTACACGCTCAACAAGCGATACAGCCCGATCAATCCCACCACCACGATCACCGCGCGCAGCGCGTTGGGAGACAGGCGTCGCCCGTAGTGCGCGCCGAGGAATCCGCCGGCCAGCGATCCGACGGCGATCAGCGCGGCGGCCGTCCAGCTGATCCGGTCGAAGGCGACGACGGTGTAGGCGACTGCCGCCACCACGTTGACCACCAGCGACAGCAGGTTCTTCGCGGCGTTCATCCGCTGCATGTCCTCGGGCAGCAGCGCCCCCATCGCAGCGACCAGCATGATGCCCTGTGCAGCGGTGAAGTAGCCGCCGTAGACGCCGATCGCGAACGTGGCGACCACCAGTGCGGCCATCCTGCGGGTCGAGACGTAATCGGTCGCGTGCCCGGCCTTCTCCGCTCGTTGCCGCGCCCAGCTCTGGATCCTGGGTCCGACCACGACCAGCGCCAGCGCGATCACCAGCAGCACCGGCACCACCGTGACGAACACCGTCTCGGGCAGATGAAGAAGCAGCCAGGCCCCCAGGACCGCTCCGATGAACGACGCCGGGATCTGCCACGTCAGCTGCCGGCGTTGGCCGCGCAGCTCCCGGCGGTAGCCCCAGGTGCCCGACACGCCACCGGCGACCAGCCCGACCGCGTTCGACATCGTCGCGGTCACCGGCGGGAAGCCGAGCGCGACCAGGGTCGGGAAGGTGATCAGGGTGCCGGAGCCGACCACGGCGTTGATGGCGCCGGCTCCCACTCCCGCCAAAGCGATCAGGATCATGTCGATGACGGGCACCCGCGACACCCTATCGGAGCGGGTCGGGCGCGGAACGCGACGCCAGGGGGCGCTGAGCGCGCCGAATTCGCGGTCAGCGCTTGCGCTTCTCCCGGACCCGGACGTTGATCCGGATCGGGGTCCCTTCGAACCCGAACGTCTCGCGCAACCGGCGCTCGAGGAACCGCCGGTAGCCGGCTTCGAGGAAGCCGGTGGTGAACAGCACGAAGGTGGGGGGCCGGGCGGTGGCCTGGGTGACGAACAGGATCCGCGGCTGCTTGCCGCCCCGCACCGGCGGCGGTGTGGCGGCGACGACCTCCTTGAAGAAGGTGTTGAGCCGGCCGGTGGGAACCCGGGTGTCCCAGGAGGCCAGCGCGGTCTCGAGCAAAGGCACCAGCTTCTGCACCGCGCGGCCGGTCTTGGCCGAGATGTTGACCCGCGGCGCCCACTGCAACTGAGCCAGATCCAGATCGATCTCGCGGTCGAGCAGGTAACGGCGGTCCTCGTCGACCAGGTCCCACTTGTTGAAGGCCAGCACCAGCGCCCGGCCTGCCTCGATGACCATCGACAACACTCGCTGGTCCTGTTCGGTCAACGGCTGCGACGCGTCGATCA
>JAXHTL010000176.1:0-10286 GCA_034190095.1 Actinomycetota bacterium
CCCCGATCGGTGTAGCTGACCTCGTGCAGGGTGATCCCCTCCCGCGGGTTGAAACCGACACGCAGGGACCACTTCTGCCACTGAACCTTCCACCCGTCCACGGTGAAGCTCGGCCCGTCAGGCTGGGTGATCTCGATGGGTTTGACGTCGTCGCGGAACTGGCTGAACGCGGGCCGGTTGTTGGAGTCGAACATGAACTCCTCGGTGTAGTTGCCCGCGGTCGGCGGAAGCGGCACCACGCCGTGGTCCTCGATGTCGATGACCTTCATCTCGTCGAGGTTGAACTTGACGATCAGCCCCTCGACCGGACGGGCGTATCCGTGTTCGGAGGGCGCGGCCCGCATGAACGTCAGCGGGCGACAGATCAGCGCCGAGCCGTCGTAGTGGTCCTCGGGCCCGTAGTAGCCGGCCGGCCAGGGGTCCACCATGGCGAGGTCGAAGTCGGTGACCCCACGTTTGCGCATCGCCTCCTGCCAGCGCGGGTCGGCCCGAACCACCTCTTCGACGCCGGTCATGTGCTCGACGAGATAGGACGGAAACCGCCCGGGCACCGAGATCCATGAGTCGATGGTGCGGGCGCCGAGGTCGACCACGGCCTCGTAGACCGTCTTGGCCGCGGAGTCGTACATGGTCAGGAAGGCCCGGCGCGCGACATCGATGCCCGCGAAGGTCAGCGACGCGTTCTTCTCCGGTTCCGCGAGCTGGATCATCACGAAACGTAGTGTCGGGGTGGCGTGTTCACTCCGGTTCACGATCGCGGCCGCTGCCTCGATCTCGGCTCCGGTGAGCGGGTCGAGGGGATGGCCGGTGTCGCCGGCCGCCAGGTCGCTGCGCAGAACGGTGCTGTCCATGGTCATCGGGCTGGATCCTTCGCGTCGTCCGACTCAGGCAGTGCGATCCCGCCGGGAACCCCGGCACGTCCGGACGCGTGGGGGCACCCGGCCGGCCCGACTGGTCTCCACACCTAGCGATGGTGGGAGTGGATCGTTTCACCGGCAGCCGTCCGCCGTATCGACGCGGTTAACAGCAGGGTGGTCCTGTTACGGCGATGTGTCGCCGCGGCAACGGATTTCGCACCCCGTGTCGCGGCACGGCCGGCCGACACGTCAGCCGCGAACAGTGGGCCAGGGCTGTGCCTGCTCGATCTCGAAGGCGAGCTCGAGCAATTGCGATTCCTGACCCCGTCCGGCGGCGAACATCATCCCGACCGGAAGCCCGGACGCCGATTCCGCCAGCGGCAGCGAGATCGCCGGCTCCCCCGTCGCATTCTGCAACGGTGTGAAGGCGACCCAGTCGATGAGCCGATCGATGATCTGCTGGTAGTCCGCGGTCGGGTCGAGATGACCGATGCGGGGGGTGACGTCGGCCAGTGTCGGCGTCAGCATCACGTCGAAGGTCGACGTCAGCCGCGACGTGATTCGGTGCGTGCGGGCCAGCCGCGCCACCGCGGTGGGCAGCCGGTGCAGGCGGCGCGCGGCGTGGCGTTCCAGACCGAGCGTGAGGTTGTCGAGACGGTCGCGCTGGAAGCTCTCCCCGAAGGTGCGTCGCCCGCCCCGCACCAATGCGAAGGCCAGGAACGACCAGTACAGCAGGAAGTCATCCATGAACCGGCGCGGCACCGGGTTGTCGATGGTCGTCACCTGGTGACCGAGCCGCTCCAGCAGCGTGGCGGTCTTGTGCGTCAGTTCGGCGACCTCCGGGCTGGCCTCCCGGGCGATGGACCGGGTGCACACGGCGATGCGCAGCCGCCTGCTGCTCGGGCCGGTGACATCGCCGACCGGGGGCAGCTTCGCGGCGGTGTGCACCCGTTCCATCTCCCGGTAGAACGCGGCCGTGTCGCGCACCGTGCGGGTCAGCACGCCGTTGTGCACGATGCGCAACGGCATCTGGCGCATGTTGGCGTCCAACGGCAGCCGGCCCCGCGTGGGCTTGAGCCCGACCAGCCCGTTGCAGGCGGCGGGAATCCTGATCGACCCGCCGCCGTCGTTGGCGTGGGCGATGGGTACCACCCCGGCGGCCACGAACGCCCCCGAGCCCGACGAGGAGGCGCCGGCGGTGTGTTCGGTATGCCAGGGGTTGCGCACCGGACCCAGCCGGGGGTGCTCCGCGGACGCGCTGAAGCCGAACTCCGACAGCATGGTCTTGCCCAGCGGCACCAGCCCGGTGGACAGGTAGGCCCGTGCGAAGTCCCCGTCGTCGGCCGCCGGGCGCGGATCCCACGCATCGGTGCCCTCCATCGTCGGCATGCCGGCGACCGCCACGTTGTCCTTGATGAAGGTCGGCACGCCGTCGAAGAACCCTCCGTAGGGCGCGGCGAGCCGGGCGCGGGCCCGGGCGCGGTCGTACGCCTCGTAGGCCAGCCCGTTCAGCGCCGGGTTCACCGCTTCGGTGCGCGCGATCGCAGCCTCGATGATCTCGCCGGCCGACACCGTGCCCGCCCGCAGGGCGTCGACCAGACCGATGGCGTCCAGCTCACCCATGGCGTCGTCGGCAAATGCGCTGATGCGATCCATGACCCGACGGTACCAGGGCGTACCGCCGCCCGGCGGCGGGTCACCCGCAAAGCCCGCAGCGCTCCCGTCCGCGCCACCCACCCGCCGAACTGGCATTCCAGCAGCGGCCCCCTCCCACTTTCGCGGCCGGAATGCCAGTTCGGCGCGGGCTGCTACGGAAAAGTCCCCGCACCCCCGGCGGGTTCGCCGGGTGTGCGGGGACTTCCTGAGCCGTCTGGTAGCTAGGCCTGGCCGACCTCGAACCGGACGAACCGGGTCACGGTCACGCCGGCCTCGTCGAGCAGTGCCTTGACCGTCTTCTTGTTGTCGGACACCGACGGCTGATCGAGCAGCACGACGTCCTTGTAGAAGCCGTTCACCCGGCCCTCGACGATCTTGGGCAGCGCCTGTTCGGGCTTGCCCTCCTCCTTGGCGGTCTCCTCGGCGATGCGCCGCTCGTTGGCGACGATGTCCTCGGGCACGTCCTCACGGGTGAGGTAGCGGGCCTTGAGCGCCGCGATCTGCAGAGCGACGGCGTGGGCCGCCTCTTTGTCCGAACCCTCGTACTCGACGAGCACACCCACCGCCGGCGGCAGGTCGGCGGCACGCTTGTGCAGGTAGGTCTCGACCGTGCCGTCGAAGTAGGCCACCCGGCGCAGCTCGAGCTTCTCGCCGATCTTCGCCGACAGGTCGGCGATGGTCTGCTCGACGGTGGTAGTCGCCGTGCCGTCAGAGATCTCAGCGGCCTTGAGTGCGTCCAGATCGGTGGCCTTGGCCGCCGCGGCGGCCGCCACGATCTGGTCGGCAGCGCTCTGGAACTCGGCGTTCTTGGCGACGAAGTCGGTCTCCGAGTTCAGCTCGATGAGCGCGCCGTCCTTGGCCGCAACCAGGCCCTCGGCGGTGGCGCGCTCGGCACGCTTGCCGACGTCCTTGGCGCCCTTGATGCGCAGCAGTTCGACGGCCTTGTCGAAGTCGCCGTCGGCCTCGACCAGGGCGTTCTTCGAGTCCATCATTCCGGCACCGGTCAGCTCCCGGAGGCGCTTGACGTCGGCAGCGGTGTAGTTAGCCATTTCAGCCTTTCGCGACGAGATCGATTAGGAGGTGGTTGCGGCCTCGTCCGACGCGGCGTCGGGTGCGGACGTGGTCGCGCCCGCGAGCAGCTCCTGCTCCCACTCGGCGAGCGGCTCGGCGGATTCGGCTTCGGCCTTGTCGGCACCGGCACCGGCACGGGCCTGCAGGCCCTCGGCGACCGCGGAGGCGATCACCTTGGTCAGCAGCGCAGCCGAGCGGATGGCGTCGTCGTTGCCCGGGATCGGGTAGTCGACGAGGTCGGGATCGCAGTTGGTGTCCAGGATCGCGATCACCGGGATGCCCAGCTTGCGGGCCTCTCCGACGGCGATGTGCTCCTTGTTGGTGTCGACGACCCACACCGCGCTGGGCACCTTCTGCATGTCGCGGATACCGCCGAGGGACCGCTCGAGCTTGTTCTTCTCGCGGGTCAGCATCAGGATTTCCTTCTTGGTGCGACCCTCGAAGCCACCGGTCTGCTCCATGGCCTCGAGTTCCTTGAGGCGCTGCAGGCGCTTGTGCACGGTGGAGAAGTTGGTCAGCATGCCGCCCAGCCAGCGCTGGTTGACATAGGGCATGCCCACCCGGGTGGCCTCTTCGGCGATGGATTCCTGCGCCTGCTTCTTGGTGCCGACGAACATGATGGATCCGCCGTGCGCGACGGTCTCCTTGACGAACTCGTACGCCTTGTCGATGTAGGTCAGCGTCTGCTGCAGGTCGATGATGTAGATGCCGTTGCGGTCGGTGAAGATGAACCGCTTCATCTTGGGGTTCCAGCGACGGGTCTGGTGCCCGAAGTGGGTGCCGCTGTCGAGCAGCTGCTTCATGGTTACAACAGCCATGGTTGTGCTTTACCTTCAGTTGTCGGTTGTCGTCCGGCATCGGGTGAGCCGGACCCTGGCGACTGCTTCGATGCCGGACCCGCCCTGGGGACGGGACCGCCCGACATGCGAGGTAACGAACCACTGGGCTCGTGCCGCAGACGCGCGAAGTCAACTCGCAGAAGCGAGCTGCGGTTAGCAGTTTACACGCTGTAACAGGGTGCTTTGACCACCGATGACCAGCGCATCGGAGTCATCCACAGGGTCGGCACGTCGCCCTGGCGCGGTCCGGTGTCGATTCGCTGAACTGGGCTGATGCGAATTCTGATGCTGATGATCGCACCGCTTCTGCTGTCGGTGGCCCCGGCGTGGGGTGACAGTGGCCGGCTGGAGTGGCCGTTGCGACCCCGACCGGCGGTGCTGCGGGTCTTCGACGCACCGTCACCGAACTGGCAGCCCGGCCATCGCGGCGTGGACCTGGCCGCCACCGCCGGCCAGCCGGTGTACGCAGCGGCCGCCGGCACCGTGGTGTTCGCCGGGGAGCTGGCCGGCCGGCCGCTGGTGTCAATCGCCCATCCCGGCGGCCTGCGCACCAGCTACGAGCCGGTCGAGCCGGCCGTGCGGCGGGGACAGTCGATCGGCGCCGCGACGGTGCTCGGGGTGGTCACCGCCGGCCACCGCGGTTGTGCGGCACCGGCGTGCCTGCACTGGGGCGCGATGTGGGGCCCGGCCGCGCGCGCCGACTACGTCGACCCGGTCGGGCTGGTGGCGACGACGCCGATCCGGCTCAAACCGGTCCGGTGAGCGCGGACACTCGGCAACCGCCGCCGGTCACGCCCGCGGGTGGGCCTGCTCGTGCACCGCACGCAGCCGCGCGACGCTGACGTGGGTGTAGAGCTGGGTGGTCGCCAGCGAGGAATGGCCCAGCAGCTCCTGGACCACGCGCAGGTCGGCACCACCCTCGAGCAGGTGGGTGGCCGCGCTGTGGCGCAGCCCGTGCGGACCGAGGTCGGGTGCGCCGGGCACCGACGCCATGGTCTGGTGCACCACGGTGCGCGCCTGGCGCGGGTCCAGCCGGCGGCCGCGCACGCCCAGCAACAGCGCGGGGCCGGACTGCGCGGTCGCCAGCTCCGGGCGCCCCTGGGCCAGCCACGCCGACAGCGCGGCCTGCGCGGGTTCCCCGTAGGGCACGGTGCGTTGCTTGTTGCCCTTGCCCAGCACCTGCAGCACCCGGCGGGACTGGTCGACGTCGTCGATGTCCAGGCCGCACAGCTCGCTGACCCGGATACCGCTGGCGTAGAGCATCTCCACGATCAACAGATCCCGCAGGGCCAGCGGATCGCCCTGCTGCGCTCCGGTTTCCGCGGCACCGAGGGCTTGCGCCGCCTGGTCGGGCCGCAACACCGAGGGCAGCGTGCGCCCGGCCTTGGGCACCTGCAGGCGGGTGGCGGGATCCTCGGCCAGCAGGCCCCGGCGCACCGCCCACGCGGTGAACGTCTTGACCGCCGAGGTGCGGCGGGCCAGGGTGGCGCGCGCGGTACCGGCGGAGGCCTGGGCGGCCAGCCAGGACCGCAGCACCGGCAGGTTCAGCCTGTCCAGCCCGGCATCGGGGTTGCGCTCGGCCAGGAACGCGAACAACGAGCGCAGGTCACCGAGGTAGGCGCGGCGGGTGTGCTCGGAGCGGCCTCGCTGCAGAGCGAGGTATTCGTCGAACTCCTCCAGGAAGGCCTCCACCGCCCCACCGTCGCAGACCACGACGGTGGGGGTCAGGTGACGCGCCGCAGCGTGTCCGGAGTGAGATCGGCCAGCGTCGGATAGCCGTCGACGGCCATCGTGAGGTCTGCCTCGGCCAGCAGCGACCGCAACACGTGCACCAGGCCGTCCTCCCCGCCGATGGCCAGCCCGTAGGCGTAGGGCCGACCGATACCGACCGCAGTGGCCCCCAGTGCGAGGGCCTTGACGATGTCGGTGCCGCTGCGCACACCCGAGTCGAACAGCACGGGCAGACCGTCGGCCGCATCGACCACGCCGGGCAGGCAGTCGATGGCGGGCAGGCCGCCGTTGGCCTGACGACCGCCGTGGGTGGAGCAGTAGATCCCGTCCACGCCCCCGTCGCGGGCCCGCCGCACGTCGTCGGGGTGGCAGATACCCTTGAGCACCAGCGGAAGATCGGTCAGCGAGCGCAGCCAGGGAAGGTCGTCCCAGGTCAGCGGGTTGCCGAAGAGCTGCACCCAGTGCATGACCGTGGCCGCCATGTTCTCTTCGGGCGGCTGGTCCAGCGCGGCGCGGAACACCGGGTCGCTGGTGTAGTTGGCCAGGCAGCGGCCCCGCAGCTGCGGGAAGTTCGACATCGACAGGTCGCGGGGTCGCCAGCCCGGGATCCAGGTGTCCAGCGTGACCATGATCGCCTTGTAGCCGGCCGCCTCGGCGCGGGACACCAGGCTGGCGGCGAGATCCCGGTCGGTCGGGGTGTAGAGCTGGAAAAAGCCTGGGGTGTCACCGAATTCGGCGGCGACATCCTCGAGCGGGTCTTCGGTCAGGGTGGAGACGGCCAGCGGGACGCCGGTACGCGCCGCGGCGCGGGCAGCGGCGAGGTCGCCGTGGCCGTTTTGGGCGCACAGCCCGATCACCCCGACCGGGGCCATGAAGATGGGTGACGGCAGCCTCATGCCGAACAGCTCGACCGAGAGGTCTCGTTCGGTGGCCCCGACGAGCATCCGTGGCACCAGTCCCCAGCGGTCGAATGCGGTGCGGTTCGCGCGCTGGGTGTTCTCGTCGCCGGCGCCGCCGGCCACATAGGACCAGATCGACGGGGGCATGGCCACTTCGGCCTTGGCCTCCCAGCCCGCGTAGTCCATCGGCAGTGTCGGCAGCACCCCGGACAGTCCCTGCAGATAGATCTCGAGCTGGTAGTTACCGAACGACATGCGTCTAGCGTGCCATCGACCGGGCGCAGCGGGGGCCGGAACCGATGCCGGAGCCCCCGCCTCCCCGTCCGGCGGGGGTCACGACGCGTCGGTGTTGTCCTGCGGCGGACCGGGGTAGTCCGTCACCGCGATGACCGGACCTGCCGCGTCGAGCAGGGCCGGGCTGTCCACGTACTGGTTGCGGATGATGAACGTGGTGTTCGGGACGTACACCGTGATGTCGCCGTAGTTGCGCACCCACGCGTCGCCGATGGCGATCTGTCCGGTCGATCCGGCCGGGATGGATTGGGTGACACCGGATTTCTCGCTCTGCTCCTGGGTGATCGAGCCCTGGTAGACCGCGTACACCTCGAGGTCGATCTGCTGGAAGATGAACAGCCCGGCCTTCTCCGAGATCTTGATGCCGCCGCCGGTGGACCAGCTGTATTTGACCGAGTTGGCCAGCGTGACGTCGTAGCCGTGGGTGTTGGTGGTCGAGGAGTTGTTGTAGAACGTGCCACCGACGGCGGGCAGGGTCGCCGGGTCGAAGTAGTAATCCTGGGTGGTGATGTCGACACTGCAGCCCAGCGGGCCGCGACCGTCGGCGTCGGGCTCACAGCCGCGGTCCACGACCGCCCCGGCGAGGTTGGTCTCCTCGGTGATGTCGACGACGGTGCCGGGATTGCTGACGATGTAGAGGATGCTGGCCGACAGGTCGTCGTCGTAGCCCCCGTTCATACAGGTGACGGTGTCACCGCAGTCGACCCTGGAGTCACCGGTGCCGCCGTCGACCACGAGCGCCGCACGGGCCGCAGCGCCGGAGCCCACCGGCTGCCAGATGATGTAGCCGTCGTCGCTGCCGAAGAAGCCGTATTCCACCTCGACGCGCACCATCTGGAACGGCTGCAGCGTGTACCCCTCCGGCGGGGACTCGTCATCGACGACGCCGCCACCGAGGTCATTGATGACCACCGGGTCGGGGGTGAGGTTGACGATCTCGAATCCTCGGGTGGAACCGACCACGCCCCTCGAGGCCGGCTCCAGTCCCAGCGCCACGGCCGGCAGCTTCAGCAGCGACACCGGGATATTCGCCAGCGCCCGCACCTCGGCGGCGACGAAGTCGAGCACCGCCTGCACCGGGTTGGGCCGCACCCAGTCGCCGGGGTCGGCGATGTCGCCGGGCGCGGGCCTGGTGGGCTGCGGGTTACCCGCCGTGGTATCCGGCGCCGCCGGTTCGGAATCGGAGTCGGGGTCGGGCATGGGCCCGGTGCCGATGTCGTAGTCGACGGTGCGCCAGTTGGGGGCGGCCACCGGCTGGCCGTTGTCGTTGACGGCGTCCTCGGGGATCGGGCTCAGCCACTTGGTGTCCAGAATCTGGATGGTGGTGCCCTCGACGTCCATGGTGATGTCGACGGTGCTCTCGTACATCGGGGTCGACACCTGGATCTGGCCGTACTTGCCGGGCGCCACCGGCAGGCCGATCGACTCGGTGTAGGTGGTGGTGTCGGTCCAGGTGGTGCCGAAGGTCTCGTAGAGGATCGCGCCGACCTGGCCTTTGAGATCGGCCCCGAGGAAACTGAACTCGAAGCCGGTGCTCAACACAGCCTTGGCGGTTTCCTGGAAACCGCTGGAGCTGGCGGTCTTGTGCGACACCGAGTAGGTGTTGGAGGAGTTCAGGGTGCCGTAGTTGAACAGCGTGTTGCCGACGTTCTGGTAGTCGGAGAAGACGATCCGCTGATCGGTGGCCGCCATGGTGCAGGTTCCGACGTTGTTGCACACCGTGTTCGCGACGATGGCCTGCGCGATCGGGTCGTCGGCGTCGAAGGTGAGGGTGCCGCCCGACTGTCCCGGCAGCAGCAGGAACGTCGTGCGCCGCGCGTCCGTGGGATAGGTGGCGCCGGTCTCCGGCTGCGGTGTGGTGAAGTGGACCTCCGGACCCTCGTAGAAGTCGATGTCCTTGTACCGGATCCGGAAGTCGTACTCGGTTCCGGTCTCCTGACCGACCCAGGTCATGTCGGCCGCCCACTGCGACACGGTGTCGTTGAAGAGCAGGAACTCCGTGGAGCGCCCCTCCTCGAGCACGAAGCCCTCGCTCGGCCCCTTGGCAGGCGCGTACTGGGTGGCCAGCGACTGCAGCACCAGCGGTTCACCGGCCACGTTGACGAAGGTGGACGCGACCGTGGGCTCCGGCAACGGGATGTCGGAGCTGGGGTTGCACACCCCGTCGCGGCATTCGCCGGGGAATCCGTCGGTCGCCACCGTCTGTCCGGGCAGGCCGAATTGGCCGGTGAGGTCGAACAACAACGCGCGGACCGGGTTGAGCAGTGAGGCCACCGACTGGTCGATGAACAGGCTCACCAGACCCGGGCCGCTGGTGCCCATGGTCGGATAGGACGGATCCAGGCCGACCGCGGTGCCGAACTCCCGGCGGGTCCACGCGACGATCGCCCACTCGGCCGGGGTGGTGACCGGGACGCCCGGCTGGCCGAGAGCGTTGAGGAGCGGATTGACCACCACCGCCACCACGCTGGTGGCCGCCTGGACCACCGTTTCGGCGACGGCGAGCCCGAACCCGACGGGGCCACCGGTGTGCGGCGCCAGATCCTGCGAGGCGTAGCCGGACGGCTCGGCGGCGACGTCGGGTTCGGTATCGAGGTCGATCCGCGATGAACCGGCTTCGGCGCGACTGTCGGCGCTGGAGGCGGCCGCCTCCGCGAGCGGCGCAGCCTCGACGTCGTGGGGAACCGCGTCGCCGGAGTCCGAGCTCGGGGCGGGGTCGGTCTCGACGGTCTCGACGGGCACGGCTGCCTCGGACGATCGCGGCTGGGCGGGCTCCGTGTCGGCGACCTCCTCCTCGTCGACCAGGTCTTCGTCGGCCAGGTCTTCATCGTCGGCCAGGTCTTCATCGTCGGCCGGGTCTTCGCCGTCAGCCAGGTCTTCGCCGTCGACCGACTCGTCGTCGGCCAACTCCTCGTCGGCCAGGTCTTCCTGATCCGAGA
>JAXHTL010000177.1:0-10265 GCA_034190095.1 Actinomycetota bacterium
GACCAGCAGGCTCACCGTTGCGTTGGCCTCGATGTTGGCCAGCCGGCGCAGCCGGTGCGTCGACTTCGGTTTGGCATCCACCGCGGTGTAGAGCACGTCGGTGCGGCCCGCGGGCAGCGCAAATACCACCGGAACCAGGTGCGGTGCGCCGTCGGCACCCGCGGTCCCCAGCACCGCGACCGGTGACGACGAGAACAGCTCGACGGCATCGAAGTCCGGCATGGCTCCTACAGTAGGTGGACAGACCCGTCGACCACGCCGCCGCGCGCCGGCCACTGCCCGGCGGAAGGTTCGGCGCCGATCACCACACCCGGCTGACGGCGAATGCCGGAATCTGTTCGCCCGGCTCGGTTCGCCGGGGAGTCCGTCACACGTCCTGGACCGGCTCGATTCCGAGATCGCGGTAACTCACCAGGGCGTGGAACGGGACGTTGCGCTTGGCGAAGCGGGCCGCCGCGATGTCGCCGCGGTCGACCATCGGGATCACCCCCGTCACCACGACCCCGAGCGGGGCGATGCGTTCCAGTGCGAGCTCGGTGGAGCCCCCGGTGCTGATCACGTCGTCGACCAGCAGCACCCGGGTCCCCGGCTGCAGCCGGGTGCCCTCGACCCACTGCTCACGGCCGCGAGTCTTCTGTTCCTTGCGCACCGAGAACCAGGCCTTCCCGGTCACCATCGCCACCCCGTGAGCCAGCGGGTCGGCACCCATGGTCAGGCCTCCGACCGCGTCGAACTCGATGCCGTTGGCCGCCGCCAGGTCGGCGACCGCACGGCTGACCAACTCCAGCCGCTCGCCGGTGTCGACGGCGTACTTGCCGTCGATGTAGTCGTGGCTGAGCTGGCCGCTGGCCAGCCGGAACGGCTCGGCGCGGTATTCGTGACCGCGGGTGCGGATCAGCTCGAATGCCGCCAGCCAGCTCGATGGGCGCCCGGATTGTGAGGTGTGCTCGGCCATAGCGCGATCGTAGTTCAGCTCTCCCGGGCCCGTTTGGCCAACTCGACCGTGGCCGAACGTAATTCGTCGATCGAATCGATCGGTGCCCGATAGCCGATCCGGGTGTAGGCCATACCCCGCGGGGTCTGGAGCCGCAGATCGAGGCCGTAGCGGTCGGCACCGGTGCAGGTCGCCGCGTCGGTGTCGGGGTAGCCGCCCAGTGTCCGGGCCATCGCCGCCAGGCTGTCGGCGTGATCGGCGTTGAGGTGGGCGATCGCGCCCGCCGCGTGCGGTGTCACCGGGTCCGGAGCCGCCGCGGCGTAGTCGGTTCCGGTGGTCGAGTCCATCCGTCCGTACCCGCCCACCCAGCGGACCCGGTCGACACGCAACAGCCACAGGCTGAAATCGGTGTAGTCGATGTAGTACTTCGCCGCGGCGACGGCACCCAGGTGCGCCTGCCGGGCGGCGTCCCGCTCGTCGCCGACCGGTCGCTCGACGTGCCCGGCCAGCGTCACCCGACCGCTGGCCAGCGGATCGGACTGGGTGCCCGGCGCCACGATGGCGATGCTCGCGCGCGGGTCACCGGCGAGGTTGCGACCATGCTCGGCGAGGTTCGACACACACAACACCGGCGCACCGCCGAGCAGCCCGTAGGTGACGAACGACGCCCAGGGATCCCCGTCGGCCGTCAGCGAGGCCAGCGTGCCGGTGTTGGTGGAGGCGGCGATGGTGCGCGCCTCCTCGGCGGCGCTGGGCCGCGAGGTGTTCAGCGGTTCGGTCAGCGGCGGCGGCACGGTGGGGGCATCGCCCGGGTCACCGTGATCGCGCGGGGCGGAGGTCACGGTGCGCACCATAGCGCGGGTGGTGCCCTGAAGGGAGTGCAGGGATCGGCTAGCGTCGAGTCCACCGCCCCGCAGTGTCGCGGGCTTGCCCGCGCTCGGTATTTCGATTCTCGCTCCGCTCCGTATCTGGATTCTCGCTCCGCTCCGTATTTGAATTCTCGCTCCGCTCGGGGATTCATTTCCGACAGACCTGGGTAGGTTTGAAGACACCTATGGACGACAGCACTCGCACCCGCTCAGCAGGCCCGGCGGAAGGCAGCCACGTCGAAGACGGGGTGGTGGAGCATCCGACTGCCGAGGATTTCGGTCATGCGCGCGCGCTTCCGGAGGACCGTGTCTGGTTCAAGAAGGCGGTCTTCTACGAAGTTCTGGTACGCGCGTTCTACGACTCCAACTCCGATGGGATCGGTGACCTTCGTGGGTTGACCGAACGCATGGACTACATGAAATGGCTGGGCGTCGACTGCCTCTGGCTGCCCCCGTTCTACGACTCTCCGCTGCGCGACGGCGGCTACGACATCCGCGACTTCTACAAGGTGCTCCCGGAGTTCGGCACCGTCGAGGATTTCGTCGAGCTGCTCGACGCCGCACACCGGCGAGGGATCCGGGTCATCACCGATCTGGTCATGAACCACACCTCCGACCAGCATCCGTGGTTCCAGGAGTCGCGCCGTGATCCGGACGGCCCCTACGGCGACTTCTTCGTCTGGAGCGACACCAGCGAGCCCTACAGCGACGCCCGGATCATCTTCGTCGACACCGAGGAGTCCAACTGGACCTTCGACCCGGTGCGACGGCAGTTCTACTGGCACCGGTTCTTCTCGCATCAGCCCGATCTGAACTACGACAACCCTGCGGTGCAGGAAGCGATGATCGACGTGCTGCGGTTCTGGCTGGACCTGGGCATCGACGGCTTCCGCCTCGACGCGGTGCCGTATCTGTTCGAACGCGAGGGCACCAACTGCGAGAACCTGCCCGAGACGCATGCATTCCTCAAGCACTGCCGCAAGGTGATCGACGACGAGTTCCCCGGCCGGGTGCTGCTCGCCGAGGCCAACCAGTGGCCGGCCGACGTCGTGGAGTACTTCGGTGACCCCGAGACCGGCGGCGACGAATGCCACATGGCGTTCCATTTCCCGTTGATGCCGCGCATCTTCATGGCGGTGCGCCGCGAGTCGCGCTTCCCGATCTCGGAGATCCTGGCCCAGACACCCGACATCCCGGACCTGGCGCAGTGGGGCATCTTCCTGCGTAACCACGACGAGCTCACGTTGGAGATGGTCACCGACGAAGAGCGGGACTACATGTACGCCGAGTACGCCAAGGACCCGCGGATGAAGGCCAACGTCGGGATCCGCCGGCGGCTGGCGCCGCTGCTGGACAACGACCGCAACCAGATGGAGTTGTTCACCGCGCTGCTGCTGTCGCTGCCCGGGTCGCCGGTGCTGTACTACGGCGACGAGATCGGCATGGGCGACATCATCTGGCTCGGCGACCGCGACGCGGTGCGCACCCCGATGCAGTGGACCCCGGACCGCAACGCCGGTTTCTCCACCGCCACCCCCGGCCGGCTCTACCTGCCGCCCAACCAGGACGCCATCTACGGCTACCAGTCCGTCAACATCGAGGCCCAACGAGACACCTCCACGTCGCTGCTGAACTGGACGCGCACCATGTTGTCGGTGCGCAGGCGCCACGACGCGTTCGCCGTCGGCAGTTTCCGGGAACTCGGTGGCACCAACCCGTCGGTGCTGACCTACGTGCGCGAACTGCAGGACACCGAGCGCCAGGACGGGCACAGTGACGTCGTGTTGTGCGTGAACAACCTGTCCCGGTTCCCGCAGCCGATCGAACTGAACCTGCAGGCCTGGAACGGATACACCCCGGTCGAGATGACCGGGCACGTCGAGTTCCCGCGGATCGGCCACCTGCCCTATCTGCTCACCCTGCCGGGCCACGGGTTCTACTGGTTCTCGCTCCGGCCGGACCCCAACGAGGCAGGTGAGCAGTGATGACCGTGACCAATCTGCCGTTCGCCGACTGGATCGTGCACCGGCGCTGGTATGCCGGCCGAAGCCGGGAGCTGGTGTCGGCGCAGCCCGCCGCGGTCACCGCGCTGTCCGACGGGGTGGAGCTGGTGCTGCTGGACGTGGCCTACAGCGACGGCTCCACCGAGCGCTACCAGGTGCTGGTCCGGTGGGGCTCGGCGCCGATCGAGGAGTACAGCGACATCGCCACGATCGGCACCCAGGAGGGGCCGGACGGGGAGCGCACCGCCTATGACGCGCTCTACGACCCGGACGCGACCCAGCAGCTGCTGTCGCTGATCGACTCCTCGGCCAGCATCGGCGATCTGCGCTTCGTGGCCGAACCCGGTGCCGAGCTGCCGCTCAACGCCGCGCCGCGGGTGTCTGCCGCCGAGCAGAGCAACACCAGCGTGATCTTCGAAGACCGGGCCGTCATGAAGGTGTTCCGCCGGCTGACCCCCGGCATCAACCCCGACATCGAACTGAACCGGATCCTGGCCCGGGCCGGCAACCCGCACATCGCCCGGCTGCTGGGCTCCTATGAAACCGCTTGGGAACCAGGCGGTTCCGAACCGTGTGCGTTGGGGATGGTCACCGAGTTCGCCGCCAACAGCGCCGAGGGGTGGGACATGGCCACCGCCAGTACCCGGGATCTGTTCGCCGAGGGCGACCTCTACGCCGACGAGGTCGGCGGCGATTTCGCCGGCGAGTCGTTCCGCCTGGGCGAGGCGGTGGCTTCGGTGCACGCCACCCTGGCCGGCGAAC
The DNA here is from genome assembly GCA_034190095.1 of Actinomycetota bacterium. Lineage (GTDB taxonomy): Bacteria > Actinomycetota > Actinomycetes > Mycobacteriales > Mycobacteriaceae > Mycobacterium. The sequence continues at coordinate 4,569 of JAXHTL010000177.1, forward strand.
TGGGCACCTCCACCGTGGATTTCCCGGTCGACACCGTGCTGGAGCGGCTGGAGTCGGCGGCCGCGGCGGTCCCCGAGCTGGCCGCCCACGCGCCGCTGATCGAGGAGCGCTACCGAAAACTGTCCGGTGAGACGCTCACCGTGCAGCGGGTGCACGGTGACCTGCATCTGGGGCAGGTGCTGCGCACGCCGGAGCGCTGGCTGCTCATCGACTTCGAGGGCGAGCCGGGCCAGCCGCTCGACGAACGGCGCCGCCCGGATTCGCCGCTGCGTGACGTCGCCGGCGTTCTGCGTTCCTACGAGTATGCCGCCTACCAGCGGTTGGTCGATCTGTCCGCCGACCACGACCGGGACCGCCAGGTGGCCGCCCGGGCCCGTGAGTGGGTGGAGCGCAACCGCACGTCGTTCTGCGAGGGATACGGTTCGGTGGCCGGTGCCGACCCGCGTGATTCGGCTGAGGTGCTCGCGGCCTATGAGCTGGACAAGGCGGTCTACGAGGCCGCCTACGAGGCGCGCTTCCGTCCGTCCTGGCTGCCGATCCCGTTGCGGTCGATCGACCGCATCCTGGGCTGACCCGCCTACGCGGGTGTGACCGCGTCCGGTGATTCGGGCAGCACCTGGCCGCCGTCGACGGCGATCGCCTGGCCGGTGATGTACCCGGCTTCGGTGCTGGCCAGGAAGGCCGCCAGGTGGCCGACGTCGGCGGGAGTGCCGAGGGTTCCGGCCGGAATCGCCTTGGCCATCCCGGCCAGGTATTCCTCGCCCATCTCCTGCAGGCCTTCGGTCAGGATGTTGCCGGGCAGCACCGCGTTGACGGTGATCTTGTGCGGTGCCAGCTCGATGGCCGCGGTCCGCATGAAGCCCAGCTGCGCGGCCTTCGAGGCGCCGTAGTGCGTCCAGCCGGGAAAACCGGTGATCGGGCCGGTGATCGACGAGGTGAGCACGATGCGGCCACGTCCTGATGCGATCAGCGCGTCGAGGCAGGCCTGGACGCTGTAGACGGTGCCCTTGACGTTGACGTCGAGCACCGCCGACAGCTGTGCCGGCGTCATCGTCTGCAGCGGCGCCTCCGGGAAGATTCCGGCGTTGGCGCACAACACGTCGAGCCCGCCGAACGCGTCGACCACCGACGCGGCCATCGCCGCGCAGGAATCGGGGTCGGACACATCGGCCTGGACCCCGACGACGTTGCCGGCGCCCAGTTCGTCGAGCTGGGCCACCGCGGAGTCGAGGTCGGCGGCGGAGCGGGCGGCGATCGCGACGTGGGCGTCGGCCGCGGCGAACACCGAGGCGATGCCCAGCCCGATCCCCTTGGTTCCGCCGGTGACGAGGACTGCCCGATCCGCAACTGAGAACATGGATCCAGTGTCGGGCATGGGGGCCGGCGCTGCATGCCGGTCGGCACGGGCTGGCAACCGTGGCCGCCGGGCAGGTCACCGCCGCTCTTCGGCTCCCACTACCGGCCCGCCCGGCCGGCGGCGATCGGGTATACCCGATGCCGACTCGGCGGCCACGGTTGCAACAGCGTGTTCAAGCTAACACACCTGCGCCGCGAAAACGTGGATGCGGCGGCTAAGCGCAGTGTCGCGCAACGCCTTTCACCTACGCGAAGGTGTCCTAGCGGTTACTTCGGTACCGCCTCGAGGATGATCAGCCCGCGGGCGCCGACCTTCAGCTTCGTCGCCGGGGACTTCTGGCGGGCCTCCTCGCCCGGGGCGGCCGTGGTGTCGACCACCACCTGCCACGCGGGCGCGTACTTCTTCTTGGGCAGGGTGAACACGATCGGCTCGTAGTGGGCGTTGAAACACATCAGGAACGAGGTGTCGGTGACCCGGGTGCCCCGAATGTCCATGTAGGGGATGGCCTCGCCGTTGAGGTAGACCGCGATCGACTTGGCGAAGCCGCTGTTCCAGTCCTCACTCGACATGGTGGTGCCGTCGGGGTTGAGCCACAGGATGTCGGGCAGCCCGCCGGCGGCGATCGGCTGGCCGGTGAAGAAGCGCCGCCGCCGGAACACCGGGTGCGCGGTGCGCAACTGCGACACCGATTTCGCGAACTCCATCAGGTCGGTGTCGGCGGCCGCCCAGTCGATCCAGGACAGCTCGTTGTCCTGGCAGTAGACGTTGTTGTTGCCCTGCTGGGTGCGGCCCAGTTCGTCGCCGTGCGAGATCATCGGCACGCCCTGGGACAGCAGCAGCGTGGCCAGGAAGTTGCGCTGCTGGCGGCTGCGCAGCGCGTTGATCTCGGCGTCGTCGGTGGGCCCCTCGGCGCCGCAGTTCCAGGACCGGTTGTGGCTCTCCCCGTCGTTGTTGTCCTCGCCGTTGGCCTCGTTGTGTTTCTCGTTGTAGGAGACCAGATCCCGCAGCGTGAAGCCGTCGTGCGCGGTGATGAAGTTGATCGAGGCGACGGGACGGCGGGCGGTGTTCTCGTAGAGATCGGCCGAGCCGGTCAGCCGGGAGGCGAACTCGTCGAGGGTCGCCGGTTCGCCGCGCCAGTAGTCCCGGACGGTGTCGCGGTACTTGCCGTTCCACTCGGTCCACTGCGGCGGGAATCCGCCGACCTGATAGCCGCCGGGGCCGACGTCCCAGGGCTCGGCGATCAGCTTGACCTGGCTGACGGTCGGGTCCTGCTGGACGAGTTCGAAGAAGGTCGAGAGTTTGTCGACGTCGTAGAACTCGCGGGCCAGGGTGGACGCCAGGTCGAACCGGAAGCCGTCGATGTGCATCTCGGTCACCCAGTACCGCAGCGAATCCATGATCAGCTGCAGCGAGTGCGGGTGGCCGACGTTGAGGCTGTTGCCGGTGCCGGTGTAGTCCATGTAGTAGCGCCGGTCGTCGTCGACCAGGCGGTAGTAGGCGGCGTTGTCGATTCCGCGCATCGACAGGGTGGGGCCCAGGTGGTTTCCCTCGGCGGTGTGGTTGTAGACCACGTCGAGGATGACCTCGATGCCGGCCTCGTGCAGGGCCCGCACCATCGCCTTGAACTCCTGCACCTGCCCGCCGGGGTTGGGGTTGGAGCTGTACTTGGAGTCGGGCGCCAGAAACCCGATGGTGTTGTATCCCCAGTAGTTGGACAACCCCTTGTCGATCAGGGTCGAGTCGTTGGCGAAGTGGTGCACCGGCATCAACTCGATCGCGGTGACGCCCAGCGACTGCAGGTGGTCGATGATGGCGGGGTGGGCGACGGCGGCGTAGGTGCCGCGGATCTGCTCGGGGATGTCGGGGTGCGTCTGGGTCAGACCCTTGACGTGGGCTTCGTAGATGACCGAGTCGGCGTACTCGTGTCCCGGCGGGCGGTCCACGCCCCAGTCGAAGTAGGGGTTGATCACCACGCACTTGGGCATGCTGGCTGCCGAGTCGTCGTCGTTGCGGCTGTCCGGGTCGCCGAAGTTGTAGCTGAACAGCGACTGGTTCCAGTCGAACGTCCCGTCGATGGCCTTGGCATAGGGATCGAGCAGCAGCTTGTTCGGGTTGCAGCGCACCCCGGCGCCGGGGTCGTAGGGGCCGTGCACCCGGTATCCGTAACGCTGGCCAGGCTCGATGTTGGGGATGAAGCCGTGCCAGACGAAGCCGTCCACCTCGGGCAGGGTGATCCGGGTCTCGACTCCCTCGGCGTCGAACAGGCACAGCTCGACCGTCTCGGCGGCCTCGCTGAACAGCGCGAAGTTGGTGCCGTAGCCGTCGTAGGTGGCGCCGAGCGGATAAGCCTTGCCGGGCCACAGCTCCAGAGCCATGACATTGCCCGGTGAGCTGGCGATCTCGGTCAAGGCAGTCCTCCTCGGACTATGAATGGATCTTGGACGATAGGGGATGCCCAACCGGCGGGCAGCGCAACCGTCGGGTGTGTCACACGGATACCCGCACGGGTCAGACCGGGCGGGGCACCGCGGCCAGGCTGGACTGGCCGAGCCAGGCCGGCACCGCCCGGCGCACCTCGGCCGGGCCGCTGATCTCGACCGACCCGTCGCCCAACGCCTGCGACCAGGACAGGTCGCCACGCCAGATCCGGGTCAGCGTCCTCAGACCGCTCGACACGGTCGCCGTGACATCGTGGCCGGGATCGAACTCGCAGACGTCGGCCTCACCGTCGGCGACCACCAGCCACCAGGCCGACGACTTGGGCGCCACCCCGGAAAGCCGGAACGTCAACACGGTGCGCGACCGCGGCCAGGACTCGATCGGCACCGTCCTGCGAATGTCCCACATCAGCAGATGGGGATCGAGATCCTCGTCGCCGAGCTCGCCGATCCAGCGCACTCCCCACGCACCGAGAGCCTCGACGACACCGCTGAGTTCACGGCCGCACTCGGTCAGCGTGTACGTGGTCCGACCGGCGGTCTCGGTGCGGCTCACCACGCCGGCGCGGGTCAGGGTCTGCAGGCGCTTGGACAGCAACGCCGGAGACATCCTGGGCACCCCGCGCCGCAGCTCGTTGAAGTGCCTGCTTCCCAGCAGCAACTCCCGCACGACGATCAGCGTCCAGCGTTCGTCGAGTAACTCCATGGCCTTGGCCACCGGGCAGAACTGACCGTACGACGCCATCGATTCCTCCTCGGTGTCGAGTACACCGCTGACCGGCCGGTTTGGCTAGTACAGATGCAGAACCGGTGGCGGTACAGATCTGCGACTGGAAGTGCCGCAGTCGGTCGGGGGACCGTTGATCAGGACCGACCGTCGAAGGAGAAACCATGAACACCGACACCGTCGAACCGACCCTGGCCGCCCGGCACCGGGCGATGTGGGCGGCAGGCGACTATCCGGCGATCGTCGCCGACGTGGTCGCACCCCTGGGCCCGGTGCTGGTCGAGGCGACCGGCATCGCCGCCGGCGACCGCGTCCTCGATGTCGCCGCCGGCACCGGCAGCGTCGCGATCCCGGCCGCTCTGACCGGCGCCTCCGTCATCGCCAGCGATCTGACACCGGAGCTGCTCGTCGCCGGGCGCGCGGTTGCCGAGCAGCGCGGCGCCACACTGCGATGGCGCGAGGCCGACGCCGAGCACCTGCCGTTCGCCGACGGCGAGTTCGACGTGGTGGTGTCGAGCATCGGGGTGATGTTCGCCCCGCACCACCAGGCCGCTGCCGACGAGCTGGTGCGGGTGTGCAGGCAGGGGGGCCGGATCGGGGTGATCAGCTGGACACCGACGGGCTTCATCGGCCAGATGTTCGCGACCATGAAGCCCTACGTCGCGGCCCCGCCGCCGGGTGTCTCACCGCCACCGCTGTGGGGCGACGAGGACCACCTGCGGACCCTGCTGGGTGACCGGGTCGACGTGACGGCCCGACGCGCCGAACTGGCGGTGACGCATTTTCCCACCGGCGCCGCGTTCCGCGACTACTTCAAGGCCAACTACGGACCGACGATCACGGCCTACCGCAACATCGCCGGCGATCCGGAGCGTGTCGCCGCGCTGGACGCCGAACTGGCCGACCTCGGCGATCGCGCGCTGGCGGGGTCCGCGGCGACGCCGACGATGCAGTGGGAGTATCTGCTGGTGTCCGGGCGCAAGCGCTGAGCAGGCGTCCTCAGGCGACGGCCACACCGGCGGCGCGCAGCGTGTCGACGGCCGCCGCGGTGGTGGTGGGGGACACCCCGGCGGTCAGGCCGAGCAGCACCCGGGTGGTGAAGCCGGCCGCGACGGCATCGGCCGCGGTCGCCTTCACGCAGTGATCCGTGGCCAGACCGGCCACGTCCACGGACT
>JAXHTL010000178.1:0-10145 GCA_034190095.1 Actinomycetota bacterium
GGGCCCGCTGCACCAGCGGCGCCACCAGGCGTGCGGCCAGGCCGGGGGTGCCGTCGTCGCGGCGCCGCCCGAGCACGCCGGTGGCCACCAGGGCGGCGTTGATCAGCACCACCGCGCCCACCACGATCTGCACCCGCGGCAGGGTGACGTGGGTCGATCCGAGCGCCGGTCGCAGCACGAACAGCACGATCGTGCCCACGGTGACCCCCATCGCGAATCCGCCGAGCAGGAAGGCCAGGAGCTGCAGACCCGGCCGGGGCCGGTTGATCATGACCACCGTCATGCCGATCCGGAACGGTTCCAGGCTGACCGCAACGGCCATCGCCAGAAGCGTGATCCACATCGTGGTTCGGGTGCCTGCCTAGCCGTGTGCCTGGGCGGCGGCCGGGTCCGGCCGGTGGGCGCCTGCGGGCAGCCCGCGGCACACGCACGAGTTCGGCATGGGCGTCAGGGTACCGTCCGGGGCCCGCGTGCGATGATGGTGGCGATGAGCGGTTCACACGCCGGCCCGGACACCCACTTCGACCCGTTGACGCTGCGGGAGGCTTTCGGTCACTTCCCTTCCGGGGTCATCGCGATCGCAGCCGAGGTCGCCGGCACCCGGGTGGGGCTGGCCGCCAGCACCTTCGTTCCGGTGTCACTGGACCCGCCCCTGGTGTCGTTCTGCGTGCAGAACTCGTCGACCACCTGGCCCACCCTGGCCGACGCGCCCTACCTGGGGATCAGCGTGCTCGGTGAGGCCCATGACGGGGCCGCGCGAACCCTGGCCGCCAAGACCGGCGACCGGTTCGCCGGCCTGGAGACGTCATCGACCGAACGCGGCGCGGTGTTGGTTCACGGCACCAGCGTCTGGCTGGAGAGCTCCATCGAGCAGTTGGTGCCGGCGGGTGACCACACCATCGTCGTACTCCGGGTCCACGACATCACCGTCAACCCGGATGTGGCACCGATCGTCTTCCACCGCAGCGCATTTCGGCGACTGGGTGGTTGACCGGCAGGGCGTCAGGGGCGGGCGCTGAGTTCTTCGCGGTAGCCGGCCACCCGCTGGTCGAGTTCGGTGGCGTCGTTGTTGCGCCCCTCTTTGCGGGCGAGTTCGGCACGGGCGCTCAGTTCGCGGATCGCGGTGCGAATGTCGTTGATGCTCTGAGGTTCCTGAAGCGACACTGTGCTGCCTTTCGTCGTTGACTGGCTGCTACTCGAAGCGTACCCCCACACCCGGGTTCCATACCCCGGTGTGGAGAGCGAATCCGGCGCGCTGGAGCACCCTGGGGGGCGCATTCCGCGCCCGATTCGCGGGGGTCAGGCGGCGTGCACGTTGCGCAGGCCGACGGCGTTGGTCAGCCCCGAGCAGTTCACGCAGCCGACGCAGCCGACGCAGCGTTCGCAGTTGACGCAGCCCAGGCACGCCGTGCAGCGCAGGCAGGCGATGCAGCCCAGGCATGCCATGCAGCCCGCGCAGGCGATCGACAGCACGGTCAGGATGCTGGCGGCGACCGCGGCGCTGCCGGCGGTGGCGATCGACCGGGCGACGCCGGCGCTGCCGGCCGTCGCGATCGAGCCGGCTACCGCGGCACTGCCGGCGGTGGCGATCGAGCCGGCCACCCCGGCACTGCCGGCGGTGGCGATCGAGCCGGCCACCCCGGCGCTGCCCCTGGTCGCGAGCGACCCCGCGACGCCGACGCTGTCCCGCGTCCCGGGCGAGCGCACCACGCCCCGTTCGGTGTCGGTGTCGGCGGGTTTCATCGCCGGAACAGTTTGTTTCCCAGCCACACGATCGGATCGTATTTGCGGTCGGCCGCGCGCTCCTTCATCGGGATCAACGCATTGTCGGTGATCTTGATGTGCTCGGGGCAGACCTCGGTGCAGCACTTGGTGATGTTGCAGAAGCCCAGGCCGTTCTCCTCCTGGGCCTGCTCGGCGCGGTGGCCGTGCACGTCGAGCGGATGCATGTCCAGCTCGGCCTGGCGCATCAGGTAGCGCGGCCCGGAGAACGCTTCCTTGTTCTCCTCGTGGTCACGCACCACGTGGCAGGTGTTCTGGCACAGGAAGCACTCGATGCACTTGCGGAACTCCTGCGAGCGGTTCACGTCCTCCTGTGCCATCCGGTACTCGCCCGGCTGCAGATCCTTCGGCGGCGTGAACGACGGGATCTCGCGCGCCTTCTCGTAGTTGAAGGACACGTCGGTGACCAGATCGCGCATCACCGGGAACGCCCGCAACGGGGTCACCGTCACCGTCTCGCCGGGATCGAACGTCGACATCCGGGTCATGCACATCAGCCGGGGACGGCCGTTGATCTCGGCCGAGCAGGAGCCGCACTTACCGGCCTTGCAGTTCCACCGCACCGCCAGATCCGGAGTCTGGGTGGCCTGCAGCCGGTGGATGATGTCGAGCACGACCTCGCCCTCGTTGACCTCGACCTGATAGTCGTGCAGGCCGCCGCCGTCGACGTCGCCGCGCCACACCCGCATGTTCGCTTCATAGGCACTCATTGCTTCAGCCCTTCCGTTGCGGGTGCTCGACGAGTTCCTCGTCGGTGTAGTACTTCTCGAGTTCGGACAGCTCGAAACAGCCGAGTAGGTCCGGCCGCATCGGTACCTGGGGCTCGGCGGTGACGGTCACCGCCGGAACCTCGGAGATGCCCTGGGTGGCCGCCGCGTCGTGCGCCACCTTGCAGACCAGCAGCTTGTTGCGCCACTTCGCATCCATCTGCGGGAAGTCGTCGCGGGTGTGTCCGCCGCGGCTCTCGGTGCGCTGCAGCGCGGCCTTGGCCACGCACTCGCTGACCAGCAGCATGTTGCGCATGTCGATGGCCAGGTGCCAGCCCGGGTTGAAGACGCGACCACCCTCGACGCTCACGTTCGCATAGCGGCTCTTGAGCTCGTCGATCTTGACCAGGACCTCCTCGAGCTCACCCTGCTTGCGGATGATGCCGGCCAGGTCGTTCATCGACTGCTGCAGTTCGGCGTGCAGCGTGTACGGATTCTCCGGGTTGGGCTTGGGCTCGAACGGCGACAGCGCCAGCTGCTGGGCACCCTCGAGCGCGGAATCGGACACCGTCGGCCGCTCGGAGAGACCCCGGACGTAGTCCGAGGCGCCGACCCCGGCGCGCCGGCCGAACACCAACAGGTCGGACAGCGAGTTGCCGCCGAGCCGGTTGGAGCCGTGCATGCCCCCGGAGCACTCCCCGGCGGCGAACAGGCCGGGTGTGGCCGCGCCGCCGGTGTCCGGGTCGACCTCGATGCCGCCCATCACGTAGTGGCAGGTGGGCCCGACCTCCATCTCGTCCTTGGTGATGTCGACCTCGGCGAGCTCGATGAACTGGTGATACATCGACGGGAGCCGGCGTTTGATCTCTTCGGTGGGCATGCGCGAGGCGATGTCGAGGTACACGCCGCCGTGCGGGCTGCCGCGGCCGGCCTTGACCTCTTCGTTGATCGCGCGGGCCACCTCGTCACGCGGCAGCAGATCAGGGGTGCGCCGGGCCGAGTCGTTGTCCTTGAGCCACTGGTCGGCCTCTTCCTCGGTCTCGGCGTACTGGCCCTTGAAGACGTCGGGGATGTAGTCGAACATGAAGCGCTTGCCTTCGGAGTTCTTCAGCACCCCGCCGTCGCCGCGGACACCCTCGGTGACCAGAATGCCCTTCACCGACAGCGGCCAGACCATCCCGGTGGGATGGAACTGGATGAACTCCATGTTGATCAGGCCCGAGCCGGCACGCAGCGCCAGGGCATGCCCGTCGCCGGTGTACTCCCAGGAGTTCGACGACACCTTGAACGACTTGCCGATCCCGCCGGTGGCCAGCACGATGGCCGGCGCCTCGAACAGCACGAACTTCCCGGTCTCGCGGTAGTAGCCGAACGCGCCGGCGATCTTGCCGTCCTCGAGGATCAGCTCGGTGATCGAGGTCTCGTGGAAGACCTTGATCCGCGCGTCGTAGTCGCCCAGTTCGGCCTTGTCCTCCTGCTGCAGCGAGACGATCTTCTGCTGCAGGGTGCGGATGATCTCCAGGCCGGTGCGGTCGCCGACGTGGGCCAGCCGCGGGTAGGTGTGCCCGCCGAAGTTGCGCTGGCTGATCTTGCCGTCCTTGGTCCGGTCGAACAGCGCCCCGTAGGTCTCGAGTTCCCAGACCCGGTCGGGCGCCTCCTGGGCGTGCAGTTCGGCCATCCGCCAGTTGTTCAGGAACTTGCCGCCGCGCATGGTGTCACCGAAGTGCACCTGCCAGGAGTCCTTGGTGTTGACGTTGCGCATCGCGGCCGCGCAGCCGCCCTCGGCCATCACCGTGTGCGCCTTGCCGAACAGCGACTTGGTCACCACCGCGACCCGCAGGCCCCGCTCGCGGGCCTCGATCACCGCGCGCAGTCCGGCACCGCCGGCACCGATGACGACGACGTCGTACTCGTGCCGTTCCAGCTCACTCATAGAAGAAAAACCCTCACTAGTCCTTGGATTAAGTTGTCAGCCGATGAATCGCAGATCGGGGAACCACCCGGCTGCCAGCGCCATGACGTAGAAGTCGGTGAACATCAGGGTGCCCAGGGTGATCCACGCGAACATCTTGTGGCGGGTGTTGATCTTGCTGATCTGCGTCCAGAGCCAATACCGCACAGGGTGTTTGGAGAAGTGCTTGAGCCGGCCGCCGGCGACGTGCCGGCAGGAGTGACAGGACAGCGTGTAGGCCCACAGCAGGATCACGTTGGTCACGAGAACGATGTTGCCCAAACCGAATCCGAATCCGCTGGGGGAGTGGAAGGCGATGATCGCGTCGTAGGTGTTGATCACCGAGATGATCGCGGCGATGTAGAAGAAGTACCGGTGGGTGTTCTGGATGATCAGCGGGAAGCGGGTCTCACCGGTGTAGGTGGCGTGCGGTTCGGCGACCGCGCAGGCGGTGGGCGCCTGCCAGACCGTGCGGTAGTAGGCGCCGCGGTAGTAGTAGCAGGTCAGCCGGAACAGCAGCAGGAAGGGCAGCGACAGCGCCGCGTAGGGCAGCCACCAGACGTCGGGCAGGAACTGGCCGAAGTGGCTGGACTCGGGAAGACACCCGGTGCTGACGCACGGTGAGTAGAACGGCGTCAGGTAGTGGTAGTCCGGCACGTAGTACCACTTCTGCATGAACGCCCGCACCGTCGCGTAGATGATGAACGCGGCGAAGCCGAGGTCGATGATGACCGGCGACTTCCACCAGTTGTCGGTGCGGAGGGTGCGCTGCGAGATCTGGGCACGGCCAGGCGAGAAGACGCCGGTCGCGTTGCGGTCGGCGGCGGGTGCGCTCACATTTGCCTTTCGATGTTCTTCTGTCCCACGTACCCGGTGCGCCCCCTGGCGCACCGGGTTCAGCGCGTCCCGCCGAGTCCTTCGTCGTCGACGCCGCGCCAGAAGTCGGTGTCGTATTGCGTATCCGGGATCGGGATCCGCTCCGCGACATGCTGGTGGCGGGTCACCCCGCGGGCCAACTCCAGTTCTTCTGCGTCGATGTCGAGTCGGTCGATATCGTTGAGGATGCGCTCGGCGTCATTGACGATGCGGCGGGTGCCAGGGCTGTCCCCGTATCGCGACGCCAGCGATGTCACGCACCGCCGGAGGTTTCCGATGAGATCGTGAAGCTCGGCGAGTTCGGTGGTGCTGGACAAGTGACCTCCTTGGGCTGAAGGGTGTCGGGAATCACACTACGACACTCGATGCTAGCCACATCACCGAAAAAAAGGTGAGACGGATCACTATGACGTGCGAAGGAAGACGATTGGGTCACGAGGGACTGGGCCAGCCCGCACAGACGTTCCTGGCCTTGCACAGGCCAGGCGATCCGGTCGTGCTGCCCACGGTCTGGGACGCGTGGTCGGCCCGGCTGGCCGTCGACGCCGGGTTCGCCGCTCTCACGGTCGGCAGCCATCCGGTGGCCGACTCGATCGGCCGCCCCGACAACGAGGGGATGACGTTCGACGAGTTGCTCACCCGGGTCGCCCAGATCACCGCCGCGGTGGACGTGCCGGTGTCGGTCGACATCGAGTCGGGCTACGGCGAGGCGCCGACCCGGCTGATCGACGGACTGCTCGCGGTGGGTGCGGTCGGGTGCAACATCGAGGACACCGTGCACAGTGAGGGCCGGCGGCTGCGTCCGGCCGGCGAGCACGCCGAGCTCGTCGGCGCCCTGCGCGCCGCTGCGGACGCGACCGGTGTGCACGTGGTGATCAACGCCAGGACCGACCTGTTCCTGCGGGCCGACGGGGACGAGGCCGACCGGGTGGACCGCGCCATCGCCCGGCTCCGGCATGCCGCCGAGGCGGGCGCCGACGTGCTGTACCCGGTCGGCTTCCATGACCCGGAGACGTTGCGGCGGTTGGCCGCCGAGCTCCCGTTGCCGGTGAACGCGATCGCCGCGCCGGACACCGCCGACCCGCGCTCCTACGGGCCGCTGGGGGTGGCGCGGATCAGCTTCGGGCCGCTGTGGCAGGCGGCACTGGCCAAGCGGGCCACCGAGATCCTGGCCCGCTGGGCCTGACCCAGCGGCCGAGTGCATCGTTCAGGCTGCGCTGGCGGCGGGGGTTTCTCACGTTTCGTCGCCCTGGACGCAGTCTCGACGCGACGACGGAACCGGTGGGGCCACGAAGGCTCCCACCGGTTCTCGCCGTGACGGCTACTTGCTGTCGATCGCGATGCGCTGGGCCTCGGAACCCTTGTGGGCCCCGGCCACCCGTACGGTCAGCACGCCCGCGTCGTAGCCGGCCGAAACGGCTTCGCCGGTGACGTGGGTGGGCAAGCCGAACGAGCGGTGGAAGGATCCGTAGCGCACCTCGCTGATCCGGCGTACGCCGCCGTCTTCCTGGCGCTCCTCGGACCGTTCGTCGCGGCGCTCGCCGCGGATGACGAGCCGGCCCTTGTCCACCTCCACGGTGACGTCCCTGTCGACGTCGACGCCGGGCAGATCGACCCGGATCACCGCGTCGTCGCCGTCGCGGTGGACCTCCACGGCAGGGTGGACACCCGGGCCGCCGTCGGTGCCCCAGGCGCTGGCGGTGGCGGGGCCGAAGAACTCACGGACCCAGCGGTCGGTGTTCCACGGCGTGAGCGCCGGCCGCGACCACAGTGATACAGCCGGAGTCGTGTTTCCCATCGTTCATCTCCTCGAGTCGTGACCGGCTGCTGCGCCGGTACCTCCACCCGATAGAACTTGAGTCTGGGGCACTCATGTTCCGCCAGGCCGTTCGCTGTCAGCGAACGGCCTCACAGCCCGGCTGCGCAGGGCGTGAGCACACTGTGATGGCCGCTTCACACGAGGCGACATCGAGGCAATATCGCCTCCATAGCCTGACCGGCATGGCTGCTACTTCACATGTCGTGGTCGTCGGCCACGGGATGGTCGGCCACCGTTTCGTCGAGGCCCTGCGATCGCGTGACGCCGAGGGCAGGTGGCGTATCACCGTCCTGGCCGAGGAACGCGACGCCGCCTACGACCGGGTCGGCCTCACCGGCTACACCGAGCACTGGGACCGGGCGCGGCTCGCCCTGCCCGGAAACGACTACTCCGGCGACCCGCTCGTCGACGTCCGGCTGGGCGCCCGGGTGGCCGGGCTCGATCCGGACGCCAAGGTGGTGACGACCGACGACGGCGAACGGTTCGACTACGACGCGGTGGTGCTGGCGACGGGGTCCTATGCGTTCGTGCCGCCGGTTCCCGGCCACGATCTGGCGCCCTGCCATGTCTATCGCACCCTCGACGATCTCGACGCGATCCGCGCCGACGCCTCGCGCGCCGTCGCGGCCGGGAAACCGGCCGCCGGCGTGGTGATCGGTGGTGGGCTGCTCGGACTCGAGGCCGCCAACGCCCTGCGCGGCTTCGGCATGACCGCGCACGTGGTCGAGATGGCGCCCCGGCTGATGGCTCAGCAGCTCGACGAGGCCGGCGGTGCGCTGCTGGCCCGGATGATCACCGACCTCGGCATCGAGGTCCACACCGGTGTCGGTACCGAGCGGATCGAGTCCGCCGACGACGGTGCGGTGCGGGTCACCCTGAGCGACGGCGCCACGGTCGAGGCGGGTGTCGTGGTGTTCGCCGCGGGGGTGCGCCCTCGCGACGAACTCGCCCGTGCTGCTGGGCTGGCGATCGCCGAACGCGGCGGCGTGCTCACCGACACCGGTTGCGCGGTGGTGGATCCACCCGCCGCGGGCATCTACGCGATCGGCGAGGTCGCGGCCGTGGAGGGCCGCTGCTACGGCCTGGTGGGGCCGGGTTACACCAGTGCCGAGGTCGTCGCCGACCGGTTGTTGGGGGGCGCGGCCGAGTTCCCCGAAGCCGATATGTCCACCAAGCTCAAGCTGCTCGGTGTCGATGTCGCGAGCTTCGGCGACGCGATGGGGCAGACCCCGGACTGCCTCGAAGTGGCGATCAACGACGCGGTCGGCCAGACCTACGCCAAGCTGGTGCTCTCCGACGATGCCAAGACCCTGCTCGGCGGCATTCTCGTCGGTGACGCGTCGGCCTACGGCGTGCTGCGTCCGATGGTCGGGGAGCCGCTCCCGGGAGACCCGCTGGGGCTGATCGCGCCCGCCGGATCCGAGGGCGGGTCGTCGGGTCTCGGTGTCGGGGCGCTGCCGGCGGCCGCGCAGATCTGCTCGTGCAACAACGTCACCAAGGGAGATCTCACCGCGGCCATCGGCGAGGGGTGCCACGACGTGCCCGCGCTGAAGAGCTGCACCAAGGCGGGTACCTCCTGCGGGTCGTGCGTGCCGCTGCTCAAGCAACTGCTCGAGGCGCAGGGCGTCGAACAGTCCAAGGCGCTGTGTGAACACTTCAGCCAGTCGCGCGCCGAACTGTTCGAGATCATCAGCGCCACCGAGATCCGCACCTTCTCCGGGCTGGTCGAGCGCTACGGCACCGGAAAGGGTTGCGACATCTGCAAACCCGTCGTGGCCTCGATCCTCGCCTCGACGAGCTCGGATCACATCCTCGACGGCGAGCAGGCCTCGCTGCAGGACTCCAACGACCATTTCCTGGCCAACATCCAGCGCAACGGCAGCTACTCGGTGGTGCCCCGGGTGCCCGGCGGCGACATCACCCCCGAGCATCTGATCCTGATCGGGCAGATCGCCAAGGAATTCGACCTCTACACCAAGATCACCGGCGGCCAGCGCATCGACATGTTCGGCGCCAGGGTCGACCAGCTGCCCGAGATCTGGCGGCGCCTGGTCGAGGGCGGCATGGAGTCCGGGCACGCCTACGGCAAGGCGCTGCGCACCGTGAAGAGCTGTGTGGGCACCGACTGGTGCCGGTACGGCCAGCAGGATTCGGTGCAGATGGCCATCAACCTGGAGCTGCGCTACCGCGGCCTGCGTGCCCCGCACAAGATCAAGATGGGGGTCTCGGGGTGTGCGCGGGAGTGCGCCGAGGCGCGCGGCAAGGATGTCGGCGTCATCGCCACCGAGAACGGCTGGAACCTCTATGTCGGTGGCAACGGCGGCATGACCCCGCGCCACGCCGAGCTGTTGGCCGGCGACCTCGACGACGAGACCCTGGTGCGTTACGTGGACCGGTTCCTGATGTTCTACATCCGCACCGCGGATCGGTTGCAGCGCACCGCGCCCTGGGTGGAGGAGACCGGCCTCGACCATGTGCGTGAGGTGGTGTGCGACGACTCGCTGGGCCTGGCCGCGGAGTTCGAGGCCGCGATCGAACGCCACGTCGAAGGTTATGCGTGCGAGTGGAAGGGCGTGCTGGAGGACCCGGACAAGCTGTCGCGGTTCGTCTCGTTCGTCAACGCCCCGGACGTCGTCGATCCGACGGTGGCCTTCACCGAGCGCTCGGGCCGCCGCGTCCCCACCGACATCGGCATGCCGAAGGTAGGAGGCTAGCGAGGATGACGCTGCTCAACGACGTCACCGTATGGACGACGGCATGTCCCTACGACCGGCTGATGCCCAACCGGGGGGTCGGGGTGCTGTTGCCCGACGGCGGGCAGGCCGCGTTGTTCCGCCTCGACGACGGCTCCGTCCACGCGGTCGGCAACATCGACCCGTTCTCCGGGGCGGCGGTCATGTCGCGCGGAATCGTCGGTGACCGCGCCGGCCGGCCGACCGTCCAGTCGCCCATCAAGAAACAGGCGTTCGCGCTCGACGACGGCAGCTGTCTGGACGACCCGGCGCGTTCG
>JAXHTL010000179.1:0-3189 GCA_034190095.1 Actinomycetota bacterium
GGCACCACCACGCCGGCGGGCCCGGTGATCCCCGACGACCAGCGCTCGCCCGCCCGCAGCGACACCCGTTCGGCGCCGATCACCACCTCGAGTTCGGTCTCGGCCACCAATTCGACCTGCGCCGAGGCTTGTTCAGCGGCAGCGGTGGCGCGGTCGAGGACGGCGCCGGCGTCCTCGATGGCCGCCATGAGCGCCGGGGTGACGGTGACGGCGGCGAGCTCGCGCTGCACCTCGTCGAGTTCGAGTTGATGTCGCTCCACCTCGGCCAGCCGGCCGGCCAGGCGATCGGCTTCCTCCCGGTCGGTCAACCGTTGCACGGCAGCACGCGCCGTCTCGACGCGCTCCCGCGCCGCCTCGAGTGCCGACCGGGCAGCACCGGCGGCCGCCTCGGCGTCCTCCTGCACCTCCGCCGAGGCCGCTAATTCCTCGGCCGCCGCATCGGACTCGGCCAGCAGACGGGCCACCGTCTCGGTGCGCTCGTCGATGTCGGCGCGGGCGCGGCGCCGGTCGGTGAGCGCGGTCAGCGACGCGGAGTGCTTCGAGGCCGCCGCCTCGGCGACGACACGTGCTCGTTGGAGCTCACCGCGCAGCGATTCGACGGCGTCGGCTGCCACCTGCGCCGCCGCGAGCTGCTCTGCAGCGCTGCCACACTGGGCCTGCAGCGCCGTCGACTCCTCGGTCAGCGTGACGTGCCGCCGGACCGCCTCGTCGACCTCGGCGACCGCCGCCGCGCAGCGGGCGACCTGTTCGTCGGCGCTGCGCAGTCGCGCCGTCGCGGCCGACCACTCGCCCGTGGGCCGTCCGGTGGTGGTGAAGTAGCGGCGGTATTCGGCGTCGATGCGGTCGATCAGCAGCGAGTCGACGGCGCCTGCGCCGGCGGCTGCCTCGTCGATCTCGCCGGCGGCGACGTCGAGGGCCCGGGACAGCGCATCAGAACCGGACAGGTCCGCAGCGGAGGTGGAGGCCGACTGCAGCACCCGCTGCGCCTGCCAGAGGTCGACGTCCATCGTCTCGGCGAGCATGGCCCGCACCCGCTCGTGCGCCTCGTCCCCGGTGAGCTGCTCCCGCCGCGGCCCGAGAACCGTCAGCTCGGTCTCCGGGCGCTTGTGAAAGCGTTTCCGGTACACGAATCGATAAGGGCCGGTAGAGATCTCGGCGGTCACCTCGGCACCGACGTCGGCGTGCGTGGGCTTGACCTGCTTGACCTCTTTCTTGGTCGACCGGTCCTTGGCCTCCAGCAGCAGGTCGAGCGCCTCGAGCATCGAGGACTTGCCGATCTCGTTGGCTCCGCTGATCACCACCACACCGTGGTCGGGGAACTCGATGTCGCGGTGGGTGATTCCGCGGTAGTTGGTCAGTGTCAACCGGTGCAGCTTCATGCCGCGCTCCCGTCGGCCAGCCGCAGCAGCAGTGCCAGCGCGGCCCGTGCGTCGTCGGCCTCGGTGCCATCGGTGCGCGCGGTGGCGACAAGCTCGTCGACGGCAGCGGCGGCGAACCCGCCGATACCGAGGTCGTCGAACTCCCCGTCGGCGGGCACGACGGCGATGTCGGTGTGCTTGTCCCACGGCACCAGCGCCGCGAACAACCGGGCATAGCGGTCCACGCACGCGTCCAGCGCGGCGCGGTCGGTGACGGTCAGCGATCCGACGAGACCCAGCCGGATGACGGTGTGCTCCTTGTCCGGCATCAGATCGAGGTTGACGTCGAGGTCGGCGACGTCACGGCCGTCGTCCACCGACCGGCGCAGCGAGATGAACCGCCACCGCCCGACCCGGGCGGAGTCGACGTGCACCGGGCGGCGCTCGTCGGACTCGTCGATGTCGACGACGAGCACATGTCCGGGGTCGGGTTCGATGTCGTCGTAGTTCGTCACCTCCGGTGAACCGGAGTACCAGATCCGTCCGCTGCCGCCGACACTCATCCGGGAATGTTTGTCACCCAACGCGACATAGTGCAGCGCACCCCGATCGATGGCGGCCTGCAGCGCATCGAGCCGGATCAGGGACGCGCGGTCCTTGTCGGGGACCAGGATGTCCACCGCGCCGTGTCCGACGAGGATGCGCGTGACACCGTCGGCGGCGAGGTCGTCGACGACCTCCCCGACCAGGTCGGTGGTCGGTGCCTTCGAGTACCACGGCGCCGCGACGAGCTGCAGCCCGGGCCGCACCTCGTGGACACCGGGGCGGTCCAGCACGGTCACGTTGTCGGGCCGCTCGGCGGTGAACAACGCGCTGGTGTACACCGAGGAGGCGTCAAGCGGGTCGTGATTGCCGGGCAGCAGATACACCGGTACTCCGATGCCCCGCATCGCCTCGAGCGCCTTGCCGACCTCGTCCGGGGCGAGCTGGTTGTGCTCGAACACGTCGCCGGCCACCACCACGAACTCGGCACCCGTCTCGGCGGCCAGCTCCCCCAGCCCGGCGACCGCGGCGCGACGCGCGGCCGAGTAGCGCGGCTGGGCGTCGGGGCTCAGGAAGTGCCGAGTCATGCCGAGTTGCCAGTCGGCGGTGTGCAGAAAGCGCATGTCAGGCTGTCCTTCCCGGGGTTGGAGGGCCGGCCCGTCGATCCGGGCACCGCGAGTGTATTGCCGCGCTCCGACAACTCCTGGGATGCCGACCGGCATGCCCTACCGTTGTTCAGATGACCGCGGGACTGCGCACGCTGCTGCTGCTTCGCCACGCCAAGTCGGACTATCCCTCGGGGGTGGCCGACCACGACCGCCCGCTGGCCGAGCGCGGTATCCGGGAGGCCGCGCTGGTGGGCGACTGGATCCGGGCGAACGTCGATCCGGTCGACGCGGTGCTGTGTTCGACCGCGACCCGGACCCGCCAGACGCTGGAGCGCACGAAGATCGGTGCCCCGGTGCAGTTCGCCGAACGGATCTACGAGTCGACACCGGGGACGGTCATCGACGAGATCAACGAGGTGGCTCGCCGGTTCGCGGGCAGCGCGGAGCCGGCGACCCTGCTGGTGGTCGGGCACGAACCGGTGATGTCGGCGCTGGCGCTGGGGCTGGCCGACGAGCAGACCAGCCGGGGTGCCACCGCGGCGGCGATCCTGGAGAAGTTCCCCACCTCGGCGGTCGCGGTGCTGCGGACGGCCCGGCCCTGGGCGGAACTGGAGCTGGGCGGAGCCGAACTGGTGGACTTTCACATCGCGCGCTGAGCGCGCAATCCGGCCACGCGCGCT
>JAXHTL010000179.1:3289-8205 GCA_034190095.1 Actinomycetota bacterium
CGCGCGCTGAGCGCGCAATCCGGCCACGCGCGCTACGCGCGGGTGGCCAGGGTCAGTTCCATCAGCTTGATCGCCATGCCGCAGGCGTCGATCCCGGGCGTCTGCGGGTTGACCCACCAGCCCACCACCCCGGCCGCGTCGCTGGCCACGCCGCAGGCGCCGTTGGGGTCGTTGGGCCGCATCACGATCGACTGGATGCCCGCGATGGACCGGTTCTCGGTGTCGTAGTTGAGCTCCTGGGCGACCTGGCGCTCGTGGTCCAGGCTGCCGAGCTCGAACCAGAAGCGGGTGATGTCGACCAGCCCGGCCGGGTTGGCGGCCTGCCAGCGACACACCGCGCCGACGAAGGTGCTCTGGATGTCGAGCGGGTCGGCGCCCACCGTCTCGGCCAGGATGTCCTCGGTGAGGACGTCGCATTCCTTGAGCAGGTTCGGGTACTGGCGCTCGGAGTCGTTGTTGCGGGGCACGTTGCCCGAGCCCGCCGTGGCCGCAGTGCCCTGCACGGTCTGGGTGCAGCCGCTGAGCAGCAGCAGACCGACCAGAGCGGAGATGGCGCCGGCGAGGGCGCGTCGGGCGCTCACCGGGAATTCACAATCGACTGGCGGGTGAGCTCGGTGGCCACCTCGCAGGCATCCGGGAACGGTTCCTGGGCATAGCTGATCGACCATTCGATGAAGTCGTCACCGAACTGCACGCCGATCTCGCACAGGTTGACGCCCATGGTCGGGTCCTCGTTGATTCCCATGAAGCCGTCGTGGCCTTCGATGGTGATGTCTTCGACGCTGGTGCGGGACAGTTCCATGGTCTTGCGCTCGCGGCCGATCGGGCTGCCCCGGAACCAGGTGAACGAGAAGTGCGGGCCGAGGATGCTGCCACCGGCCAGCCACTGGCAGCCCACCGAGGTCTTGGCGGTGTTGACCAGACCGGCGACCTGGGTCAGCTCGGTCATCTCCTCGTCACTGATGCCGCCGCATTCCGGGAAGAACGGTCCGTGCGAGATGTTCTGTTCCGGAGCCTGGCTGACCGGAACCTCGGGTGATGGCGATTCGGAATCCGAGCACGCGGCCAGCAGCGGAACCATGGCTGCAGCAACGACGGCTAGTCGCTGCGCGTGGCGGCGATGTCGGTGGGAGCTGCGGGTCACGCCATGCACTGTAGCGGCCACCCCCGGACCCAACCACCGACATGCCGATTGACCAGCCCCTTTATCCAATTCTCAGCGACGCACGCCGAACACGGGCGACACGCGGGCGGTGTGCGACAGTAGCGGGATGCTCTGGGCGCTGCTGCGACAGCACGTGCGGCCGTATCGCGGACTGCTCGCGACGGTCGCCGCGCTCCAGGTGATCAGCACACTGGCGACCCTCTATCTACCGACCGTCAACGCCGCGATCATCGACGACGGCGTCGCGCAAGGCGACCTGCGCCGCATCGTCGAGCTCGGCGCGGTGATGCTGGCGGTGACCGCGCTGCAGGTGGTGTGCGCGGTGGGAGCGGTGTACTTCGGCTCGCGTGCCGCCATGGGGGTGGGGCGCGATCTGCGCGCGGCGATGTTCGTCCATGTCACCGGGTTCTCGGCCGAGGAGACCGCCCGGTTCGGTGCCCCCTCGCTGCTGACCCGGACCACCAACGACGTTCAGCAGATCCAGCTGCTGGTCCAACTGACCTGCACGATGCTCATCACCGCCCCGATCATGGGGGTGGGTGGAATCGCGATGGCCGTGCACCAGAACGCGGGGTTGTCCTGGTTGCTGATGGTCAGCGTGCCGGTGCTGGCGCTCGCCAACTATTGGATCGTGTCTCATCTGTTGCCGATCTTCCGGCGGTTGCAGGGCCAGATCGACGGGATCAACCGGGTGATGCGCGAACAGCTCACCGGGCTTCGGGTGGTGCGGGCGTTCGCCCGGGAGCCGTTCGAACGCAACCGCTTCGCCGAGGCCAACCAGGCGCTGGCCGGCACCGCGCTCGACGCCGGGCGCTGGCAGGCGCTGATGCTGCCCGTCACCACCCTGGTGATCAACGTGTCCAGCGTGGCGCTGATCTGGTTCGGCGGCCTGCGCATCGACGCCGGGGAGATGCAGGTCGGCTCGTTGATCGCGTTCCTGGCCTACTTCATGCAGATCCTGATGGCGGTGCTGATGGCGACGTTCATCCTGGTGATCATCCCCCGCGCCTCGGTGTGTGCCGAGCGGATCACCGAGGTCCTGGACACCAGCCCGGCGATCACCACCCCGGCACAGCCTGCCCCGTTGGCCCACATCACCGGTGAGATCGTCTTCGACGACGCCACATTCAGCTACGAGGGGGCCGACCGGCCGGTGCTGCAGCATGTCTCGCTGACGGCGCGGCCGGGAACCACCACCGCGGTCGTCGGGTCGACCGGGTCGGGCAAATCCACGCTGATCGCGCTGATCTGCCGGCTCTACGACGTCACCGGCGGTGCGGTCCGGATCGACGGGGTGGACGTGCGCGATATCGACACCGAGCAGTTGTGGGCGGCCGTCGGGCTGGTCCCGCAGCGCGGTTACCTGTTCGCCGGCACCGTGGCCGACAACCTGCGATTCGGGAAAGCCGAGGCCACCGAGGACGAGATGTGGGCCGCGCTGCGGGTGGCCGCCGCCGACGATTTCATCGCCGCGCACCCCGACGGTCTGGCGATGCGGATCGCGCAGGGCGGGATGAGCCTGTCGGGCGGGCAGCGGCAACGGTTGGCCATCGCGCGCGCGGTGATCCGCCGTCCCCCGGTGTACCTGTTCGACGACGCCCTCTCCGCGCTCGACGTGCACACCGACGCCCGGGTTCGGGCGGCCCTGGCCGACGCGGCCCGGGGCGCGACGTTCATCGTGGTTTCGCAACGCATTTCGACGGTGTCCACGGCCGACCAGATCGTGGTCGTCGACAACGGATCGGTGGTGGGAGCCGGAACGCACGAGCACCTGCTGCACACCTGTTCGGCGTATCGGGAGCTGGCCGATTCCCAGTCGGTGTCGGCCGGTGAACCGTGACGGGACCGATGGCGCGCCCGATGCGGGCCAACGAACCGCCCCAGGTCCGGTCCCGGGACTTCGCCGGTTCGGCGGTCCGGCTGCTCAAGCGGCTGACCCCGCAGCGCGGGCTGACCATCGCGGTGATGCTGCTGGGCATCGCCGGCATCGCGATCAGCGTGGCCGGGCCGCGGATCCTCGGGCATGCCACCGACCTGTTGTTCAACGGCGTCATCGGCCGTCAGCTGCCGGAGGGGCTGAGCAAAGAGCAGGCGATCGAGGCGGCCCGGGCGCGCGGCGACGACACCTTCGCCGACCTGCTCTCGGGGATGAACGTCGTGCCCGGCCAAGGGGTGGATTTCGCGGCCGTGGCGCGCACGCTGGCGCTGGCTCTGGCGCTCTACCTGGTTGCCGCGCTGATGGTCTGGCTGCAGGCGCGGCTGTTGAACGTGGTGGTGCAGCGGACGATGGCCCAGCTGCGCTCCGACGTGGAGAACAAGGTGCACCGGCTGCCGTTGCGCTACTTCGACTCGCGCCATCGCGGGGAGGTGCTCAGCAGGGTCACCAATGACGTCGACAACGTCCAGCAGTCGCTGTCGATGTCGATCACCCAGCTGCTGACCGCGGTGCTCACGGTGGTCGGGGTGCTGGCGATGATGTTGACGATCTCGCCGCTGTTGACGCTGCTGACCGTGGTCACGGTGCCGTTGTCGCTGTGGGTGACGCGGTCGATCGCGCGGCGCTCGCGCGGGCTGTTCGTCGACCAGTGGGCCAACACCGGCAAGCTCAACGCCCACATCGAGGAGACCTACAGCGGGTTCACGGTGGTCAAGACCTACGGCCACCGGGCCAACGCGATCGAGACGTTCGGGACGCTCAACGACGACGTGTACCGCGCCAGCTTCGGCGCGCAGTTCCTGTCGGGTCTGGTCTCCCCCGCCACGGTGTTCATCGGCAACCTGAGCTACGTCGCGGTCGCCGTCGTCGGTGGCCTGCAGGTGGCCACCGGTCAGATCACCCTCGGCGGCATCCAGGCGTTCATCCAGTACGTCCGCCAGTTCAACCAGCCGCTGACGCAGATCGCCGGCATGTACAACACCATGCAGTCCGGAGTGGCCAGCGCCGAGCGGGTCTTCGAGCTGCTCGACGCCGAGGAGGAGCCGGCCGATCCACCGGCGGCCCTACCCGCGGTGGGCGCCGCGCGGCGCGGTCGGGTCGAGTTCGAGCAGGTGTCCTTCGGCTATCTGCCCGACACACCGGTGATCGAGAATCTGTCGTTGGTGGCCGAGCCCGGCTCGACGGTGGCGATCGTGGGCCCGACCGGAGCGGGGAAGACGACGCTGGTGAACCTGCTGATGCGGTTCTACGACGTCGATTCGGGCCGCATCCTGATCGACGGTGTCGACATCACCTCGGTGAGCCGCGCCTCGCTGCGTTCCCAGATCGGGATGGTGTTGCAGGACACCTGGCTGTTCGCCGGCACGGTGTACGACAACATCGCCTACGGCCACCCCGACGCCACTCGCGAGCAGGTGGAGAACGCGGCCGCGGCGGCCTACGTGGACCGCTTCGTCCACACGCTCCCCGACGGCTACGACACCCGGATCAGCGACGGCGGGGCGAACATCAGCGCCGGGGAGCGACAGCTGATCACCATCGCCCGCGCGGTGCTGGCCAGGCCGCAGCTGCTGATCCTGGACGAGGCCACCAGTTCGGTCGACACCCGTACCGAGGTGCTGATCCAGCATGCGATGGCGCAGTTGCGCCGGGACCGAACCAGTTTCATCATCGCGCACCGGCTGTCCACCATCCGCGACGCCGACGTCATCCTGGTGATGGAGGCGGGCCGGATCGTGGAGCGCGGCAGTCACGCCGAGCTGCTGGCCCGGCGCGGTGAGTACTGGACGATGTCACAGCGGTGAACCGCTGATC